>JAJFLQ010000053.1 GCA_021772615.1 Verrucomicrobiota bacterium | reverse complement strand
CCTCCACCCCACCACACACTCCCCTCACCCCCCACCGCCCCCCCCCCCGACGGGCCCCTGCCCCCCCCAATGGCGGCGGCCCGCTTCATTTCCCCGAATCACAACCTTTTTCGATTTTATGCTTGGAATATAACGTTACGTTTAGTAACCTTATAGTCAGTAACGTTATTCAAAGAGGCGACAGTCGACCTGCGCCGACCACCCGATCCTGAATGAACACCGATAGCGCCACCCCCCGCCAGGTCTGCAAGTGACCGGGCGAAGCCTGCCCGGATTCACAACACGTACCGCTCCCCTCCCGCGCTATACCATTGAATAATCTACGTTTGACCGAGATGGCGAAAGCCAAATCCTCTTGATTGATTCCCCGAATTGCACCGACACCCCCGCTCCATCGTATCCTGCCATGGCGATAGACAACCACGACCTATACCATTTGAAATTGCTGCAGCATGTGGAACACGACCACACGCTCACAAATCGGTTGGTATCCCGCAAGCTCGATGTCAGTGTGCGTCTGGCCCATGACATCCTTAAAAAGATGGTCGAAAAAGGGTTGCTGCACGTGAAGGTCATTCATTCACGGCGCTGGGACTACTTCCTGACCCCGAAAGGGATTATGGAGAAGGCGCGGTTGACGATGGAGTTTTTTGAGTTCTCCATGCATTTTTATCACGAGGCCCGGAAGCGCAGCGCCGATGTCTGCCGTGAGCTATCCAGGAACGGTAGCCGCACCATCGGCTTCCTCGGCGCCGGCGACCTCGCGGAAATCACCTTCCTCGGTGTACAGGAGTGGCGTCTTAATCTAACCAGTGTATACGATTACGAATCCGAGGATCGGTCGTTTATTAATCTTCCGATTACACCGATGAAACAGCTGCGCAACGCCCGGGAAACGGCGATCGTTGTCTGCATGTACGACAAGAAGCAACCGATGGCATCCCAGTATTTGCCGCCGGGCGTCGAGGACAACGGCACGTTCCGCTGGATATTCTGATGATTGAGACAATCGCCATCATACCGGCCCGCGGCGGCTCCAAGGGCGTGCCGCACAAGAATCTCGCGAAAGTTGCCGGAAAGCCGTTGGTGACCTGGTGTATCGAAACGGCGTTGGCAACGCCGCAGATCAGCCGGGTTGTGGTTTCCACGGATGATCAGGCCATTGCCGACAGCGCCCGTCGGGCAGGCGCAGATGTACCCTTCGCCCGACCGCCCGGCTTGGCGACGGATAATGCGACGTCGATCGATACCCTCATCCATGCCGTCGAATGGCTCAGCGACAACGAGAATGTCAGACCTGAATTGATTCTGCTCATGCAGCCAACAGCGCCGCTTGTCACGACCAGTGATATCGAACAAATCGTAGGTTTGATCTATGAGAAGAACGCAGACGCAGCAGTCAGTGTATGCCCGGCACATCAGCATCCCTACTGGATAAAGCGGATGGAGCAGGACGGAAAAATTTCGGACTTCATCACCGTCACCGACCGTAAGTCGCAGCGCCAGGAGCTGCCGGAAGCCTATGCGCTCAACGGCGCACTGTATCTCATACGGCGCGACGTGCTGCTGAAAAAATGCACGCTGTTCCCGACAAAGACCTACGGTTACATCATGCCTCCCGAGCGCTCGATCGATATCGACACGCCGTGGGACCTCTACCTCGCCGACCTCGTGCTCCAGGACCGGCAGAAGCGATGAAAACCACCAAGCCCCGTCTGCCAAAGCCGGATGATCCGGCCTTCATCATAGCGGAAGCCGGTGTCAACCACAACGGCGACGTGAACCTGGCCTTTGATCTGATCGATGCGGCGAAGGACGCAGGCGCGGATGCGGTAAAGTTCCAGACCTTCATCACCGACGAACTTGTCACTCGCGACGCCCCGAAGGCGGCGTATCAGACGACCGGCAGCCTACCCGGAGAGACCCAGTATGAGATGGTAAAGAAACTGGAGTTGAATGCGGACGATCATCGCCTCATTCAAGCGCGCTGCCGCAATATCGGCATAGGTTTTCTGTCCTCGCCGTTTACCACCGGGGGCGTACGGCTGTTGGCGGAACTCGGCGTCGAGATCATCAAGGTTCCGTCGGGCGAGATTACCAATGCCTCCCTGCTTCGGGCAGTTGCGGCCCTTAACAGGTCCACAATTCTGTCGACCGGAATGGCAACACTGGGAGAAGTGGAAACGGCAGTCGGCATTCTGGAGGCGGGCGGCGTGAGCGACCTTGCCCTGCTCCACTGCACCAGCAGCTATCCCACTCCGTTTGCCGATGTGCACCTGCGGGCGATGGATACACTGCGCCAGGCATTTGGACTTCCGGTCGGATATTCAGACCACACCGTCGGCATTGAAGTAGCGGTGGCGGCCGTGGCGCGCGGTGCACAGATTATCGAAAAACACTTTACAACTGACCGTACCCTGCCCGGTCCGGACCATAAAGCCTCCCTGGAACCCTGCGAGCTGAAGACGATGATCACATCGATTCGGAACGTAGAAATGGCCCTTGGCCAAGCAAGAAAGCAACCGACCGCGGCGGAACGCGACACCGCTGCTGTAGCGCGAAAAAGCCTCGTTACGCAGGTCGACATCGTTGCCGGCACACGCCTGACCGCGGACATGATCGCGATCAAACGCCCCGGCACCGGCCTGCCGCCGGATGCGATGCCCTACATCATCGGACGAACGGCGGCACACAAGCTCGCTGCCGGTACCGTGATACAGCTGGCCAATCTCGACTGATGGAGCGCAACCGTTTCAGATCATTGTTGGCGTTCACACTTCAGTGTGGGTTTCACGCATACCGAGCGGTTCCGCGTGGAAACAGCGCAAGCACGCTAAACGACATACCGAACAATTTGCGCGGAAATGGCGCAAGCACGCTAAAGCGCGAACTCCAACGCCAACAGACCACAATTATACAATCATGCCTGAAACCATAGCCTTGCTAACCACGTCCCGCGCGGAGTACTATCAGATGCGGCCGGTTTTGCGTGCGCTGGCGTCGAGTACGCTTCTGAAGCCGTTACTCCTGGTATCCGGGAGCCATCTGTCGGCGACATTCGGCGACAGCCGGAAGGATATCGCAGCTGACGGCTTTGAAGCCATAGAAACGCTGCCCATTATGGTCGATGTAGACTCACGATATGGCGGCTGCCTGACCGCAGGTCTGGCGGTGCAGCAGGTTGCCGGCGCACTACAACGGCAGACGCCGGATTTGTTGTTGCTCATGGGCGACCGTTATGAGATTGCAGCGGCTGCTCTCGCCGCCACGATACTTGAAATCCCGATCGCTCACGTGCATGGCGGCGAGTGTACGACCGGCGCGATCGATGATCGCTGCCGGCACGCGATCACAAAAATGAGCGCCTTACATTTCACGTCAACCACGGTCTATGCAGAGCGCGTCCACCAGATGGGCGAAGCGCGCGAACGCATATTCGCTGTGGGCGCACCGCTCGTCGACAATCTGCTCTCGGTCGAGCTGCTGACCGAGGCGGCATGGCGTCACGAGTTGGGGATCGACATCGAGCCGCCAACGGCCTTGGTCGCGTACCATCCCGAAACCGTTGGCGACCACGATGCCGAAGCCCGGTGCCAACGTGTGCTCGCCGCGATCGGGGAATCGTGTAAAACGGTGATTATTACAGCGCCCAATCACGATCCGGGCAACCATGCAATACGTGATGCCATGACCGCGTTCGCCGACACCCACACCAACGCGCACATCTACTCGAACCTTGGCAGCCGGCTTTTCCTAACCTCGATTAAGCACGCAGATATCATGATCGGAAATTCGTCCAGTGGCATACACGAAGCTGCGAGCTTCGGTACGCCGGTCGTCAACGTAGGCGACCGCCAGACCGGTCGGCTCAAACCACGAAACGTAGTCGATGCCGCACCGCTTACAGAAGCGCTGCACACCGCGATCCATACGGCATTGTCTGACGCCTTTCGGCGGTCGCTCGAGGGGTTGGCAAACCCCTACGGCAGCGGCGAGGCCGGCGCGGAAATTGTGCGTATTCTGGAACGACATATTCCGTTCGCGGAAAAGCTGGCGCCAGCTCCGTTCGCGGACGGCGCCGCGGTAGCAGCGGCAACAAGGGAATGGACAACGCATCATGGCTGATGTGATCCCAGGCAACGCGGTGTTGCCGTGTTTACTGACCTTCGCAGATTGGGCGGAAACATGCGCCGGCACACCAGTCGACTACCACATGCATACCAACTACACCGACGGCCATGACCGCGTGGCCGACATGATCGCCGCAGCTTCCGGTTGCGGCATGGCAAAGATTCTGCTGAGCGAGCACATCCGTCACACCAGCACGTATTACCCCGACTTCGTGGCGGAAGTAAACGCTAATCGCAACACCGACTTAAAGGTGTATAACGGTGTGGAAGCAAAGATCCTCAACCTGTCCGGCGACCTCGACTGTTCGCGCGCAACTGCAGCCGACTGCGACGCTGTGATTGGCAGCGTGCACAGCCTGCCGATAGATACAGCCGGCAACCGGACTAAATGGTCTGAACTCAAGGCGGAAGAGGCATTGACCCGCGAGTTTGATCTGGCAATGGCCATTGTGACCCGAAGCGCTGCGCATATTCTCGGGCACCCGATGGGTATGGTCATTCGCCGTTTCGGCATAAACCCTTTGCCCGAACTGACGCAACTGGCGACGGCCTGCCGCGCACACGGCAAGGCATTCGAGCTGAATGCGCGCTATTGTGTCGACCGCGACGACTGGATCGATCTGGTGCGGAAATCCGGTTGCCCGGTAAGCATCGGTTCGGATGCACACGAGGCAGAATCCGTGGGGAAATCATGGCGACTGTTCGTACACAATGACATCGAAACCACCTAACATTCGTGTCGCCGTCACCGGCGTTGGCGGCGGTATCGGCCAGAGTGTGATGAAGGCCTTGTCCATATCCGATCTCGATATGGACGTCGTCGCCGTGGATGTGCAACCGTTCTCCGCCGGGCTGTATCGCAGTGCCGAACGGGCGGTACTGCCCAGACCGGAATGCGGCGACGCATTGGGTCAGTGGCGGAACTGGCTGGAAGAAAAGCATATAGATGTACTCATTCCCGCTTCGGACCACGATCTGCCGGCGTTCGCAACGGTACGCGACCGGTGGATGAACGAGATCGCATGTTGCGTGATGCTCTCTGATGAAACGTTGGTGGCAACCTGTCGCGACAAGGCGGAAACATCAACGGTTCTGGCGGCGCATGGCATCGCTACGCCGGAAACGTTGTCAGGATCGTCACTGGAAGAGGCTGCAGCCTGGGCGCAGGCCAACGGTTATCCGATCGTACTAAAACCCAGGGATGGCTTTGCCTCGCGCAATGTACATATTATCCAGGACGACGAAGAGCTGCGGTTTTACTTTCCACGAACACCGAACCCGATCGTGCAGGAGTATCTGAGCCGCAACGGCGATGTCGAGGAATTCACCTGCAGCGTCTTCGTGGACGGCGACGGCGAGCCGGTTGGTACATTCATGGCTCGCCGCGATCTTTCGTCCGGCGCCACGTACCGTGCCGAAGTCGGGCATTGGCCGGATATAGAGGAGCTGCTGCTGACGATCGGCCGGGCGCTGAGGCCCCGCGGTCCGCTGAACGTTCAGCTGCGCCGTACACAAAGAGGCCCGGTTCCGTTCGAGCTGAACATTCGCTGCTCGGGCACTTCCGCGATTCGGGCGCACTACGGCTACAATGAACCGGAGATGCTCATTCGCCACTATTTCCTGGGCGAAGCCATCGCGCCGCCGCCACGGCGATCGGGCTATGTATTGCGGTACTGGAACGAAGTTTTTCTGGATGATGTAAGCCGGGATGCCGTTGCTGCGGTCCCTCACAACATGATCGGCACCGTTCGAGCATGGCCATGACCGTATTCGTTACCGGCGCTACCGGCGTCCTGGGCCGTCATGTTATTGAGGCTCTGGACGATCACGGACACTCGGTTGTTACCTGCAGCCGACTGCCCGCACCGGGTATCGATGCACACTGGGACATCAACACAGGCACCCATCCTGAACCCGATTGCGCCCCGGATTGCGTCATTCACTGCGCCGCCAAAATTGGGCGCTATGCGCATTCGATGGAAGACGCAATACCGCTTTACGAAACCAACGTCTGCGGAACGGCGCGGGTCGCGCGTTGGTGCAGCGCCAGCGGCGCGCGTCGACTTATCCTCGTGTCGGGCGCGATCGTTTACGGCACATGGACGGACCGCCCGAAGCGTGAAACCGACCCGGCCAGACCGCACGCAGCAGGCGCCTACGCCGTATCAAAATGGTGCGGCGAGCAGGTAGGCAGTCTGGCCGAAACGGCCGGATGCGACGTCACGATTCTACGGCTCAGCTCACTCTACGGCAGCGGGTACCGAAATAATCTGATCACCAAGCTCTTGCAGCAGGCGCTGGATACCGGACGCATTCGCGTCCGGCCGCCGCTCCACGACGGTTTTGACTTGCTTCATGTCCGCGATGCAGCGGCGTCCATAGTGAAATGCCTGGGCACAGAACGATCTGGGATCTGGAACCTCGGATCGGGCAGCATAACGACGGTCGAGACCGTTGCCAGGACATGCGCCCAGGCTACCGAAACGGCATGGGAAACCCTCCCGGCAACGTCGGAACGGCCTGTGCGAGTACTGAACTGGGTTGACGACACCAGAGCGCGCGACGACTTCGGACATGTCAACCATATCGATCTCACTTCCGGCATTGCGGAGCTGGTCGACAGCGTCCGGGCATCTCAGCCTAACCCTTTAATTTCAGGAATCGTACAATGAACGAGACAAAGGAACCTCAATACAACGCCTGTTTTGAAACACGCCGCATGTATGGCGAAGCCGGCCTCGGCCTCATGACCAACCATACCTGGCACATGGATCCGCGACGGCTTGCTTTTGTACTCTCACGGTACAAGTTTGTGGCCAAAATGTTCGCGGGTTTCGAGACCGTACTCGAAGTCGGTTGCGGTGACGGATTCCCTGCCAGATTGGTGGCTCAAACCGTCGGCGAACTGGCCGTCTCTGACTTTGATCCGACGTTCCTGCGCGAGGCCGAAAAGCAGGGATGCGAACCGTGGCCATACGAGACGCTCCGGCACAACTTCGTCGACGCTCCGCTTCCGCGGAAATTTCGCGGCATCTACAGCCTGGACGTACTCGAACACATCGTGCCTGAAAATATGCCACAGTTTCTGGGCAATCTGGTCTTATCTCTACAGGACAACGGCGCCGCCATTTTCGGCATGCCGTCCATTCATTCCCAGGAATTCGCATCGCCACAGAGCAAGATCGGTCATGTCAATTGCCAGGACCTGCCGCAACTCAAAGCAAATCTCGGCACGTTTTTTTCCAATGTGTTCGTTTTCTCGATGAATGATGAAGTGGTCCATACGGGCTTCGAGAAAATGAGCCACTATTTTCTCGCGCTCTGCACCGGACCACAGACGTGACTGCGTTTTGTCCCGCTCGACCAATATCATGGCACAAAGCTGTACGTTGGCATTCACGATTTATCGTGGCTCTCACGCCCGACAAAGCAAGACGTATGACATAACGCAAGCACGCTAAAGCGCGAACGCCAACACGCATCCCAATTTAGTGGAACTGAAGGAGAACGATGATATGACAAAGGATACGAACGCAAGAAAAGCAGTGGTCACAGGCGGCGCCGGTTTCATCGGCAGCCACCTGGTAGACGCATTGCTGGAACGCGGGTGCGCCGTAACGGTACTCGACAATTTCTGTAACGGCCGCCGCGAGAATCTCAAAGACAATGTTGGGCATCCTGCACTGACGGTTGTCGACGCGGACATCAACGATGCGGCGGCGATTGCGCCGCACTTCGTGGACGTGGACTGGGTATTTCACCTGGCCGCACTGGCTGATATCGTCCCGTCAATCCAGAATCCGACGGCGTATTTCAGGGCCAATGTCGACGGCACGTTTTCTGTATTGGAAGCCTGCCGGGCACATGGTGTCCGCCGCGTGGTGTACACAGCGTCGTCATCGTGCTACGGCATACCGGACTGCTATCCGACACCGGAATCGGCGGCGATCAAGCCGGAATATCCGTATGCCCTGACAAAACTTCTCGGCGAACAGCTCGCGATGCACTGGGCACAGGTCTATGACCTGCCTGTTGTATCGCTGAGACTCTTTAATGTTTACGGGCCGCGAACGCGGACGTCGGGCACGTACGGCGCTGTATTTGGCGTCTTTCTTGCGCAGAAGCTTGCCGGCAAGCCGTTTACCGTGGTGGGCGACGGCAGGCAGACGCGCGACTTCACATATGTCAGCGATGTGGCCGCCGCGTTCATTGCCGCCGCGGAGTCGACTGTCAGCGGTGAAATCTTCAATGTCGGCTCAGGTGGCTGCTACAGTGTCAACCAACTGGTACAACACCTCGGCGGTGACGTGGTGTACGTGCCGAAACGACCGGGAGAGCCGGACTGTACCTACGCCGACATCGCGAAAATTCGTGCGGCGCTCGGGTGGTCGCCGAACGTGGCGTTTGCCGATGGCGTCGGGCGGATGCTGGAACAGATCGATTACTGGCGCGACGCCCCGGTCTGGGACGCAGACTCGATCCACGAGGCAACACGCGACTGGTTCAAATTTCTGGGAAAGGAAACATCAGCCCCCCATGACTGACTCGAAAATCAAAGACCTCGACGAGCTGAGCGTCATTCTGGCCGAACGGCGTGAGAAAGAAAACCTCAAGGTCGTCCATTGCCACGGCATTTTCGACCTCGTGCATATCGGCCATATTCGCCATTTTAAGGAGGCGCGCGGTTTCGGCGACATTCTGGTGGTGACGATAACGCCGGACCATCTCGTGAACAAAGGACCCGGTCGCCCGGTGTTTACCGAATCTCTTCGGCTCGAGTTCCTGGCTGGTCTTGATGCGGTGGACTACGTCGCCTTGAACCGGTGGCCGACCGCCGTAAAGACCATTGCGTGCCTGAAGCCCGACTTTTACGTGAAAGGCGTGGAATACCGGGATGTCGAGAATGACGTCACCGGCAAGATCACGGATGAACAGCAGGCCGTCGAGGATGGCGGCGGAAAACTTGTTTTTACCGATGACGTCGTGTACAGCTCGTCGGCGCTGATAAACCGGCACCTGTCGGCGCTGCCCGAGCCCGTGGTCCACTTTCTTCAATCCTTCAGAGAGCGTCATGACTTCCGCGAGATCCAGGAAACAATCGAGCGCTGTGCGGCCCTCAAGGTCCTCGTCATCGGCGAAACGATCATCGATGAATACCAGTACTGCCAGACAATGGGAAAATCCGGCAAGGAACCCATACTTGCCGCGCAGTATCTCGCCACCGAACGCAACATCGGCGGGGTGTTGGCGGCCACCAATCATATTGCCGCTATCACGCCGAATGTCACCGTGGTCTCACAACTCGGCGAGATCGACTCCAACGAAGCGTTCGTGCGCGAAAGCCTCAGTTCGAGCGTTCATCCGGAATTTCTCACGGTCAAAAATTCGCCGACAATCGTAAAGCGACGGTACGTCGAGAAATATCCGTTCCAGAAATTATTCGAGATCTACGTGATCAACGAACACCCGCCGTTGCAGGCGCAGCACGACTTGCGGGAGCGGCTTGCCACACTGTTGCCGGATTTCGACCTCGTCGTCGTGACCGACTACGGCCACGGCATGCTCGAAGACGACGTGGTCGATCTGCTCTGCGACAAGGCGCCGTACCTGGCCGTAAACACCCAGAAGAACGCCGGTAACCACGGCTTCAACACCGTCTCTAAATATCGGCGCGCAGATTTTGTCTGTATCTCCGAGCAGGAATTGCGCCTGGATGCCCGGAAACGTACAGGCAACGCCGAGGAACTCACCAGGTTCATCGCCGACCAGCTCTCGTGTCGGGGGATGCTCGTGACCCAGGGACGGGATGGATGCCTGTGCTACAAGCACGACTCCGGTTTCAGCCGTGCGCCCGCCCTGACCACAAATATTCGCGACCGCGTAGGCGCCGGCGACGCCGTTTTCGCGGTCGCGTCCATGTGTTCCTATCTCGGCGCGCCAAATGATATTGTCGGTATTATCGCCAATGGCGTCGGCGCGCAAGCAGTGGAAACAGTATGTAATCGCGACGCCATCGACAAGATTCGACTTCTAAAATACTTACAGCACCTTCTAAAATAATCAGGGAAAATAATGAGCGAAAGAAAAATCACAACGATATTGATAACCGGCGGTGGCGGCTATGTCGGCAGCGCACTCGTACCGGCATTGCTGAAAGACGGCTATACGATTCGTGTCGTTGACACGTTCTGGTACGGGAAACACGTTTTTGATGATCTGAAGGCGAATCCGCGTCTGCAGCTAATCGAACGGGACATCCGCGACGAGAAAGGTGTAGCCAGCGACCTGAACGGCGTTGATGCTGTCATTCATCTCGCCTGCATCTCCAACGATCCCAGCTTCGAGTTGAATCCCGATCTCGGCCGTACAGTCAATTTCGATGCGTTCCAGCACCTGCTTACCCATGCCGTCGACAACGGCGTACAACGGTTTATCTACGCCAGCTCGTCCAGTATCTACGGCATAAAATCCGAACCGGATGTCCGTGAGGACGCCGATCCGAATCCGCTCACCGACTATTCAAAGTATAAATTGAAATGTGAAGAGGTACTCTTGAGCGGTCCCGGCGCAGGCTGCATGGACAGAGTGATTGTGCGGCCGGCCACGGTGTGTGGGTATGCACCCAGAATGCGGCTCGATCTGGCTGTGAATATCCTGACAATACATGCACTGGTAAACCGGAAAATTCGCATTTTCGGCGGTAAGCAGCTACGGCCGAATCTGCACATTGCCGACATGGTCGATGCGTATCGACTGTTTCTAACGGCGCCGAGCGACAAGATCGACGGCGAGGCATTTAATGTGGGCTACCAGAATCGCAGTATCGAAGCGATCGCAGGTATCGTGAAGTCGACGATCGGCGACGATGACATAGTGCTGCATGTCGAACCTACTGATGATAATCGGTCGTATCACGTCAACTCCGACAAAATCAGGAAAGTTCTCGGTTTTTCGGCGCAACACAGCATCGAAGATGCCGTACGCAGTATCGTTATTGCACTGGCTGACGGCCATATTACGAACCCGTTCACAAATACGCTATATTCGAATATCAAACGGATGCAGGAACTCAACGTCACATAACGGCAGGCCATCGCGTCGCCCGTCCTGGCGACCGATCGGAGGCAGGAACCCACGGGGTAGATACGATGCAGAATTCAACACAAAACGAACTCAAGAAGATGGCAGCCGAGATCCGGGGTAGGGTCATATCCCTGTCACACAAGGCCAGAACACCGCATCTCGGGTCATCCTTGTCCTGTGTCGATATTCTCGTTTCGCTCTATGGCGGAATATTGAAAATCGATCCGACAAGGCCGGCCGCACCGGACCGGGACCGATGCATCCTCAGCAAAGGTCATGCCGCACCGGCACAATATGCGGTCCTGGCCAAATGTGGCTTTTTCGACGATTCGGTATTGTCCACGTACAACCAGGATGGTGCCGTTCTCGCCGAACACCCCGGTCCCGGATGCGTTCCGGGAATCGAAGCGGCTACCGGCTCGCTCGGTCACGGCTTGCCGCTTGGTGTAGGTATGGCGCTTGCGACACGACTGCGCAAATTCGATACCCGCGTGTACGTGGTCATGAGTGACGGCGAATGCAACGAGGGCTCTGTCTGGGAAGCGGCCATGTTTGCACCAGCGCAACGGCTGGAAACGCTGGCGGTGATCATCGATTACAACAAGTGGCAGGCCACCGGCCGCAGCGATGATGTAATGTCGCTCGCGCCCCTGGCGGACAAGTGGAAGGCGTTCGGCTGGGAAACGGAAGAGGTTGACGGCCATGACATTACGGCTCTTCAACAAGCGCTGGATCCGGCTCTAGGAACTGCAGGACGGCCGCGAGCGATCGTAGCGCACACGGTCAAGGGTAAAGGCGTTGCCTTCATGGAAGATGATAACAATTGGCATTATCGGATTCCGACGGCAGACGATGTGAAAGCTGCACATATCGAACTGGGATTGAAATGAATCATGAGAAATGCATTTGCAGATGAATTAACAAAACTGGCCGCGGAAGATGACCGTCTGGTTCTGCTTTCGGGCGACATCGGGAACAGGCTTTTCGATCCGTTCAAGGCTCAGCATTCAGAGCGGTTCTTCAATTGCGGCGTCGCCGAGGCGAATATGACGGGCGTTGCCGCAGGTATGGCGACATGCGGGTTGCGTCCCATCACGTACACGATTACACCTTTTGCAACGACCCGATGCCTGGAGCAAATCAGAGTTGATATTTGCTATCACAACGTGCCGGTGATCATCGTGGGAGTGGGTGGCGGCTTGTCATACGCCAGCCTGGGCTCAACCCACCATTCCTGCGAAGACATAGCCTTTCTCAGGGCTCTTCCGAATATGACCGTGATCTGCCCGGCCGACGCCCTGGAAGTGCGGGCGGCACTCCACGCCGCCATCGCACATAACGGTCCGGTTTACATGCGTCTGGGGAAGAAAAACGAGCCCGCAGTGTACGAGTCGCAGCCGGATCTTGAACTCGGCCAGGGAAAGGTAATCAGAGATGGGAACGATGTGTGCATTCTGGCTACAGGCAACATTCTCCCAGTCGTGGTGGAGGCGAGCAAGGTGCTTGCAACAACGATGAAAATAGACGCCAGGGTCATCAATTTTCACACGGTGAAACCGTTAGACGCCCCCTTGCTCAGGGATGTGTTTTCTACGTTCCGCGTTGTCGTGACGGTGGAGGAGCACAGCTTGATCGGTGGCCTTGGCGGCGCCGTCGCCGAATGGATGGCAGACACCAACAGCAATGGTAGCCGGCTGCTTCGATTCGGCACGCCGGACGCATTCCTACACGAAGCGGGTTCCCAGGGTTACCTGCGGTCGGTCTGCGGCTTGACCAGCGTCAAACTTGCAGATGGAATCGCACACGAACTACGCGTGGTGCAAGGTACAAATTCATGAGTCTTCCTGAAATCCATGACCAACTGACGCGTGGTGACGGTTGATGCTTGTCGGTATCGATTTCGATAATACGATAGTGTGTTACGATCGTCTTTTTCATCAGGTTGCGCTGGAACGCGGTGTCATCGACGCGGAGATTCCGGCGAACAAGACCCGGATTCGGGATCATTTGCGAGGCGCCGGAAAAGAAGCGTTGTGGACCGAAATTCAGGGTTACGTTTATGGCGCTCGCATGCAGGAGGCGACAGCGTTCGACGGCGTCGCGGAATTCTTCACAGCGTGCCGGACTGCAAACATTCCGCTGGCCATCGTAAGTCATAAAACCCGGCATCCTTACGCCGGCCCCAAATATGATCTCCACGGCGCAGCCCGGGACTGGCTGATCAGTCGGCCGTATCTGGATGCCGATTGGATTTCGGAGCGTGCTTTCTTTGAATTGACACTCGAGGCAAAACTGAATCGCATCGCCAGTCTTCGCTGCACGCATTTTATCGACGATCTCCCTGAATTTCTTCTGTCGGAGAATTTTCCTTGCGACACGAAAAGAATACTTTTCGATTCAGCGAACCGTATGGCCGGGTCGGACTGGCGGTACGCACGCTGCTGTTCCTGGTCCGACTTATTGGCCACGATACAATATGAGCCGCGGACCTAGCCTGGCAGAATGATGTTGACGCAACCGCCCGTCCGCCGCCGCGATCTGCCATATCGCCTGCCTTTTCCCCTTTTTCATGTGCCATACCTGAACAAACCGCGCAAAGAATGGAGTAACCAATGGAAAAAATCGTTGTAATCGGAGCTAACTCGTTCTCGGGTCAGGACTTTGTGGACCTGCTTCTGGACTATCCGGAATACTCGGTAATCGGCATGAGTCGGTCGCCCGAGCGTTCTGGATTGTTCCTGCGCTACAAGCAGCGGTCCAACCTTGATCGATACACATACTATCAGCTGGACCTCAACACTGACATGCCGGCAATACTCGCGCTGCTCGATAAGGAAAAGCCCGCTTACATCGTGAACTTCGCGGCGCAGAGCGAAGTGGCGCCAAGCTGGGAAACGCCGGAGCACTGGTTCCAGACGAACACAGTGGCACTTTCGCTCCTGGTGAATCATCTGCGGCGGCAGACATACCTCAAACGCTACCTGCATATATCATCGCCCGAAGCATATGGATCATGCAGCGGCAATGTGACCGAAGACAACACGTCGGATAACCCAAGTTCTCCGTACGCGGCATCGAAGGCGGCCGCAGATATGATACTGGATGTTTACCAGAAGCAGTTTGGATTCCCGGTGGTCACCGTGCGAGCAACGAATGTCTACGGCGCGAGGCAGCAATTATTCAAGATCATCCCACGTTCAGTCGTGTACATTCGATCCGGCCGAATCATCGAATTGCACGGCGGCGGGGTGGCGATTAAGTCGTACATCCACATTCGCGACGTCTCTGCGGGTGAATTCGCAATCCTGAAAAATGGTATAGTCGGCCAACGATACCATCTGTCGCCGGACAGCGGCATCAGTATCCATGATCTGGTGCTGCGAATCTCCGAGTTGATGAACACCGACTTCCACAAGGTGACCCGCACAGTTGATGAACGACCGGGGCAGGACGCCGCCTATGTCATCGATTCGACAAAGACGCGCACGCAGCTGAACTGGACACCAAAAATCGACCTCGACACAGGTCTTCACGAAACAATCGATTGGGTGGAAGAATATTGGAGTGAGATCCAGTCGCTACCGCTTACTTACAATCACGTAAAATAAGGCTTGCCCACATGGCTTATATCGACTTTTTATCCGCGATTCACAAGAGCACCAAACGAGACTATATCGCCCGCGTTACGGAGTACCCGAAAGCGACAGCTGCCGAACTGGCCAAGAAATTCGACTACGACTACTGGGATGGTGATCGCAAGACCGGCTACGGCGGCTTTCACTATGACGGACGCTGGCGCAAGGTCGCCGATGCGCTGGTTGCACACTACAAACTGGAGCCGGGACAGCGGGTGCTCGACGTCGGCTGCGGCAAGGGTTTCCTGCTATACGATATCATGCAGGCTGTACCTGGTATTGAAGTCGCCGGCATCGACATTTCCTCGTATGCGATCGCGCATTCGAAACCGGAGGTACAACCATTCCTACAGGTTTGCTCAGCGACCAAACTACCGTTCGACGATAATCATTTCGATCTCGTCGTTTCCATCAATACCATTCACAACCTTCATTGCTACGACCTCGACAGCGCACTCAGGGAAATAGAACGCGTGAGCAGCGGCGATCGATACGTCTGCGTCGAGTCGTATCGCAACGAAGTTGAGAAGGCCAACCTGCTTTATTGGCAACTGACGTGTGAAACGTTTTGTACGCCGGAAGAATGGCAGTGGTGGTTTGATCGAACCGGTTATACCGGGGACCATTCATTTATCACCTTCGAATAAGGATACCGTATGAAATTCAAAGCAGCCGTACTTACTGAACTGGCACAACCGCTGGCCATTGAAGAACTGGAATGCCCGCCGCTGCGTTTCGGCCAGGTTCTGGTGAAGGTACACCGAAGTGGAATCTGCGGCTCGCAGTTGGGCGAGATCGACGGCGCCAAGGGATCCGACCCGTACTTGCCGCATCTTCTTGGCCATGAAGGAAGCGGCATCGTCGTCGAGATCGGCGACGGCGTAAGAACGGTCCGGCCGGATGATCACGTGGTATTGCATTGGCGCCCGGGTTCCGGGCTTCAGGGCGAACCGCCGATCTATAAATCGTCTTCTCTCGGCAAGGTAAACGCGGGATGGGTGACGACGTTCAATGAATTTTCAGTGGTGTCTGAGAATCGTGTGACGACGATTCCACGGGACTTCGATCTCGATCTGGCCGTATTGTTTGGTTGCGCAGTCACGACGGGGTTTGGCGTCGTCAACCGCGACGCCGACATCAAAATCGGTGAATCGGTACTGGTCTACGGCGCGGGGGGGATCGGGCTGAACATCGTGCAGGCAGCAGCGATGGTTTCCGCACATCCCATTATTGCCGTGGATCGCTATCAGAACCGACTGGACCTTGCCAAACAGATGGGCGCCACACATCTTGTTTGCGCCAACGATGTGACGACGGCGCAACGTGCGATTCGTGAGATCACGAACGGCGGTGATCTCGATGTCTGCATCGACAACACCGGCCAACCGGCGATCATAGAATGCTGCTACGATCTAACGGCTGCAAAAGGCAGGACCATTCTCGTTGGCGTGCCGCGCCACGGACGGAAGGCCACCATTTATACTCTACCGCTTCATTTCGACAAGAAAATTACCGGATCACATGGCGGCGATGCGAAACCGGATATCGACATTCCCAACTATATCAAGTTGGTGAAATGCAACAAACTCAACGGTCTGGGGCTGCTCAAGGGCGAAGTCTACGACTTGGCGGATATTAATCTGGCCATTGACCATATGCGCACGGGTGTCAGCGCCGCGCGCGTACTCATCTCCTTCTGACTACCCCTGAAAGCCCAACATGATCGTCTCGTCTTCTTCGAAATTTAGACTCTTGGATTGTCCGGAATTGTGGCGCTATCGTCACCTCCTGGTCATGCTGGTCATCCGTGACGTCGTAGGGAAGTATCGGCAGTCCGTTCTCGGCGTTGCATGGGCAATTATTCTGCCCCTCACGCAGACGGCTACGGTCGTCCTTACGCTGGGAAAGATTGCCGATCTGGGACCGTCCGGACACAAGTACGGATTGTTCGTCTTCATCGCGCTCGTACCCTGGAATTATTTTACTCGCGCGCTACAGAACTCCGGCCAAAGCCTGCTTAATAATCAGACGTTATTAACCAAGGTGTATTTTCCCCGACTCATTCTGCCCCTGTCCGGGGTTATCGCCGCCTTACTTGATTTCGCGATCTGTCTGGCGATTCTCGTTGCCTGGCTTATGATCTCCTCGACGGGCCTTAGCCCCCGCCTCCTGGCCATTCCAGTGATAATCCTGTATACGTCGTTTGTCGCGATATCGCTGGGTTTGTGGACGACGACACTCAGCATAAAATATCGGGATATCGCGTTTATTCTTCCTGCATGTATCCAACTCGGCCTGTTTATTACACCAGTGATGTTCAGTCTGGACAAGTTGGCGGTTGATCAGCGAAGCTTTTTCTGGCTGAATCCGCTGTGTAGCGTCGTCGAGGCGTTTCGCTGGGCCATACTACCGGATTATCCGACCCCGCCGCTTCGATTCGTGCTGGTGAGCATTACTGCGACCGCAGTTGTATTGCTGTCGGGCCTGGTACTGTTCAGGCGGATGGAAACCACTATTGTGGATATTATATAACGTGACTGCCCGATGACCGATACTGTGATCGACGTTTGCAATTTGGGCAAACAATACAATCTGGGGTTGGTTCACGAGGACTTGTTCGTGAACAATGTCATCAGAAGTGCGAAAGCGTTCTTTAAGCGAACGCAGTCGGCGCAGCCTTTCTGGGCGTTGAAGGACATTTCCTTTTCCGTTGAACATGGCGAAATTATCGGAATAATAGGCAAGAACGGTGCCGGCAAGAGCACGTTATTAAAGATTCTCAGCAGAATCACACTTCCCAGCGAAGGTCATTTCCAGTTACGCGGCCGGTTGGCCAGCCTCCTCGAGGTTGGTACCGGATTCCATCCTGAACTAACAGGTCGGGAAAATGTTTACCTGAATGGCACGATACTCGGGATGAGCCGACAAGAGGTGAAGTCCAAATTCGATGAGATCGTGGCATTTTCCGGCGTCGAGAAATTCATTGATACGCCGGTCAAGCGCTATTCGTCGGGGATGCATGTGCGCCTTGCCTTCTCAGTCGCAGCTCACCTCGATCCGGATATCCTACTCATTGATGAAGTATTGGCCGTCGGTGACTACGAATTTCAGCGAAAGTGTCTCGGTAAAATGGAAGAAGTCGGTAAGGGAGGACGAACCATACTTTTTGTCAGCCACAATATTTCCACCATTTCGTCCCTGTGCCCGAAATGCATGCTGTTGTCGAAAGGCCGGATAGTCAAGATCGGCAAGACATCTGAGGTTATCGATCTGTACTATCAGCGCGGCGAGGCTGCAGACGGCGAGGTCGATTACGAAAGAGATAAGATCGAGCGCGGCGACGACGAGGCCAAATTGCTCAGTGCCCGGCTGGTAAATCTAAACGGTGACGTGACCACGGATTTCAAGATCGACGAGAGCATTCGCGTTGAGATGACATACCGACTGCTGACAGATAATCTGAACATCTCCTTATGGTTTCATTTTTATACATCACAGGGCGACTGCGCATTCGTCGCCAGCGACGGCCCGCTTGACCCTGAGGGTGCCCTAAAGAACACGGCCGGGACGTATCTGTCCGTATGCCACATTCCTAAAAACTTCATGAACGACGGTACGTATTTTATCGGGCTGGCCGTCTCCAAGACCGGCACGCTGACAACACACGTTCTTGAACGCGATCTGCTGATGCTCCGGATCGTGGACCCCATAGTGAATACCGCGACCCGCGCAAAATACACCGGATTTCTTCCCGGCGGCGTCCGCCCCGCGTTACAATGGGAATCAAAGAAGTTGTCGTAGGTCCGCATACCATGATCTCAGAAACCACACAGCCTGTCACCGCCGCGTCATGAAGGACAAGGCAACGCCCAGACGCCAGACATTGACGGTCGCGATCCCGTGTTATAATCATGGCGGTTACCTTCCTGAATGTTTGAATGCGATCTTGAAACAGGACCGGGAGCCGGATGAAATTCTCGTTCTGAACGATGCCTCTACGGATGATTCGGAAGCGGTTATCAAGACATTCGCGACCAAGTATCCACGGATTCGCGGGCTGCGTCACGAGCAGAATCAGGGGATGAATATCACCGTCCGGGATTTGGCGCAGGAAGCAACGTCAGATTTCATTTACATTCCGGCAGCAGACGACTTCATAGAAAACAACTTCTTTTCCTCGGCAATGGATCTGGCGGATAGCTATCCCACGGTCGGGATCGTCTTCGGCCAAATGAATATTGTCGATGAAACAGGAAATCTTATCAGCACCACAACGCCGTCACGATTACCTACGCGCACATTTCTGACACCCGGTCGCTTCCTCAGCGAATACTTACATATCGACGGTCCGAATCACATCCTGTGTGCCGCAACGATCTTTCGTCGCGCCCCGTTCGTGCAGGCAGGGAGCTATCGGCCGGAACTCGGACACTGGGCGGATTCTTTTGCTGCGAGCGTCCTCGGCCTGACGCACGGCGCCTGTTATATCGACAGGCCATGCACCAACTGGCGCCAGCTCGAAGGACAATTATCGGCCGGGATTTCCGCGCTGCAAATGGCAACGATAATGGCCAGGGCCACAGCTCTTATGCGCTCAACGGCGTTCAAGAACACCTTCCCGCCATCGTATGTAAGAAAACTGGAGCGTGAGTACCGCGACAAGCTGATTTTCAGAGGAATCTTTTCGTATCGGACGCAACTGCTACAGACCGTACAAGACCTGACTGACACGTTCGAAAAGAGCGTGCCGAATGCGATGCTGGCGTACTGCGCCTCGAGTCTGGTCCGTCTCGCCTGGTGGATAACAAGCCGTCGCTTCAAACAACAAATGATAAAGCGCTGCTCATAATGTCGATGCGCGCAATGCTGCAGATCCGCGATGTGTGCACATTCGCTATCATGAATAGACGAAATACACCGCATGAGGCACAGGCGTGAATATCCTGGTTATTGGCGCTTCCGGATTCCTCGGCCAACATGTCGTATCGTGTTTTCAACTGCACGGACATCGGGTTTGGGGCACAACGTTCCGCTCGGGCGGCGATGGCCTGATCACCTTTGACTTGGGGAATGACAACATTTTACAGTGTGTCCCGAAGGCTTTTCTGAACTCGGCCGACCCGAAATGTGCCATATTCTGCGCCGGGGTGACGCCCATGGACCGTTGCGTGACGGATTTCGCCTATGCGCATGACCTGATGGTCACCAAGACGCTACGTACGATTCGCGATTTGCGCACTGCCGATTGCCGATGCGTCTTTATTTCGACCAGCCATGTATTCGATGATTCAACCCCGATTCGAACGGAGGAAAGTACGCCCGCTCCGATTGGGACATACGCGGAACTTAAACTTGAAGCCGAGAATGCAATCATCGGTGACGTACCCGATACGCTCATATATCGACTGGACAAGCTGATCGGGAACGATCCAACGACAACGCATCTGCTGACTGAATGGTACGGAAAGATGGGTAAAGGCGTCCCCATCGTTACGATTGCCGACCAGGTGTTTTCGCCGACCCTGGTTAACGATATCGCCGACGCCATTGTCATAGGATGCCGGCTGCAACTATATGGAATCTATCACGTTGCGAGTCCTATCCGAATCGCGCGGAGTCAGCTTGCGCGCGATTTCGTCGCCATGTTCGACACAAATAGCGTCGTAGTCGAACGCTCGGCGTCTGAAATTGGACTACTGGACCGGCGCTGCATGAACTCATGGTTGGATAGCAATACATTCACAAGCCGCACAGGATTTTCATTTACCAAGGTCGGGACCATCCTTGATTCATTCGCACGAAATGTCGGGAGATCCGCCCGTAAAACATCCTCGAAAACGCAACCATCTTTTCCTTCAACAACGCCCCAACCCGAAAGGCAGACTTATGAAAGTACATGTCACGCGCAGAAAAACCTGTAGATTGTGTGAAAGCCGGAATCTCGCGGCAGTCGTCACGTTGAAGCCGACGCCGGTGGCCGAGAAATACGTCACGGCAGATCTGTTGGACCAGGAAGACCCCACATATCCCCTCGAATTGTACATGTGCGCCGACTGCGGCCATGTTCAACTGTTGGACGTAATCGATCCGGAATTCATCTATGACGGCTATACCTACCAAAGTTCGGCGTCCGGCGGTCTGGTAAAACACTTCGATGAATGCGCAGCATCGATCTGCACCCGGCATGCGATCGAATCCGGCTCGCTCATAATCGATATCGGCAGCAACGACGGTGGTATGCTCCGCTGCTTTCAGAAACGAGGACACCGGGTGCTCGGCATCGATCCGGCCAGGGAAATCGCGCAGCTGGCGACGGAATCCGGCGTCGAAACGATCCCGGAATTCCTCACAACGAAGCTCGCCGGCGACATCGCAAATTCTCGCGGCCGTGCCAGTGTCGTCACGGCGTTCAACGTCTTCGCCCATGCGGATGATATGTCCGGCTTCATCGAGAGTGTCCGCCTCCTTCTCGCAGACGATGGTGTGTTCGTTTTCGAAGCATCCTATCTGCTTGATATCATCGACCATGCGTTGGTGGGCACGATATTTCACGAACACCTGTCCTATCACTCGCTGAAACCGCTGATGACATTTTTCAGTAAGCACAACATGGAATTGATCGATGTGGAACGCGTGACGATCCAGGGCGGTTCGATCGTCGGCGCCGTTCAACATTCAGGCGGTCCTCGCGCCGTATCGGCGGCTGTTCGCGAACTGGCAGACTTGGAAACCCGGCGAAAACTGGATCAGGTCGACACCCTCACCAGCTTCGGAATGACGCTGCAAACACTATTCAAGAACGTCGAAGATCGTATTCGCAGACTGCATGAGGACGGCAAGACGATTGCGGGATTCGGCGCTGCACGCAGCGGTACGACACTGATCGCACAAATGAATCTGGGCGATCTCTTGAGCTATATCGTAGATGACCATCCTGACAAGGTCAATAAGTTCAATCCTGGTCAACACCTTCCGGTTCTGCCGACCCGCACGATCCTGGAAAAGAAACCGGATTACGTGTTCATACTGGCCTGGATTCACGCGAAACGCATCATCGAATCGAATAAGCAATACCTGGAGCAAGGAGGTCGCTTCATTGTTTGCTTTCCCGATGTGCAAATAATCGGCCCTGGAAATCAGAGCAAGGGTTGAGTTGAATCCACGAGAAACATCGGTTACGGCGGTGGAATTGTGATACACGAGCGCAACGAAAAAACATGAGCCTGCAAACCAGAAATACCTATCGCTGCAGAATCTGCCGCGACGGCGTCCTCGACGAACGCGTTGACTTCGGGTGTCAGCCGCTGGGCAACCGTTACCGAGAGACTGAGGACACAACCCAGGAAGAACGTTTTTCCCTCCGAATGGGTCAGTGCGAATGCTGCGGCACAATACAGCTTCTTGACCTTGTCCCAGCGGACACAATGCGGCCCCGCGTTGACTGGATCACCTATCGCGAACCGGAGCGGCACCTAGATCAACTCGTTACGCAGCTGGTTCAGCACCTGAATCGCCCGATCGAGACTGTCCGGGCGGGAGGCATAAGCTTCAAGGACGAGAGTTCGCTGAACCGACTGAAAAATCGCGGCGCCGCCGGTATCTGGCAACTAAGCCTCGGCCCGGACCTCGGAATATCGGCAACATGCGCCGGACTGGAAACCATTCAAGACCGGTTGACTGTCGAACGTGCCCGACACATTGCTGGACGCAAGGGTACTGTAGATGTCTTGTTCGCGCGGCATATTCTCGAGCACTGTCATGATCCTGGTACGTTCACAAAGGCGCTGAGCAAACTTCTGCGACCCGGCGGATTACTGGTATTTGAAGTGCCGGATTGCAAGCAGGGTTTGGAGAGCGGCGACTATTGTCTGCCGTGGGAAGAGCATGTGTCGTACTTCACGCCATTCACCTTTCAAGCCGCGCTTGAAGCGCTCGGTCTGGACCTTGTCCACTTCGAGATTTTTCCAAACCCGCACGAGAATATTCTCACCGCCATCACACGTTGTCGCGGTGATACCGATCACGTGCGCAGGAATGGCCGACACGTCGACGAAGAACTGGACCGGGGCAAACGATACGGTGAAGCATTCGCAAGTCGCCGAAACATCGTCCGCAGCTACCTGAGCCGGTTCAAGTCGGATGTCGGTCCGGTCGCGATATTCGGTGCGGGCCACCTGGCAAGCATGTTCACCAATCTCATGGAGGTCGACGAATTTCTGACTGTCGTCATTGATGACCATGAACACAAGCAGGGATTGTTCATGCCCGGTTCGCGATGCCCTATTGCGGGCGCGTCTGCTCTGGTGGAGCAATCCATTCAATTGTGCCTGCTGACGTTAAGCCCCGAGAGCGAAATCGAGGTTCTGGCCAACAACCGCGCTTATGCAAAGACCGGCGGCATCTTCGCCTCGATCTTTCCGAACCAGGAGAACGGCTTGCAGGCATTCACGGAGCCGGGA
Source organism: Verrucomicrobiota bacterium (assembly GCA_021772615.1). Classification (GTDB taxonomy): domain Bacteria; phylum Verrucomicrobiota; class Lentisphaeria; order JABSQK01; family JAJFLO01; genus JAJFLQ01. The sequence continues at coordinate 67,093 of JAJFLQ010000053.1, read as the reverse complement.
TGGCATTAGTCAAGCAACATCCCGGTGTCTGGATAACAGACGATCGAATGGTCCTGGCGGATAAAGAACTGCTGGATTTTTTGAAGGCACAGGTTCCATCATCGCCGTTTAACAGAGTACGGTTGTGCGCACACAAAGATCCCAACGACAGTATTCATGAAATGATCATTGTCCTCGGGAAAGACACCTATGTGCGACCACACCGACACGTAAACAAGACCGAGTCGTTTCACGTTATTGAGGGCGCGGCAGATGCCGTATTTTTCGATGACAACGGAGATATTGCGGATGTGGTATTTCTCGGGGCCGCAAACACAGACGGAACGTTTTTTTACCGCCTTACAGAGTCTCGCTATCATACCCAGATTATTCGGTCGCCATTTCTGGTGGTACATGAAGTGACATCCGGACCATTCAACCGCTGCGATACTGAATTTCCGATTTGGAGTTCGGATATCACAGATAATCATACACGTACCGAGTTCTTTCGGGAACTCACGTCAAGAGTCGCTGAGTTTCGCCGGCGGCACAGCACGTAATATGATACCATCATCACGGCTACGACGGCGCGAGTTCCCGAATTTCACGATTGGCGGGTTATACCATGTGCCGCAGTGATACGTCATCGCCGCTCGTTTCGATCTTGATACCGAACTACAACGACAGTGCGTCGATTGGCGAGGTCATAGCGACCTTTGTTGAACAATCCGAATTCATCAAGGAGATCATCATCATTGACGATGGCTCCACCGACAACAGCGTTGATGTAATCAAGGAGATCGCGGCCGAAACAAACCTTGTCGTTCTTCATGAAAACGGTCACAATAGAGGCATCTTATATTCGCTGAACAAAGCGTTGAAACTAAGCACGGGCGAGTATGTCTATAGCGGATCGGCCAACGACAAACCGCATGCAGAACTACTGGAGCATTCGATCGATATTTTGAGGAAGTATCCACATGCGGCGATTTCGTTTTCCGATCAGACGTTTCTGCTGCCTGAACACGCTGCGCCGGTACAACATAATTTTGGTTTTCTCGATCACAGTGGCTACCTGGGCCCCACTGACCTTGTTGCCGCAATGTCGCGTTGCCTCTCGTTTTCGATTCCGACCAATACCGCGATCTGGAACCGCAGACTCTTGCAACAGGCCGGCGGTTTTCCGTCTGACCTCTTGTGGTATACCGACTGGTACATGGCGATGAGTCTGGCGATCAAGCACGGCGCGTGTTATATCCCGAAACACCTGGGGACCTTTCAGGTTTCCAATGACTCATATGCGTCGCGAGGGTACAGGAATGCAAGAGCTCAATGCAAGGTTATCAAGGCCATTTTAGGCCGGCTTAACGCCGATGAGGATCCGCGGATTCTGGAAGGATTCAGAGTACCGGCAGTATTGTCGAATTTCGGCTTTGTAATGTTATGGGTACTGATTTCACGCGCCCACTACCGCAGATTCCTGTCATCGGCATTAGCGAGGCGAATCATCTGCAATCGGTTTCGAATTTACACCATGATCAACACGATCAGTCCACTGACGCCGAATTTCATGAAACGATGGTATCGTGCAATTCGGCCGTCGACTACATAAAAAATGTGCCACGAAATGACGAACATGACCCCCAACAAGCAAACGATGCGCCCGATACGTTACGCCAACCTGGCAGAACAACATCGTGCGCTGATACCTGAGTTGCTGAACGCAGCCGAACGCGTAATCCGTAGCGGACAATTCATCCTTGGCGACGACGTGAGCACATTCGAGTCGGAGTTGGCAGCCCGATTGGATTGTAAATTTGCAGTCGGCGTCAATTCCGGTACCGATGCCCTGTTTCTCGCCATGAAAGCATTGGGAATCGGCGCCGGAGACGAGGTGATTACCGTACCGAATTCGTATATCGCAACAACCTCCAGCATCGTGATGACCGGTGCTACACCGGTATTTGTGGATGTCGACGACAGCTTCAACCTGAACCCGAAATTGCTTGCCGGCGTACTGACCGAGCGCACACGTGCGATCGTTCCCGTGCACCTTACGGGCCGACCGGCTGATATGCCCCGAATATGCGCGTTTGCACAGCAACATGGACTTCTGGTTGTCGAGGACAGCGCGCAGGCCATCGGCGCGCATATCGACGGCAAATATGTCGGGACGTTCGGCGACGCCGGCTGCTACAGTCTTCATCCCCTCAAGACCTTGAATGCCTGCGGCGATGGCGGCGTTATCGTAACGAATTCAGAGGAACTAGACGAGACATTGAGACGCTTACGCAACCTGGGGCACTCAAGCCGTGATTGCGTCGTAGATTGGGGAATAAATTCGCGACTGGACACTATTCAGGCGGCATTTCTGCGGGTAAAAATGGCCTATGTGGATGGGTGGATCACAAGACGACGGGAAAACGCATCGTACTACCGACGCAACCTGCATGCGATCCGTCAACTAAGCATTCCGCAGGATGCACCGGAGACATACTGCGTATATCACACGTTCATCGTACAGGCAGAGAAGCGCGACGACTTGCGAGACTACCTGGAACGTCACGATGTCCGAACGGCGGTACATTATCCAATCCCGATTCACCTTCAGGATGTAGCGGCGCAGCTTGGCTACCGCCGGGGCGATATGCCTGTTGCAGAAGCACAGGCGCAGCGCATCGTCAGCCTGCCGATTTACCCTGAACTCACTCACGATGAACTCGGCTATATTGTCGCAAAGATAAAGGGGTTTTATGAAGACTAACACAACCATGACGGTTCCGTTTTCTTACCTTCAACGTCAGTTTTCTGATATAGAATCCTATCTTAAGGACATCGCCGAACTCGTCTCATCGGGAGCATTCACCTTGGGCGAATCCGTGTCTGATTTCGAGCGCCGCTTCGCGGCGATTCATGATGCGCCGCACGCAATCGGCGTCGGCTCGGGTACGGACGCATTGGCGATCTCATTGAAGATGCTTGGCGTCGGCCCTGGCGACGAGGTGATTACCTGTGCCAATACCTTTATCGCAACCGTCGGGGCAATCGTGCAAGTCGGAGCAACCCCCGTGCTTGTAGACAGTGAAAACGGATATGTCATCGACTGCGAACATATCGAACCCGCAATCACGGAACGTACCAAGGCCATTCTTCCCGTACACTATACCGGCAATATGGCGGATATGCCGACGATAATGGACATCGCTGATCGCTATAACCTGGTCGTAATCGAAGATGGCTGCCAGGCGATCAAAGGCTCGGTCGACGGCCGCTGCGCGGGCAGCTGGGGACATGCCGCCGGATTCAGCCTCCATCCGCTTAAGAATTTGAATGTGTGGGGAGATGGCGGCATCATCATCACCGGTTCGCAAGAGCTTGCAGAAAAAATCCGTTTGTATCGGAATCATGGGCTGGAAAGCCGCGATATCTGCCGGTCATACGGTGTGAACAGCCGCCTCGACGGTGTTCACGCGGTTATCGGAAATCGCCTCATCGAAGATGTGCACTGGATCACGGATACACGGCGGCGATATGCGAGCCGCTACGATAAAGCCTTCGCCGCAGTCGACGACTTTATCGATATCCCGGTCCGCCGCAACGGTGTGAATCACGTGTTTCACCTATATGTGATTCGCGTGAAACATCGAGACGAATTGCTCGCATGGCTCCTAGACAGCGGCATTGGGGCGAAGGTGCATTATCCAATTCCTATGCACCTGCAGCCGGCGGCGGAATGCCTGGGCTATAAAGACGGTGATTTTCCGGTTTCTGAGGATCACGGCCGTACCGCAATCACCTTGCCCGCGCATCAACACCTCACTGACACGGAAGTTGACTTCGTCATCGATCGAGTGCTCGAATTTTACCGGAACCGATAATGGCAGTTATCGGTATAGACTTCGATAATACGATCGCTTGTTACGACCAGTTGATCTTCGACGAGGCGCTAAAGCGCGGACTGATCGCGCCGGAGACAACAGCCAGTAAGACAGTCATTCGAGATGCCATTCGCGAACGGGACGACGGCGAAATGGAATGGCGCCTGCTTCAGCCTGTCATCTACGGAAGGTGCATAAGCCGCGCCACTGTATTCGCCGGCGTGACGGACTTCCTCCAGCGTCGGCACGCGGCGCGAGACGACATTCACATTGTAAGTCACAAGACCCGAATATCGCGATACGATCCAGACAAACTCGACCTGCGCCGCGCAGCGCGGGAATGGATCAAGGGAATGAAGCTCGAACAGTATCTGGTATCCGGCGACCGTGCAGCTTTCTTCGAATCGACCAGTGGATCAAAGGTAAAACGCGTCGCATCCCTGGGATGCGAAATCTTCATCGACGATCTTCCAGAGACCCTTACACACCAGGATTTTCCGCCTAACGTGAATAAGATCTTGTTCGACCCGCACAACCAACACAAAACAACTGCAGATATATACCGGTGTCAATCATGGCAGCAGATAAAAGAGACGGTCGCGACAACGCTTGGCCGATAGCCGCTGAATCCCGGGAGATTCGCGCCGTTGTCCATGCCATGCTCGACCGCGAGGTTTCGAGTTTTGTCTCACTACGACGCGGCGGCAACAGCCGTGTTTTCAAGGTGACGCTCGAAGATGGCGGTGACTACATCGTGAAATATTATTTTCGCGATGTACATGACCAGCGAAACCGATTGGACACGGAATTTCGCGCGTTGCAGTTTCTCCACGAGCGTGGCTTTGGCAATGTCCCCCAGCCGATCGCCGCCGATCACACCGGATATCTCGGCATCTACGCATACATGGAGGGTGTACCGGTGACACCGGAATCAATTACCATCCGGGACGTCGAAGCGTGTGTCGCCTTTCTGATACAGCTGCGGTCTCGGGGATTACACCCGAGTGCAACAGCGCTGCCGTCGGCATCTGAGGCATGCTTCAGCGTCGAGGAACTGGTCGCAAATATCCGCAATCGATTGACCCGCCTGCGCGGCGTTCCCGGCTCAGGCAAAGAAAATCTACGGTGTCGCAGCTTCCTGCACGATGACCTGACGCCTGTGTTTCACACGTTAACAGAACATTGCAGACAATCACTTGCGATGAATTCGCCGCTTCCCGCCCACCAACGCACGCTGAGCCCATCCGATTTTGGGTTTCATAATGCGTTGCGCAAAGACGGTGCACTGAATTTTGTCGACTTCGAATACTTCGGCTGGGATGACCCGGTTAAAACCGTATCAGACTTTCTCCTGCACCCGGCAATGGATCTCAGTGAAGACCTGAAAATCGGGTTTATTGATGAAATGGATCGGCACTGGCCGGAAATGGACGATGTCAAGGAACGGTTGCCATATCTTTACCCACTCTATGGCCTCAAATGGTGCACCATTATCCTCAATGAATTCCTCCCGGAACATTGGGGCAGGCGTCTGTTCGCAGATGCATCCGTCGATCTCGACGTTAAGCTGAGCCGCCAACTCGAAAAAGCGCATGTCATGCTCGAGCACATCAAGGCGGCGCATCGCACGTTTCCATATTGACGTTGTCGTTGTGGGCGAATCAACAATAAAGGAAATAACTACGAACATGTCCAATTCGCTTCTTAAGAGCCTGGAAGAAGGCAAGGGCTATCACATTACACGAATGGAAAAAAGCGATCTTTGCACATTGCGCGCCATGGTCCGTGATCAATGGTTGTCTCGCATGCAGGAGATCCAGCCCGATGAATTTGAGCGTTTTAAGACGATTCCGATGGACCATTATCATAGATTTTGCGATGGTTTCGACCATAAGTCGCTGTGGACGAAATACTCCAGGATGCTGTCGGAAAGAGACGTCGAGACAATCAAGAAATTGGATTTCATCAAGACGCTGGAATGTAAATTGGGAAAATTCGTGATCTCCAATGAAGACAGACGCGGATGCGAAGAAATATATTGGCGAATCATACGCCCTGGAAACATGGATGTTGGAGCGATGCATGCAGATGGGTGGTTTTGGGATATGTACGATTGGCCATCAATTCCCGGTCGCGAACGGATAAAAGTGTGGATTTCCTTGTATACGGTCAAGGGCAAAAATGGTCTGCGTATAATACCGAACTCGCAAAAGAAACTTGATTGGAAATTTCGCGCCGAAAAACGGGATGGCGTGTTAAAACCAGTATTTTACGAAGATGAAGCAAAACTGGATATCATACCGGCGCCGCTGGAACCAGGTGATATTATTGTTTTCCACGATCTACTTGTGCATGGCGGAATGGTCAGCACCGTGGATCGGACCAGGGTCAGTCTCGAGATGACACTGTTTATCGACAAAACTGAATGAGTCACCCATTATTACGACATAGTGCTTGGATTCAATCGATTTCTGATCGGCTCTATCGTCGATCACAATACGTCGTTCTGAATCCCTGGTGCGAACGAATTGGTCATCTTGCTCTCGAAATCCACATCGCCGCGGCGCTTGCTGTCCGGGACCGTAAGAAATTGGTCCTTATACCGCATTTCCGTGTCGTCAACCGAGCAATATTCAGGTTGCGATTCGACTGCGATGTCGGCAGCAAGGACCTTCGTTACCTATTGGTCGCGGGTCTGTTGTGGCTGTGCGGCTTGGCGAACTACGGCTATCGCGGCATCCACGGGCACATCAAACGACGACTCCCCGGGTTGATCGACTTCCTGCACTTACCAGAGTTGATGTATTACCCGCGAGTCGGTTTGGAACCCGGCCCCTGGGCTGAATGCAAGATAATCGGCACCGAAAACTACCATTCGTTCACGCTTTTGAATCAATATCCACGTCTGGCTCACTTGACGAATTCCCAGACCAAGCGCGCCGCGGACATTCGTCGGCATATGGGTATATCAGCCGATGCCCGGATCGTGTGCGTCCATGTTCGCGAATCTGGCTATTTAGGCAGCGATCCGGTCCACGACTTTCGAGATGCGGATATTCTCAAATATATCGATGCTATCCGCTGGCTTATTGCCCAGGGGTTTGTGGTTATTCGTCTTGGCGACGTGTCGATGAAACCGCTTCCCGCTTTGGACGGACTGATTGACTATGCGCTAACCGAGTATAAATCCGCATTGATGGATCTTTATTTTGTGTCGGCGTGCGAATGTTATATCGGTTGTGACTCCGGCCTGTTTATGGCTGCCAGAATGTTTGATCGACCAATTTGTTTTCTGAATACCGCCGAACTTAACTGCAACTTCATATTTCGAGATACCGAAGTTCATGTTCCCAAACACATCTACTCGATACCGAATGAACGACTGTTGAGCTTTCGCGAAATTCTCACCTCCGATCTCGGCCTGGATGAATATCCCCCCACACGGTATCGCTTTGTCGAACTCGACTCTCAGGAAATCTTGACGGCCGTTCAGGAATTCGTTGAAGTCGTTGATAGCCGCGATTTTACGGGATGGCTTCCGGGAATACAGGAGGAAATACGAAAGATGATCCTGGATAAATTCACGTCTTACGTGGAACGACCGGATATACCAGATAACAAGCGCCATGATCATTGGGGCAGTCAGCTGGTCTTTCATGGTTGGCATGGCAGGACATTTCTCGAAAATTGCTGGGAATACGGTGATTACCTCCGTAACCGCAGCGAGGGTATTCGATCGCTGGTTCGGCATCAACACGTTGAAAAGGCACTAATCTCAAACCAATAACGGACACTATGACTCTCGACAATCTCAATATTCTGGTTACCGGCGGTACCGGATCCTTCGGCAACAAGTTTACCGAAGCGGTGCTGCGTGATCACAAGCCGAAGAAACTGGTCATCTTCAGCCGCGACGAACTCAAGCAGCACGAAATGCGACATCGATTCTCTGATGCCGGGACATCGCCGGTGCGGTATTTCATTGGTGATGTGCGCGATCGCCAACGGTTGTATCGCGCCTTCGAAGATATCGATGTGGTGGTGCACGCCGCGGCGCTGAAACAGGTGCCGGCGTGCGAATACAATCCGTTTGAAGCCGTACAAACCAATATCATCGGCGCCAAGAATATCATTGATGCGGCAATCGATCGAGGTGTGTCACGGGTGTTGACAATCAGCACCGACAAGGCGGTGAATCCGGTCAATCTTTACGGCGCCACCAAGCTGTGCGCCGAGAAGATGCTCGTGCAGGCCAATGCGTATTCCGGACGACGGCGGACCCGGCTGTCGCTGTGTCGCTACGGCAATGTTGTCGGCAGCAGGGGCAGCGTCATTCCGGTATTCCGCGAACAGCGAAAGTCCGGTGTGCTCAACGTTACTGACGCACGAATGACGCGGTTCTGGCTGACACTCGAGCAGGGAGTCGAGTTCGTACTAAACAGCATCGACACGATGCAGGGTGGTGAGATCTTCGTTCCCAAGATTCCAAGCATGAAAGTTACAGACCTCGCCAGGGCCATCGCCCCGGACTGCGAGCTGCGCTACATCGGAATACGTCCCGGGGAGAAACTGCACGAGTCTCTGATTTCGGTAGACGAAGCACGACAGACGCTCGAGCTGGATGACGGATATATCATTCGGCCGGCACATCCGTGGTGGAAGATGGAGGAAGTTTCCGGCGCCGTCGCCCCACCGGATGGGTTTGCGTATACCAGCGACTCGAATTCGAAGTGGTTAACAGCAGACAAACTTAAGAGCCTAATCGAAAATGACTGAGGTGAAACCGCAATGCATACCGTATGGTCGCCACCAGATCGATGACGAGGACGTGGCGGCGGTTGTGGACGTATTGCGTTCCGACTGGCTGACAACCGGCCCGGCGGTGCGCAAGCTGGAAAGCCATCTCGCAGATGTCGCCGGCGCGGACGAGGCAGTAGCGCTGAACAGCGGAAGTGCAGCGCTGCACGCCGCTATGGCAGCGTGCGGCATCGATCCCGGCGACGAGGTAATTGTGCCGGCGATTACGTTTGCGTCGACGGCGAATGCGATACTACATCGAGCCGGCGTGCCCGTGTTTGCCGACATTGATGCGGACACACTGTTGATCGATTGTAATCGGATCGACGCATGCATCACGCCGAAAACCAGGGCAATTATCTGCGTGGATTATGCCGGACAACCATGTGATTACCGTGAATTGCAGGAGATCGCAAAACACCACAACATTCCGCTAGTAGCAGATGCATGTCACTCACTTGGAGGGAGCTACAACGATCAACCGGTAGGCGGCCTCGCGGATATCACCACGTTCAGTTTTCACCCGGTAAAGGTCATCACCACCGGCGAGGGCGGCGCGATCACGACGAATAATGGCGATTGGGCACGGTCCGCCAGATCATTCCGCAACCATGGATTGAATCTCGATCATAGTGAACGGCATTCGCAACAGACCTACCACTACGACATGGTGGACCTGGGATTCAATTACCGACTGTCCGACATTGGATGCGCCCTGGGGCTCTCACAGTTGACGAAACTATCCGCCTTCGTGGATCAACGCCGTATCCTCGCCTCCGAGTATCACCGGCTGCTGGCAGATGTCCCGGGAATCGAGCCGTTGGCGCGCCGAACCGATCGAAGCAGCGCCTGGCACCTGTTCGTTGTGCGTGTACAGAATGATGCTGGAAAGACGCGTGATCAGGTTTTTGCCGAGATGCGGAAACAGGGAATCGGTGTAAACGTACATTATTTGCCGGTTTACCTGCACCAATATTATAGGCAGACTCTGGGTTTCAAAAAAGGTTTATGCCCGGTGGCAGAGGCCATGTACGAACAGATCCTTTCCCTGCCACTATTTCCGTCATTGCAACTGTCGGACGTTCATTACGTTGTCGACTGCCTGAAACGTGCGCTGAATTCGAAATGACATGCAGACGATGAAGATTGCCATACTCGGTTTTGGCTCCATCGGCCGGCGGCACGCCGCAAATCTTCGGTCAATGAACGGTATCGACGTTCTCGCCTACGACCCTGACGAAGGCGTTGCTGCCGGTGATGGGTGCGATTGCGTGCACGAGCTGTCGGTGATATGGAAATTTGAGCCCGAAGTCGTCTTTGTAACGGCGCCGACGCAACGGCATCTCGAACTGGCCCTGGAAGCCGCCCGCCGACACTGCCATTTATTCATCGAGAAGCCTCTGTATCACACGCTGGAAGGGCTTGATGCGCTCATTGCAATCGCCGCCGCCAACCGAATTCTGACAATGGTGGGATGCAATATGCGTTTTCATCGAGGGTTGAAACACGTTAGGGAATATGTCCGCAATGACGCCGTCGGGACAATACGGCATCAACGTCTGTATACGGGATCCTACCTTCCGGCATGGCGGCCCGGCAGCGACTACCACAGGAGCTACAGCGCATCGCCGATATGGGGCGGTGCAATCCTCGACTGTATCCACGAAATCGATCTGGCACTGTGGCTGGGCGGCGCCGGGGACGTCCTCGCAGCCGTCTCGATTCCAGCGACCGGCCTCGATCTCACAACCGACGGTCTGGCCGAAATTCTCGTACACCACCACAACGGCGTGATATCGAGTATCCATCTGAATTTTATTCAACGGGATTATTCTAGATTTTGCCGTATCATCGGCGACCGCGGAACCATATACTGGGATTTCACGCGTAATACGGTATCGCTGGGTGATACGTCCGGGAATCTAAAAGAGACAAGGGGACTCGGGCCGCCGGCCGAGGCATTGGACGAAATGTATGTGGCCGAAATTGCGCATTTCCTTGAGGCCATACGCCAACATGCACAACCGATGAATTCCATCACTGAAGCGCGCCAGACCCTTGCGGTCGCGTTGCAGGCGAGAGCATCCCGGCAACGGTGGGACGCCTCCGCTGACGCGTCATGATACTGGCCATCCTTCAGGCCCGTATGGCGTCAACCCGACTCCCCGGCAAGGTGATGGCAGAGATAGCAGGCCGCCCGATGATCGCCCACGTTGTGTCGCGCGCGCTGGATGCGCAAGAAATTGATCAACTGGTGGTCGCCACAACCACAGGGAACGAAGACCAACCACTCGCCGACTTCTGCGCCGTGCATGCCATCGACTGTTTTCGCGGTGATTCCGCGGACGTTCTGGATCGTTTTTACCAGTGTGCAGATTCACGCGGAGCGTCGGTCATCGTGCGGCTCACGGCTGACTGTCCGCTCCATGACGGCGGGGTTATCGACAGGGTTGTCTCGGCGTTTATCGGGTCGGATGCCGAGTATGTATCCAATACGCTGCCGCCGACATTTCCCGACGGCCTTGATGTCGAGGTATTTACAAATAACGCGCTACAGCTTGCCTGGCAAAACGCACGGTCGCCATTAGAGCGGGAACATGTGACGCCTTTCATCTATGGTCACCCGGAGTTTTTCACACTGAAGAATGTCGCAAATGAAACCGACTACTCGTCCTATCGCTGGACAGTGGATGAAGCGGAGGATATCGATTTTGTGCGCGCGATGTACAGCGAGTTCGGACGAGACAACTTCGGCATGAACGAGATTCTTGAATTGATCCGCAGACGTCCGGAATTGGCCGATTTCAATACTATGTATGAGCGCAACGAGGGCATGAAGCAGCAACGCGAGAACGCATCAGGGAGCGTGGCATGACGTCGTCCCGCGGACAGGATCTGTATCGTAAGGCGAAACAGATTATTCCCGGAGGTACGCAATTGCTTAGCAAGCGCCCGGAAATGATGCTGCCCGGTCAGTGGCCAAGCTATTTCGAGAGCGCACGCGGCGCCGAGGTATGGGACCTCGACGGTAACCGGTACCTCGATATGAGTCACAATTCCGTTGGCGCCTGCATTCTTGGCGTGGCAGATCCTGATGTCGACGCGGCGGTGGTCGACGCGATTCGGCACGGAACGATGTCGACACTGAATTGTCCCGAGGAGGTAGAACTTGCGGAACTACTTTGCGCACTCCATCCGTGGGCAGATATGGTGCGTTACGCCCGCAGCGGCGGTGAAGCCCTGGCCGTTGCCGTCCGCATCGCGAGATCGTTCACTGGCCGGTCCAAGGTTGCTGTTTGCGGGTACCACGGCTGGCATGACTGGTATCTGGCGGCCAACCTCACGGCAACCGAGACGCTGGACCAGCATTTGCTGCCCGGCTTGGACCCGCACGGCGTGCCCCGCGAACTGAGCGGCACAACGCTGGCGTTTCGGTATAATTGCATCGATGCGTTCGAAGCTGTTACGAGGCGTCACGCGGACGAGCTGGCAGCAATCGTCATGGAACCGGTCCGCGGGCGCATGCCGGAGGATGGGTTTCTGCAACGCGTAAGGGCCGTGGCGACAGATATCGGAGCAGTCCTCGTAATGGACGAGGTCACGGCAGGATTCCGGCTCACAACCGGCGGTGCTCACAAGGTCTTGAATGTAACGCCCGACATCGCCGTTTTTGGCAAGGCACTTGGTAATGGCTATCCGATGGCAGCTGTGATCGGGCGCAGGGCTGTAATGAATTCAGCGCAAGACAGCTTTATCAGCAGCACGTATTGGACCGAACGCATTGGTCCCGTCGCGGCGCTGGCGACCATTCGCAAGCATATCCGTGAAGACGTCGTCGCGTTGCTTGCCGACCACGGCGAGCGCGTTCAGGCGGGATGGCGCGAATCTGCACGCAAAGCCGGGCTTCCACTGAATATCGACGGCATCCCGCCATTGAGCCATTTCTCATTCGACGCCGGGAATGATAGCCGGTTCAGAACGGTGTTTACCCAACTCATGCTAGATCGGGGCTTTCTTGCGACGTCGTCGTTTTATCCAACTTTTGCGCATACGAACGGGCATATCAGCGACTACCTGCGTGCAGTGGAGGAGGTCTTCATTCTCATTTCGGACGCGGAGCACGAAAACCGGATCGATGACATGATGCAGGGCCCCTGCGTGCACAAAGGCTTTCGCCGACTGAACTAACAACAATGACGCTCCTTGTACGTACGGATGCAGACACTGCTATCGGTCTTGGGCATTTCATGCGTTGTCTTGCCCTGGCTCAATCCTGGAAATCAGGTTCAACTGCGTCCGATGATTCGGTGCCTGGAGACAGTCAATCGCCACCGGCCGGACAACGGGTCCGTCGCGCCATTTTCGCTGTCGGTAACGGAACGCCGACCGATCTGATCAAACGGTTGACAGCAGAAGATATCGAGGTAGAGCTGATTGGCCTCGACTCGGCCGGAAATTCGGACGCCCGGCGTACACGGGAGATCGCGTTGTCTTCCGAGGCTGCGTGGTGCGTCCTTGATGGCTATCACTTCGACACCAACTATCAGCAGGCGATAGCCGGCAATAATACGCGCTGGCTGGTCATCGACGATCTGGGCAGCGACAGCATCGTTGCCAATGCCATCCTGAATCACAACCCGTACGCCCTCAGGTCCATGTATAGCGGTGTTGACAACGCAACATGTCTACTTCTCGGCGGATGCTATACGCTGCTGGGAAAGCCGTTTTGGCAATGGCGGGATTACGTAAAAACCATATCGCCCGCGGCAACGCGCATTCTTGTCACCATGGGTGGCAGCGACACCCCTGGTATGACCGAGAGAACAGTCGCGGCGTTGTGCGCCGTACGTGCAACGAAGCTGTCCGTCACTGTAATACTGGGAAGCGCGTACGCTCACGACGAAACGAACCTTCACGATCTTGTTGCCGGCGACGGTCATATCGAATTGAGCTGCTTACGAAATGTGGTGGACATGGCCACGTTAATGGCATGGGCGGATATGGCGATCACGGCTACCGGCAGTACGTGTTGGGAAATCGCATACATGGGATTGCCGGCATTGGTTATTGCCACGGCGCGAAATCAGAAGCATGTTGCCCGACACCTGCAGTCATCAGCGGCCGCTCGCTTTGTGGGGTGGCACGACGCGATCGACGAAGGCGACATCGCCGCTGCCGTTGAACAGCTGCTTGCAAATCCGGATCTGCGGAGGCGCATGAGTCTGGCAGGGCGCCAAACGGTCCCAACAGTCGGCAATTTCAATGTCGTGGAAGCGTTGATGCGCTGCGACCGTTGATGGATAACCGTGTCATGCACAGTATTAGAAAGGAACGCACAGGCAAATGATCCCCGACAATGTAACTCCGGAAAGTCTGCGATTGCGGCCGGCCTTGCCTGCGGACTGCCGGCAGATTTGGCGCTGGGCGACGGCACCGGATGTACGACAACGTTCCGTCCAGCGAAAACCGATCCCCTACGACGTTCACATCAAGTGGTTTAACGAAAAGATGAACGCTGAGGGCACGCGGCTCTATGTACTGGTGTTGGATGAAGTGCCGGTCGCGAACATCCGTTTCGATCGCGTATCGGACGGTATCGCGGAGGTTAGTCTGACCGTATCTGATCAACACCGCGGCTGTGGATTCGGCAGATTTATGCTATCCAAGGCGATGTCCTCGATCTACGACGAACTCCACGTGTCACGGCTTCTTGCCCGCATCCATGACACGAATGTGGCATCGGTCCGCTTGTTCACGCGTGCCGGATTTGTAAAATCCGGCGAAGAAACGATCGCCGGCCGTGTTTGGGGTCGCTACCTGCGTCATGCACCTGCAACAGACGCAGTGGAGGAAGGATCGTGACCATTGATCGCCAGAGTGGCATGAAGCGTTCTGGTTACGGTCCGACAACGGACACGGTACGGAGGATCCGGACATGAATTCCTTTGCTATCGGCAACCGCCTTATTGGACCGGACTCCCGGGTTTTTATCATTGCCGAACTGTCGGCGAATCACCACAAAAGTATCGACGAGGCAATACGAATCATCGAAGCCGCAAAGGCCGCCGGCGCCGATGCGGTCAAGCTGCAAACGTACACGCCGGACACAATAACCATTGACTGTGATAACGCGTGTTTCATCGTCGGCAATAGCAAACTGTGGCAGGGCCGCAAGCTCCACGACCTGTACAGCGAGGCGTACACGCCGTGGGAGTGGCACCCGAAATTGAAACAGGTCGCCAGGGAGCTGGAGCTGGAGCTGTTTTCAACACCATTCGACAACAGCGCCGTCGATTTTCTTGAATCAATGGATGTGCCGGCATATAAAGTTGCGTCGTTTGAGCTGATCGACATCCCGTTGATTTCACGAATTGCACGAACAGGAAAACCAATAATCATGTCGACCGGCATGGGATCCCTGGCCGAAATAGAAGAAGCCGTAAATACATGCCGACAGGCCGGCAACCGGGACCTGGCGTTGTTGAAGTGCACCAGCGCGTATCCCGCCTCGGCTGAAGATATCAATCTTCGAACCATACCGCACCTTGCCAACACATTCGCCGTTCCGATCGGATTGTCGGATCATACGCTGGATATTGCTGTTCCGGTAGCTGCAGTCGCTGTTGGCGCGAGTATCATTGAAAAACACCTCACGTTGTCGCGAGACACGCCCGGACCTGACAGCGCATTTTCACTTGAACCCGCCGAATTTAAGGCGATGGTCGATGCCGTGCGCACTGCCGAGGCCGCTATCGGTACAGTAAGTTATGTGCGCACAGATAATGAGAAGGAGAACTGGTCATTCCGGAGATCCCTGTTCGCAATTCGACGTATTCAGGCCGGCGAAAGGCTGACGGGTGACAACATTTGTTCGATTCGTCCCGGGCAGGGACTTCATCCGCGCTATCTGGACCAGGTGATCGGTAAAGTGGCCGTGACGGACATACCTCGGGGCACGCCTCTGAGCTGGGATTTGTTTCGGTGAACCTCGTCAAGATCCGGGAAATCATATGATGCAAGACGACATCTTCCACGAATCAGAAGCAGACAACTGGTTCCTGCGCAACGTGGATTATTTGAACGCCGAAGGGTCGACCGCAGACGATCCTGTTTTGCGCGTCCTCGACTGCTGCGGTATGCATCCAGCGAACGTGGCGGAAATAGGCGCTTGCAACGGCTTCCGGCTGGCGGCATTGATGAAACGATATGGATGTTGCGGCACGGCGATTGAACCGTCGGCGATGGCGATCGCCGATGGCCGGAAACGCTATCCCGACGTGACGTTTGTCCGCAGCACCGCCGCGGCCATTCCGCTGGAGACGCCGCCGTTCTACGATTTGGTGATCGTGAATTTTGTGTTCCACTGGGTCGACCGTTCCATGCTGTTGCGATCCGTCGCAGAGATCGATCGATTACTCGCTCCGGACGGACATATAATCCTCGGCGACTTTGCCCCTGCGTACCCGCAACGTGTCGAATATCATCATCGCGGGGAGCGCGATACGTGGACGTACAAACAGGACTACGCCGCAGTTTTCTCGGCTTCGAATCTGTATTCCCTCGAAGCAGTGCTGCCGTTTACGCACGACAGTCGCGAACTGCGCACGGATATCGCATTTCCGGACCGCATTCAGGTAAATGTACTGCGTAAGCGCGGCCAGGAACGTTATGTCCCGGCGTCCCGACCACCGGATGCGTCAGGATCGTGAGCACGCCGTTGGTATGGGAATTCATCGGGCAGTGGAACGTGTTCGCGAGGGCAGTATGCCCGGATCCGACAACAGCATGAAAACCTTGACGGTACTGGAAACGACGAAACAGGCGGAATGGTTCATGGAACAACCGCAACACGACCCGCCTCTGGTCGTCACCCCGGAAGCCGCGCAAACATGTCGCGACTCCGGCACGGCCTACACGAGAATTGAAGATTATGTACCTCTCAACAAGCGATTTACGGAATACGCATCCAACCTGGACGATTACCTCGATTGGGAGCAGTGGCTGGATCAGTGGTCGCGGTCTGCCATGCCGGAATACGACCGGGCCGGCTTCAATCCGGCGAGTTGCACATCCTTTTTGCTCCAATTTCTGTTTGGTGAGGTCTGGTCCGCAGCAACGACTGTGAACGACATTCTTGATATCGTCAAACCTGAACGAACCCGATGCTGGTCGCCACGGGTTCCCGGCGTACCATGGCACCTGCATCCGACGGTGTCCGCAATACCCGCGGTCCTGCCTTCGCTGGCACGGGCACGTGGCGTTGCATTCGACGATCTGTCAGAGGTGCAACCGAAATGTACGCCGGAATCGGACGCCTCGGTGCATGGACGGGAGTCGCGCGCCGGGAGTGTCTCGACGTGGTCGCGACAGCTGAAGCAGAAGCTGCGTGAGTTTCCGGCTGTGAACGATCTTCTTTTTCCAGGCGGGGACCATAAATTGGAATCGCGTGGACGATCACGGCGAGATCGTCCGCATATTCTTGTTTCCGGAAGTGACTACGGCCTGATGGAGGCAGCCCGCGAACTCCGGCATCACGGTGCTCGCGTCACGATTATCGCCGATAGCCTGCTGGAGAAAGCCGAACAGATCCCAGACTCGCCGAATCTGGATGCATATCGGCGCGCGGTGCGCGACAACAGTGAACAGTTGTTGCAGACGCCACGGTTCTGGGAGCCACTCGAAGCACTGGGTATAGGTCACATCGACCTGTGGAGCGCACCGTTCCTTTTCTGGTGGGAGCAGTTGGTGCCTATTCTATGGTCGGCCTTCAACGATGCCACCGGGCGTCTGCGCACTGGCCGCTACACGGCATTGCTCACGTGGGATGTCAGCGGCAGCTCAACCAGCAGTGCCGCGGTCGCCGCGGCGACAAATTTGGGGATCCCCTGTTACGTCCTGCAGCATGGCAGTTCAAGCGGTGTCTCGCCGTTGATTTGGCAGTCGTACCTGCGTTTTTGCGACCACTTTCTGGTTTACGGCGACGGCACCAGAAAAGAATTGAGCGCAGCGTCCAACGTGCCGCGCCGTTGCGAGATAACGCCTGTGGGATCGATATTGCTCGATGCCTTCCGCAACGCACCCGCGGCCGCGGACACAAATCGGCTGCGCACGAACCTTCAGGGAGACGATCACCGGCCTATTGTGCTTTATGTTCCAACCTGTTTCGGCTGCTACGGCCGAAGTTTTCACGATCTGGCAGCCTACCCGGATGTGTCGTATTTCGAGCTGCAGATGGAGGTTCTGGCCTTGTGGAATACGGTGACTTCCACGCGCTTGGTATACAAAGACTTCATTCTTGCAAATTATCCCAATGAAGTCATGGCGACGTTTATACGGCGTCATGTCAAGGACGCCGTCGTCACGACGCAACGACTCAAGGACTTGATCTGGGCGGCCGATGCCATTGTGATTGATCACGCGATCACCGCGATCGGCGAGGTGCTGATGACCGACAAGCCAATTGTGTGTTACATGCCGCAGCCCAGCGCCTCGGCACCGGAGGCGGCGGCATTGCTGCGCAAGCGAGCAAACGTTGCAGAAACGCCCGCCGTGTTCATGTCGATGGTGCGAGATCTCCTGGCGCGGAAGTCGTATGCCGGCATCACGCGGCCGAATACCGAGTTTCTGCGTCACTACTGCACCCATGACAACAACGGTCGTTCGGCAGAACGGGCAGCATCGGTAATACTCGCTCAACCATCCCACCAATGACGAACGCCGCCGCAATGGAAACGTGGTTGCCCGCCCAGGCAGAGAAGCTCGTAGCTTCATGGGATGGCGCGATGGAACGGTACTACCCTCAGTACCTGGCAACCTGGACGAACCCGCATTCACACCACAAGGCGCTGTGCAACGAGTGGAATACCCTCGATGCAGTTGACTATCTCACATGGGACGAGATTTTGATCGGCGACAATCTCAAAGTTGTGGATCTGGGCGCCGGAACCGGGTGGTTGTCTATCTATCTTTCAAAACGAACGCGGATCGCCGAAATTTATGCCGTCGATGCGAGTCGTTCGAACCTGGATGTCATGCTGCCGGAAATGACACGGCTGATGGGCGGCGACGGCGAGAAGATCAGGCCAATTCAAGCCATGTTTACACCAATCATGGTCGACGATCAATTCTTTGATGCCGCCGTTGCGAGTTCAGCGGTACATCATGCCCCTGACCTGCAGGAAATATTGCAGGAGGTCTATCGTGTATTGAAACCAAATGGCTGCTTCGTCATCCTGAATGAACAGCCATTGGCGATCTGGCATTATACGGCAATTGCGCTGCAGCGATGTCTAAGCATCGCAAAGAACATGATCCTGCGTCGGTGGCAGCCGGTCGCGCGACCGGTTTCTGCCAGCGGCGTCATGCTGGACCCGTGCCTCGGCGATCGCGGTTATTGCCTGTTTCAGTGGAAACAGGCGATTGAGTTGGCCGGGTTCTCGTTTCAAGCGGTGACAACGCCGTTTTACCGCTACAAAGGCGGTCATGCCTTTACCGATGCGCGTCTGACACATTTTATTGCGAAGAAAAATGACCACCGGTCGTGATCCCCGAACGTCGTCATGCGGCGATTCGCATGCGCAGCCCGCTGCGGCAACGGACGCGCTCACGGACCATGTGTTCTGGGACGATTACTGGGACGACATCCATCTTCCTGACACCATCGACCCGTCGGTCCGCTGGCAGGCCGCGCTTACCACAGCCTTCCTCCGACATCTTCCCAGAGATTCGTCCCGAAGCATTTTTGAAATTGGCTGTGCACCGGGCAGATGGCTGATCTGGTTCAACAAGGCATTGGGCTATCAGGTCGCCGGCTGCGATACGTCACCGAAAGGCGTTGAACTAACACGAGAGAATTTTCGACTTAACGACGTCGATGGTGAGGTTTTTGCCGCCGATGTCCTGACAGATGATCTGCCGCAGCACGCCTACGACATTGTCTATTCGATCGGCGTGATCGAACACTTTCGCGATCCCATGCGCATCATCGGCCGACACCTGCAACTACTCAAACCCAATGGCCTCCTGATACTTGAGGTACCCAATATGGCCGGAGCCGTCAATCTCAAACTCATGCGAATGGCCGGGTTGCACAAATTCCTCGCAGTCCATAACCTGGACATGATGAATCGCGCCTTTTTTCGGTCGGTTGCCGACCGGTTCGACATACACAGTGAATCCCTCGATTACATCGGCGGATTCGATCCCGGAATGATCTGGAACCATTTTCTACCTGCACTCGGCGACCTCCGGATCCGCGAAAAAATTCGCCGTGACCGAACCTACATCATACCCTTTATCTGGTTGATGGTGAAAGTCTTTCGCCGATTCCCGGGATTACTGATAAACGCCAATCATCCGGCATTCAGCCATCTGCTGATGGCGTCGTACAGAGTTCCGGCGAAGTAACAGAAGCGGCCTGATGCCTCACAAAATTCGTCTGGGACTTTGTATGTTTACACCGGCGATCGGCGGTGCCGAGCAGCAGTTGCGGGACCTCCTGTGGCATCTGGACCGTGAGCGCTTCAGCGTTACCGTATTCATAAACCCGTGGCGCGCGTTCGAGGATTTCCTAGGTCTCACCGCGTGTCCCGCCACAACCGTGGTTCCGGTGTGTGCGTATGATGGTGAATATTTTTGCCGGCGGCTGTCGCGGTACCCCAGAACAATGCGACGCGCCGGGTATCTGTATAATATCGTCATCCGCCAATTCACATCCGTGATCGTAAATTTTATGAGATTGAAAACTGCATTCCAAACCACGCCGGTCGATGTTCTCCACATCATTAACGGCGGCTACCCAGGCTCTGTCACCTGTCGCATCGCTGCGATTGCCGCCAGAGCTGCGGGCGTTCCGTCGAGCCTGATGACTATCGCGAGTACGCCACAGGCACTACGGTGGCCCAACAAGCCCGCCGAAGCACCGCTCGAATCCCGGGTGCATCGATCGCTGGATCGATATGTCTGTGTTGCCAAACACGCCGCTGATGTGTTGATCCGTTCGCGCGGTATCCCAGAGAGCAAAATGAGCGTGATTTACTACGGCATCCCGGGAGCGTCTGCCGACCGGACACCTGAGGCTGTCGCGAAGGCCCGACGTCAGTTTGGGTTATCAGACGGTACGACCGTTCTCGCGGTCATCGCGCGGCTGTCTCCCGAAAAAGGGCATGAACATTTTCTTACTGCATTGCAGTCACTACGGACGCGCTACGGCGACGGAATCAAGACGCTCTTTGTCGGCGACGGGCCACTGTTGCCGGAGCTTCGGAACCGCGTGGCAGCCCTTGCGTTGCAGGGCAGCGTGGAGTTCTGTGGACGGTTACCGCATGAACGCGTAAGCGACGTGCTGGCAGCGACCGATATCGTGGTACTCCCGTCGACCATGGAAGGCCTTCCCTACGCCATCACCGAAGCGATGAGCGCGGCTCGGCCGGTTGTGGCAAGCCGCATCGGAGGGATACCCGAACAGATCGTGGACGGCGAGACCGGCCTCCTCGTACCGCCCGCCGATCCGCAAGCATTGGCTGCCGCGCTGACCAGGTTGATCGATGACCCGGCATGGGCCAGAAAGATGGGCGAGAATGGACAACGGCGATTTCGCGATGTCTTTACACTGTCCGAGATGATAACACATTACGAAAAGCTCTATAACGATTTGCATACGGCACGTAACCGATGAGTCGCCCGACACCATCTGGCGCCGGCGCCTTGCAGTGGCTGCACCGCCGCCGGCACCCGGTCCTGGTCGCACTGGTCGTGATCGCAGTCGGCTTGCGGTTGTTCCGCACGCTGGTCTCGCCAGGCTACCAGCCGACACGCGATTTCGAAAACGGTATCATCGCGCGATCGCTCGTAGCCGGTCAGGGTTACAGCATGGACGGCAAGCCAACAGCCCACAAGGCGCCGCTTTACCCTCTGTTCCTCGCCGCGTGTTACTATGCCGTTCCGGACGAACAATTGCCGGTGCCGGAACATGTCGACGGGTACGAGGTGCGGCGCGATCGCACGCACAGACTCGTCCTGCTTATCCAGAGCATCGTTTCGGCACTGATCGTGTTGCCAATCTACCTCATTGCGCGGAGGGCCTTCGGGTTTGTGCATGGCATATGCGCTGCCACTGTCTACGTTGTAAATATCCCGTTGCTGCACCACCACCTACACATCGAGCGCAACACGTTTGATATGCTCCTGGCGTCGCTCTTCGTCTACGGCTTCCTGGAAATGGCCAGACGCCCATCGGCCCGCGCCATCGCGATCAGCGGGATCTCGTCCGCGCTGGCATTACTTTCCAACGGCGCCATGGCCGCCCCGATTTTTCTCTGCCAGATCTGGAGCGTCGCCGCGGGATCAGAAAAGTCGTTGCGGCACAGACTGGTGCAACAGGGTGCCGTGTATGCCGTGATCGCGGTGTTGCTGTCACCCTGGATCATCCGGAATTATGCCACCTTTAATAAGGTGATTCCGTTCACGTCAAACTTCGGCCTGGAACTCTTTCTCGGCAATAATCCGCGGGCGACAGGCGGCCATTTTGACGCGAGCCTCACACCGGTCACGACGCTGCCGGAGGACGTGCAGTCAGCAGTCAGCGGCATGGATGAAGTCGCGAAATACAAGTATCTGCAGCAGCTGGCGGTGCAATACATCATCGACAACCCGCTGGCAGCGGCAAAGCTGAGGATGAACAGCTTCGTGCAATTCTGGGTTGGCGAGATTCATTGGTCATCATTCAGGAACAACCCGAATCGCCGCAAGCACTTCATCGCGGACACCATCTTTGTACTGCTGGCCGTGGCCGGGATCGTCATGACCAGACGCGGACGACATGTGCGCTGGTATTTCGTGGCGTTCCTGCTCGGCGCCTGCGCGCCGTATGTAATGACACACGCGGGGGGAGATCGGTACCGGGCGCTTACGGGTCCGGTCCTCACAATCTGCATGACGGTGTTTCTGATATGTGCAGTGCGGCGCCTGCTTCCAAGACCTGGTGGCCGAAGTCACGAAATTAGTGGTCGAGAAGTGGCACAGCGATCTTCGCTGTAGCCGTAGTGCACCGCTTGGACTTTGTGTAAGTGCCAAAGCTGTGAAGCTCCAACGAACGCGACAGCAAAAACTCCTTAAAGATACGGCATTCGGCTTCAGCCTGCAGATAACCACACATCAACAAAACACGCCGAAGCCGATACTCAAAAGAAAGACCGTAACGTAGTGACATTTGGCCGAGTCCCCGCCGCACCGTGTATGGCCGCCGTCCCGGGCGTCGCAGGGGTCGGCACCGCATCACTGGACTGTCTCATATGAACGCTCCGCTGGTGAGCACAATTATCCCCGCGTACAACGCGGAACGGTATATACGAGATACTGTCGACTCGGCGCTGCAGCAATCTTTTTCCGATCTGGAAATCATCGTCGTCGACGACGGTTCGACCGACAATACGTCGGATATCGTAGCCGGACTCAGTGACGCAAGAATTCGGTATCTGAAACAGCCGAACGCCGAACAAGCCGCCGCCCGTAATCATGGACTCAGCGTGGCTCGAGGTACATATGTCGCCTTTCTTGATGCCGATGATCTATGGAAACCGCGGAAGCTCCAAAATCAATTGGATGTCTTTGAAAATGAAACGGTTGACATCGTCGTAACGGCGTGCGACGTAGTCGATGAACGAGGCGCTCCCGTCGCCTGCGACGGACGGCGACTGCATCGGGGCAACGTTCATGCCGACATGATCCGGGACAATTTCTTTGTGATGTCAAGTGTGATGGTCCGACGCCGCCTGCTCGAACAAACCGGTCTGGTATTTCAAACCGGAATACAGGGCGTCGAGGATTGGGACCTCTGGCTGAAGCTCACCGAGACGGCACAGGTCGATTACGTCGCCGCCCCCCTGGTATCGTATCGTCGGCACGGAGGCAATACCAGCGGCAGGTGGGATGCCATGTTTCGCGCGCAGACAAAGACACTGGACAACCTCGACCGGCGAATCGACGCGTCCACCCGATACACCAGCGCGCAGAAGCGAGCACTGCTTGGTATCTCCCGTCGGTCGCGTTCGTACCTGTCGCTGCAATACGGGCATTGGCTGGTGCTGGAACAGCGCCACGACGACGCGCGACACATGATGAAACACGCGGCAGACCTGAATCCGTTCGCACTCCGTAACTGGTGGGGAATGTTGAAGGCTGCGATTCGGCGGCGCTGACGGCACTCGATGCACACATCCCGGCAACAAAACGCCACGGTCGACGACGCTGTCACGACCGTACCGCCATCGTCATACATCTTTCTCCTGCGACGCCTTCCTCCGTGCGGCGGCGGCACGGAGGCGCAGGCTCTAACTGTCGTTCAATCCATGGATCGTATGGGCTATCCCGCGCGCCTCCTCGGCGGAGACGTGGCCGCCAATCGGGTCTGCCGAGTGCCGCTATCGGTGTACCTTCCAGATTCCGATGTCCGGGTTCTCGGGACATTGCTGTTTCATGTCAACCTCTTCATATTCCTGGAGAAACACCGCGATCGCATCTGCGGCATGTGTACATTTTTCCTCAATGAAACCACGATCGCGGCGGCGCTGTGGTGCCGGTTGCGACGCAAGTGCCTTTTGTTCAAGGTATCAGGTAGCGGCGAAACGGGTGATTTTTCGCGGCGAAACCGGTCTATCCGTGCCGGTGTCGCCTGGCGCCTGGTGCGGAAGACAGCGGCAGCAATGGTCGCCGTGAGTCACGAACTTGTCACGGAAGCTTCGCGCCTCGGCGTGCCGGCAGTGAAGGTGCCGAACGGCATTGACACCGCGCGTTTCTCCCCATGCACGCCGGCTGAACCACGCCCCGGATCCGATGCACAGCGCGCACTCTGTGTCGGACGGCTGGCGCCGGAGAAGCGATTCGATCGCGTGATCTCTGCGATTCAAGCCCTCCCCGATATTCACCTGACACTCGTCGGTACGGGGCCGGAAGAGGAACGACTTAGAAACCACGCAGCAGCTTGCCCCGCCGCAGACCGGATAACCTTTGTCGGCCGATGTGACGACGTCCTGGCGCACTACCGCAACACGGATGTTGTTATCGTCTCGAGTGATGCCGAAGGCCTGTCGAATGTGATGCTGGAAGCCATGGCCTGCGGGGTCCCGGTCATTACTACACCGGTAAGCGGCGCAGCAGACGCCGTAACCCCGGAAAACGGGATCATCACGAGCGACTTCTCAGAAACGGACCTACGCCGGGCGCTTACTGAATTCTTCGCCCGGTCACAAGAGCAGCGGGAAGCAATGGGACGCCATGCGCGAGAGACCGTTGTTACGCGGTTCGACATTGCGAACGTCGCACGCGAATACCATACCCTTTTCGAGGGAAATATCAGCTAATGTGCGGGATCGTCGGTTACGCCGGATTATCGCCGGCTCCAGAGCAATTTCGTGACGCGATGAACAGCCTAAGCCATCGCGGGCCGGATATGCAGAACCAATGGGTTACGGACACATTCGCGTTAGGACATACGCGTCTGGCGATCATGGATCTATCGGAAAAAGGCACCCAGCCGCTCCGCAACGAAACGGGAACGGTACGTGTGATTGCCAACGGTGAGCTGTACAATTTCGCAGGAATGCGAAGCGACCTTCAGGCGAACGGGCACCACTTCGTTTCGACCTCGGACAGCGAGGTCCTCGTACACGGGTATGAAGAATGGGGTATCGCCGGCCTTGTCGAACGGATCAACGGGATGTATGCCTTTGCGATTGTCGATACGGCTACAGGACACGTTTACCTTGTGCGCGACCGCGTCGGCATCAAGCCGCTCTACTACTGGACGGACGGCAGGGCGCTGGCTTTCGCGTCGGAATTGCAGGCAATACGCAAGCTCGTTCCTGCGCTTTCAATCTCGGCGGTTGCCCGCGAAAGCTACTTCGTCTTTGGCTACATCCCCGGCACCCAGACAATCTACGAACGTTGCAGCAAGCTGTTACCGGGGCATTATTTGTCGTTCCGCGCCGGGGATCTTCAAACCACCCGCTACTGGTCATGCCCGCTTCCCGAAGCGGCGCCAACAGAGCCGGTCACAACGGAAACCATTCATGACATGCTCAAGACTGCCGTTCGCGACCGTCTCGTTTCCGAACGGCCGCTCGGCGTGTTTCTCAGCGGCGGGATCGATTCATCGCTCGTAGCCGCGATCGCTGCCCAGGAACTGGAGAACGTTCAGACCTACGCGGTCGGTTTTGACTTCGCCGAGTACGACGAGCGTCCGCACGCACGCGCTATTGCGCGCCATCTCGGCTGTGAGCATACCGACTGGCTGTGCAGCGATACGGAAGCCCTCGAGTTGATCCCGACGCTTCCGGCGATGTACGGCGAACCCTTCGCCGACGCGTCGGCCTTGCCCACAGCCTTGTTATGCCGGAAAACACGGGAGCACGTCGTGGTCGCACTATCCGGTGACGGCGGCGACGAGTTGTGCCTTGGATACAACCGCTACCGTGATGCCGCGAAGATATCCGCCCTTGTCGGCACGCCGGGTCGGAAACAGATCGGGAAACTCGGAATGCACGTATTTGCCGAAGACCGGTTTGCGGGAAAATTGGCCAAGAGCCTGACCGTAGCGTCCCGGGCAGAAGCGTGTTTGCTTGCGGGCGGCATATTCCACAAGCTCTTCTACGACCGCCTACGGGCAGGTCAGTGGCCGATCGAGACGTCGTATTGGCAACACTTGTTCGATCAGACCGGCGATCTACCGCTCAACCTCGCATGGGCATGGGTGGATATGCAACATTATATGGTTGAAGACATTCTCACCAAAGTCGATCGTGCAAGCATGCGAACGGCTCTCGAGGTGCGTGTGCCGCTCCTGGACTATCGGCTGATCGAGCGCTTTGCGAGTGTACCGGTGCGGCAAAAATCTTCGGGCGGCCGCACGAAGATTCTGCTCCGCGAAATCCTTTCGGACTATGTTCCGGCAACGCTCTGGGACCGTGCCAAACATGGATTCGGAGCGCCGGTGGACAAATGGCTGAGGGGCCCGCTGAATCCAATGCTCCACGATCTGCTTGATCCCGTGCGCCTGAAGGATGAAGGGTTGTTCGATGTCCCTTTTGTCACACACCTGATCCACGACCATGAGAACCACGTAAAAGACAACCAATACTATCTCTGGACGCTCC
Organism: Verrucomicrobiota bacterium; assembly: GCA_021772615.1. Lineage (GTDB taxonomy): Bacteria > Verrucomicrobiota > Lentisphaeria > JABSQK01 > JAJFLO01 > JAJFLQ01. The sequence continues at coordinate 40,290 of JAJFLQ010000053.1, read as the reverse complement.
TCATGTGGGAGCTGTGGCGATCCGAATTCGGGCATTAGTCATCGAGGCGTTGCACCTGGCAGCCGGCCGGACTTCGGGCGAATCTACTGCGAAATTGACAGAATCGATGCATGTTTTCACGCGAGCTCGATACTGACGCCGATTTTCGCCGCCGTGCTTGATTTCAGCGCGTTGGCGGTGAGATTATACCACCAGCCACATTCCGACCGTAATACCATTCAATCAAACGCCGATCCATGACAACATCATGTCTATCTTAATTACTGGCGCCGAAGGTTTTATAGGCGCAAACCTGGCACCGTTTCTGTGTGAAAATTACGACGACGTACACAGTTATGCCCAGGATATTCGCATGCCTATCGACTGCGATATCACGCCCGATGTAGTTGTGCACCTGGCAGCGGTGAGCGATCAAAAGGCAATTGACGAAGACGAGGCGGCGGCGTATGCGACCAACGTACTCGGTACACTGAATGTGCTGGAATTCTGCCGGAATCAGCAGGCAAGACTTATTTTTTCGTCGACTGCAGGAGTCTACCAGGCCGTTGACGAACGCAAGCTCACGGAGAACGATAGAACCGATGCCGCTACGCCGTTCGCCACCGAGAAGCGACTGTGTGAAGACCTCTGTCGGATGTACGCGTCGACGTTTGACGTGGATACGATCATTCTTCGGCTTTTTAATCCCTATGGTCCGGGACAACGGTCCGACTGTCTCGTGCCATACATCATACAAAACGCGGTTTGCGACGGCAGCATCACGCTGAATCATCCGGAGTCCGTCAGGGATTTTGTGCATGTCGACGACATCGTGACATTGATCCACGAATGTATCGGAATGCCCCGAGGACGCTGTCGTATATACAACGCTGGATCCGGCATTCCCTGCCGCGTTTCCGACGTGGCAACGCATATCTCGACTCTGATGGGCAAACCGATTACGTGCTACACCGCAACCGATGCCGGCGACGATCCAACCCCGTTCCTGGTCGCCGACATTTCGAATGTTACCCACGACACCGACTGGCGTCCGTCCGTCAATCTGCTCGAGGGTCTGCAGCGCATGATGCTCGATGTGGTCAGCCACTAAGCTCGGCACTCGTAAAGCACAAGGCCGTATGCTCAGGGGGCCTCTTGTCCGCAGGTTGGAAGCCCCGGGGCCCCGGACACCATCACATAGCTTTGCCGTAGTCCCGAAGAGCGCTGAATGGACAGTATGTTACGCCATGCGTTGGAGTTCACACCTGGTTGTGGGTTTCACGTTATGCGCGGCAACCAACGAAGGTCGCCGCGGCCGTGTGCCCCCTTCAGGCCGCAAGTGCAGCCCTCTTCGGGGCCGATTTTAAATCCAGACACACAGGGGACCTTTAGTGGCACATCATCCTAATAACCGGGCAGCGCGGTAAAGCATCGTGGTGAACGGGTATGCACGGATCGTCGGAGCTGGTATTGCGCATACACTCACCCCCCTCTTTGTTGCGGGGACATGATCACGGATAAACCTGTTAAAATCCTGTTCCTGTGCAATGCACCGGCAGTACCGGCCGGCGTTGAAAAAACCGTGCTTATGCTATTGCGGCACATCGACCCGGCACGGTTCACGCTCACGTTTGCGCTGAATGGCACGGGGCCGTTTTATGACCAGCTTCTTGCAGCCGGCGCTTCTCCGCAGGTCATCCATTCGTCCGGGCGGTATACGGTCGCCTGGCATCGGCAACTCCGCGAATTAGTCACTACGATTCAGCCCGCAGTGGTCCAACTGCATCTCAGCCGCCTGAATGTGCCGCTGTTGCGGTCATACGGCGCCGCGGTGGTTGAACGTCTGAATATGACCCGCCATCAATCCTTTCGATATCCGTTGCAGTGGCGCTGGCTGGACGTCTTCAGCGCGCGATATATCAACCGGTTTGTCGTGGTATCGGAATCGTTAAAGGCGGAATTTGTGGAGCGCGGGTATGATGCGGCCAGGCTTGATGTCGTGCACAACGGCATCGACGTGCCGAACGCCGTCGCGGCCGCAGATCTCCACCGGGAGCTGAATCTGGATCCCGAGTGTATCCTGATCGGCACCGTGTCGAGGCTTACACCACAAAAAGGCGTGGACACCGCAATCAAGGGATTCGCCATGATCGCCAGGAATGATGCAAAACTCCGCATGATAATCGCCGGCGATGGCGAACGGCGAACCGACCTGAAGCGGCTTAGCGATGAACTCGGCGTTGGCGACCGGGTCCGTTTCATCGGCTTTCGGGCCGATGCGCTGAACGTGATAGCGGCACTGGACGTCATGCTGGTACCGAGCCGCTGGGAACCGTTTGCGAATTCCATCCTGGAAGCCATGGCGCTTGGCACGCCCGTAGTCGCAACCAACGTGGGCGGCAACAAGGAAGCAATTGATGATCGCAGGAACGGCCTGCTTATCCCGGTTGATTCGCCTGAGGCCGCAGCGAAAGCGGTAGCCACGCTCCTGAACGATATCGACGTTAAGCAACGGCTGATTGCAGCGGCGAAACAGCGATCTCATGACTTCAGCGTGTCACAAATGGCTCGTGGCCACGAGCGCGTCTACGATGCATTGGCACACCGTCGCGCGGGGCAACCACTGACGCACACGAATGGCATCAAATGAACGGCAAAGTGCCAATTAAGAAACCGACCGCCATGGCCCGGATCGCGGTATTCCTCGGCGCGACGGTTGCGACGTTCGGCCTTCTGCTCCTCTACAACGGACTCCTGGCACGAACAGAACATGACCCGGACCGGACTCGGCACCGCGTGGTATTCGCCGATGCCGCACTGCAACAACCCCTCGGCATACTGCCTCCCGGCGGCGATTCCGAATTCGCGAATCGCGACGGTGTCTGGACCGGCTTTCGCGCGAAAGCGGGAAAGTATACGCCGATTATTCGCTGGAGTCGCGTATACCGAATTAAGGATGGAGGTGGACGCGATGGTCATGTAGCACCGAATGTAACGTACGAAACAGCCAATCAGACGGGGCGACCCGCGAATCCGTTGTTTCGAAAAATCATGGCTGTCGCCACGTCCATTCTTGTCGGAGGCGGTGTCGTGTTGCTGGCTTGCGCCAGGATTACATTCGCACGACTGGTTGTTGCCCTTGGCCTGCTGCGCATCGCGTCGCTCTGCTGGACATTCGCACTCTTCGGCTACTTTACCGTCCACGCCGCGGACGAAAGCTTTTATTACGGCATTGCCGACAAACTTCTGCATTGGAGTCACCAGCATGATGAATATCCCTACACACTGGGTAACCCGCTGTTGTATGCGCTCTTCTGGCCGGCGTTCGGACATCTGTCTGAGTTCGGATTTATCGGCGCCGTCGGCACAGTTTTTTTCATTCTATTCGGTATTGGCGTCATCGTTGTTTTTACCGGCTTCCTCTGGAGCGTCGTCAAGTCGACCCGCGCCGCAGTCGCCGGCGGCTTGTTGATGGTCCTGTATCCGTGGGTGATGCGGATGTATCACATGCCGAACGCGCCGATCGATATCTTTACCTACTTCGGTTTGTGGTTCAAATATCCCGTCGATGTCGCGTACATCGATTTTTATTACTTTACCGACCTTGTCGGTTACAACGCCATGAGCGATTCGCCTGCACTGGTGTTTGGTTTCGGTGCATTGCTTCTCCTTTACAGAAACATCCGCACCAACCGATCTCTCGTCCTGCCCGGTCTGCTGCTGGGCCTCTCCTGTCTCACCCGCATCGCCGGGATCTTTTACCTCGTCCCCGCGGGATTCATTGTTGTGAAGTGTATCACATCGGAGAATCGGTTGCGGCTGCCGGGATGCATCGCAGGCTTTATGGTCATGGCATTACCGCAACTGATCTGGAACGGCGTTATTTTTGGCAATCCGTTTACTCTCGGGTATTCATATCGCAAACTGGATGCGCAGGGATTCGAATTCTCGCGCCTCATGCAGGGCATTGACATGTATGGGTCAGCCTATCACCAGCTCTTCTGCTTCGCTGCGCTGGGACTGTGGCTGGGTAGTAAGCTAAGGCCGTTTGCAGCGGCTTGGCTTGCCCTGGCGATCTGGCCGACGCTTTACTTTTATTCGGGTTATTACGCAATTGGTTACAACCCCGTACGATTTATTTTGCTCCCGTTGTTTGCGATGCTGGCGGCTTGCGGACTTCCGGCAATGACGGCGAAACTCGATCATGCGCGATGGGTACTTACCATCGCGGCAGCGGCCGTGACGGCGGCCTTCATACCCGGTACACCCTATGCCGCGTACCTCGCGGAAGTACCGGAGAATCTTTGCCCGATCCTATGCCTCGTGTTGGCCGGCATCGCCTGGCTTTGGGCGCGGGACTGGGCATTTGCGGTCTTCTTCGTCGTCTTCGGACTCGGAGTGCCGCCACTCACGTACGGCATGTTGACTGTGGTGTGCCTTGCCGTCGTCGCCAAACAGCTCACAATCATGTGGCGGCAGCGCAAAGCGCGGACGGTGCCGGTATCAGCATAACATCGCGTAAGAGCCAATCCCGTTTTGACTGCCTTTGTTCGGAGGGATCGTTGGTTGGAAGTTCACGATTTATCGTGGGTTTCACGCTCCGATCCGCCTGAAGTGTGAACAACGAGGTTCGCATTGCACCAGCAACCGAGCATCTCATGGACTCGTAATCACCGCCGAATGAAAATCCACATCGCCCCCCTGCCCTCGCACGTCCAAAGTATACTTGCCGCCGCCTTGATTCTGCGGCTCCTGGTGCTTTGCGGCGGAGTATCCGATACCTCATCAAGGCTGCTGGAGCCCGATTCGAAAGACTACGTCAGCCTCGCCGCCAACCTGACCGACACCGGCCGCTACGAACGTGACGGCGCGCCGGAAGTGTTCCGGGCGCCGGGGTACCCCGCTTTTCTGGCGGCGCTTCGCGTGGCAACGGATTCCCCGATATTCCCGTGTGCAGTCCAGATCATATTCGACGTCGCGGCGTGCTTCCTCGTCTGGCGCATAGCCCGAGCACGATATCCGCACGGCGCCACAGCAGCGTTGCTGCTGCAGGCTTTTTCCGCAGTATCCGTGGTCTACGCAACAAAGGTGTTGTCGGATTCGATCTACGCTTTTTTTGTTGTGCTGCTCATTGCGGTTCTCGCGGATATGGACGATGCGCAACGCGAGCGGGGATACCCTGCCGCTGTCGCTGCCGGACTGGTGATAGCAATCATGACCTATCTGCGCGCTATTACCCTTATTTATCTTTACCTGCCGCTTGCCTACCTGGTCGCACGAAAACGATTTCGCGAAGCCGGCGTCACCGTCGCAATCGTGATTCTCTGTGTCGCACCGTGGTATATACGCAATAGTCGCGTTGCCGACTATCCTCACTTCTCGACCGTTGCGTCGATCAACCTGTACCGTTATAACGCGTGCCTGCTTCTGGCGCGCAACAACGCTGTGAGCTTTCAGCAGCAACAGCGGGCAATCGACGGTGAACTTGGCCGTTTCCATTCCGATGTTGATGCGGCCGCGTTCGCACGTAACGCCGGCCGTGACGCTATTGCCGGGCAGCCGCTACGCTATGTGCTGCTGCACCTGAAGGCAGATGTGAACAACATGCTTCCCGCCGCAGGCGAACTGGTAAAAATGTTTGGCTTACGAATCGGCGGCAACGATACGTTGAGCGTACTTCACAGTCACGGCCTCATCGCCGGCGTGAGAACCTATGTGCACGGGAACTGGAGTATTTTCATACTCCTGCTCCCCGCGACGGCGCTCCTGTTCGTCTCATACGGTCTGGCGGCCACCGGCTGTGTTTCCCTGATATGGCAACGTCGCATGGGCCTCTTCGAGATCTTTCTGGTGTTGTCGCTGGCATACTTTCTCCTGGTCCCGGGCGGTGCGTCGCACCCACGATTTCGCGTGCCCGCAGCGCCGTTTATTGCCCTACTCGCCGGGATCGGCTGGCAATGGCTGTCCGATAAGCAATACAGATTCCGGCGAAAGATCGGGCCGCTGACGCCCACAACCGCTGAGGTTGCATTGGATGAGTAAGCGCCGGTCCGGATGTACCGATCCCACAGGGCGGCGATCGTTGCTAGACCTTATTCGAAAAGGATTTCGATCTAGAAATCTCAAATCATAGGCATCAAATAACGCATAATTTCCAAATCCAAATTACCAATATCTCAAATTCCGTACGTGGTTAGAATCACAGAACATCAGGTTCGGCGTATTGAGCCATTGTCGTTTTGGGATTTATTTGCGTTTTGAGTATTGAAATTTGGTGTTTTCCCAGTTCGAAGCTTTTCGAACGGGGTCTTGCTACCGACTATTTTGAACAGGACCTGATTCAATCATGCGGGTACTATTTGTCATTACCGAACTACACACCGGCGGTGCGGAAAACGCGATGGCCGAAATCGCGTGCGGCCTCAGGGAAAAAGCGCACGATGTCCAGGTGGTCTGCCTGTTCGGCGACAAGGGTGAGATACCCCGGCGGCTCAGGGCAGCCGGCATCCCGGTGCACAGCCTTGGTATTCATCGCTCGGCGCAAGTGTACAAGGCGCGCCGCATGGCTGCCATCGTGCGTGAGGCGAAACCGGATATCATCCATACCTGGCTGTTCCACGCCAACGTCCTCGGCCGCCTCGTTCTTCCCGAGGACGTGCCGTTGTTGTGCAGCCTGCGCGTCGTCGAGCCGCGAAAGTCCCACATCATGGCAGATCGATTGACACGGCGCAGGGTGGAGCGATACCTCTGCGTCTCGGACGACGTCAGGACATTTGCGGTGTCGCAGCTGGCAGTCCCGCCCGAACGCGTTCACGTAATCGAAAACGGTATCGATATACAACGATTCGAGTCGTCGCGCACGGCGCCGCGCACCTTCGAGGCCATCAATGGCCTCACTATAGCGAGGGTCACCGAACAAAAGGGCATTGACATCCTGCTTCGTGCACTGGCTACGTTGCCTGCGATGGGCAGCTGGCGCTGGACGTTTGTCGGCGCCCAGCCCGAGCCGGTTTATCAGAAAAAGCTGCAGGAACTGGCGGCACAGCTGGCGATTACGGATCATATTACGTGGACCGGCGCAGCCACGCGAGACGAGATTACAGCGTATTTTGCCGCCGCCAACCTCTTTGCATTGCCGTCGCGCTGGGAGGGGCAGGCGAACGTTGTACTGGAATCCATGGCCGCCGGTGTACCGGTCCTGACTTCCGCCACCCACGGCATCAGGAGCCTGTTCGACCGCGGTGTCGACAGCTTAACCGTTGTACCGGAAAACACACCCGAGTGCTGGCGTACGACAATTGAACATATCTGGTCCGACAAGGGTGCAATCGCGAAGCAGATAGAGGCCGCATTCGACGTTGTAAAAACCCGGCCATGGTCAGCTGTGGTCCAGCGTCATCTCGATGTGTATGAGGACATTTTGCGTTCCCGACATACCGCCGCAGCCCAAAGGTGACGTACCGACTATCGAATAAACAATGTTAATTGTCGAAGCTTAGGGCATATTCGCGTTCTCATGGAGTATGACTGGTCATGCAGCTTTGTCATTTGTCTTGGCTGTACCGACAACCTGGAGGGCTAATTCTATTCGTCAATCGTCGAGATCGGATTTTCGATCCTTCCATATTCATTATTTCGACATTCATTATTCGGTGTTTCTATACACTTACTGATCACCCTTCACCCTTCACCCTTCACCCTTCACCCTTCACCCTTCACCCTTCACCCTTCACCCTTCACCAAACCATGTGCGGTATAGCCGGCATAATCGACCCACTCACACCCCCGTCTGACGCGTTGCTTGATGCGATGTCGGCGCCACTTGAAAATCGTGGACCGGACTATGGCGATACCTTCCGAAAAGGCGATGTCGGACTCGCGCACCGCCGGCTCTCGATCATCGACCTCGGCGGCGGCGGTCAGCCGATGGGCAACGAGGACAACACCCTTATCATTACCTTCAACGGCGAGATCTACGACTACGATATCCTCCGTGACGAACTCAAGGACAAGGGGCATAAATTTCGGACAAACAGCGATACGGAAGTTCTGATTCATCTGTACGAGGAACACGGCGCGGCAATGCTGCAGCGCATCAACGGCATGTTCGCGTTTGCCCTCTACGACCTGAAGGACAACACATTATTCGTCGCCAGAGATCGATTTGGCCAGAAGCCGTTTTTCTACGCGCATGCATCGCGCCGCTTCGGCTTTGCCAGCGGCCCGGCATCGCTGCGACCGCTTTCCTGGGTGGATCAGTCGATCGATACCAGTGCGATCCACGACTACCTTGAGCTTCAGTATATCCCCACGCCGCGTTCGATCTATACCGGTATACGTAAACTCCCGCCGGGATGTTACGGCATCTTTCGCGAAGATCGGTTCACGATCACGCAGTACTGGCGCCCCGAGGTGCGGGCCGCGTCGCAGCAGGGCAGCTATTCCGACGCAGTCGATTCCGTGCGACAAACACTTGACCTCGCTGTCACCAGACGTCTGGTGGCGGACGTGCGCGTCGGGCTTTTTCTGTCCGGCGGTATGGATTCGAGTATCATCGCCGCGATCGCCCAGCAGCATCTCCGAACGCCCGCACATACCTTTTCGATCGGCTTTCCCGAGCGCAAATACGATGAACGCGACTACGCGGCCAAAGTGGCGGCGCATGTCGGAACAAAGCACCATTTTCTTGAGGTGTCACCAGACGATTTCGGCTACCTTACGAACGTTGTCGCCGCATACGAGGAGCCGTTCTGCGACGCATCCCTGCTGCCGACCGCGCTCTTGTCGCGATTCACCGAGCAACACGTGAAAGTCGCATTAAGCGGCGATGGCGCCGATGAATTGTTCGGTGGGTACTACCGCTATCGGGTCATGCATGTGCTCCGCTACCTCTCGATTTGCCCGAAATCCCTTCGGCATGGGGTCAGTCGGTGTCTGCTGAGCATTCTTCCGCCGAAGGTAGAGGAACGAACCTTCTGGGGACGGATCCGGAGACTCGTGGAGATCAGCGATGTTGATGGTCTCGAACGCTATATGAAAGTGATATCGCGGTGCCCGGGCGGTCTCAAAGAGTCACTGTACGGTGATCGCATGAAGGCCACACCGCCCCATACCGGCTCAATAGAATTTCTCCGCGGGCTGATCCCCGGCGGGGAGATATCGACCGCGGACACCATCATGGAGCTTGATCTCAAGAGCTATCTCAACGATGACATACTCGTGAAGGTCGATCGCGCCAGCATGGCGTATGGCCTTGAGGTGCGCAGCCCCTTCCTCGATGTGAATGTGGCGGAGATGGCAATGGGCCTGCCGTACCACTGGAAACAGCGAGGTCGACGGCGCAAACGCATCCTTGCCGACGCCTTTCGCGATCTGCTGCCGCGAGAAATCTTCGACCGTCCGAAGATGGGTTTCGGCGTACCGATCGCACGATGGTTACGCAAAGAGTGGCGTGATCAGGTCCGCGCGCTATTGCTGGACGGTGAGATTGTCGGGCAAGGGTATTTTCTACGAGAACGCATTGAGGATTTGATCGCGGCGCATGTGGATATGCGCGCGGACTACAGCTATCTGCTATTCGCTCTCGTGGTTTTGGAAGTCTGGATGCGAGAACAGTTGCGTTGATTGCAGATTTTTGGGGGACACAATCGAAACGTGCGCCGGCGTGAACATGGGGAAAATATTGTATAATTTGCAATGCTACGCATGATTTGCATGCACTCGCCATCGGATAAACACAACATAGATCACTCGCAACGCGCACAACGACAAAGCTTTACGCATCGATAGGCCTGTCTGATTACCGCCTTTAGACGGAAGCCTTCAATGAGCTTTAGATCATTAACCCGGCGTCCTGGCTAAGGCCAGGATCAAAGCTTCCGCGACTAAAGACGGTAATCAGACAGATCACTCGGTGTTGGAGTTCACGATTTATCGTGGGTTTCACGCCATGCACCATCTTGCGAGAATTGGACAAAGCGTTTCAATCGTGTGGCGGCCGGAGCCAAAGGATTCGGAGTTTCCATGTTGCACTGCACATTCCTATTTTCTCGCCGGGACGATTTTTCATAGCAACTCGTCTTGATACTCGTCCGTCGTATCTATAATACAAAAAAAGCCCCTCGCAGCTCACGCCGCGGGGGGCTTTTTTATTAAATCCTTAGCTCTGATTTCTCGTTAGAAACCGACCGAAAGTTCGGCCAGATAGAGCTGTGCGTGACCACTGGTCAACGCTGATCCGCCAAATCCGGTTCCGCCCAAATTCCAGTTTTCGTAATTCAGAGACAGTTTGGTATTCTCATAAAGCTCAGTTGATACACCCAGTCCCCAGATCTCCTCCACGTTATTGAACGCATCATCAAGATCATGATTCTGCTCGAACTTTCCTGCCAGTGTGTATTCATGATCACTGATCGGACAAGTCAACGCGGCCTCAAGCGTGAACGCCGCCGGCTGCACTGTATTGATCGTGAAACCGGGCGCCACATTTGTGCCCAAGTCGTCGAGCGCAGAGACATATTCAGCACCGATCCAGAACACGCCGGATGACAGCGTCGCGTACACGCCATAGGCATCGGGACTGTCCGAATCGTTATAGACCCCGTTGGTACCGACCAGATCCAGTCCGGCTACCGCCGCGGTGTTTTGCGCCTGAAGCAGGTTATTGATATAGCTCGCGCCGAATTCTACATTGAGGTCTTCCTGTTCGACACTATACGAAATCGAAGCACCCCAGGCATCGATCTTATTGTCGCTGCCATTACTCCGCGAAGCCTCTTCCTGACCGTTAAAGGCAAAGAGGTTGAAATCGAGTCCTTCGCCCTTCCAGCCCCCGGTAATACCGGTGTCCCGCGTCTCGTACAGTTGACGCGTCAACGAGTCGTTAATGAAGTGTCCGTATTCGTCGACGTTACCGAAGTCGAAGTATTGACGGCCTGCTATCAGGTAAACGCCCTCTTCATCGCCAATCGTGATATAGGCCTCATCGATCTCAACATCGCCGTCAGCATCAGTATCCGAAGAGCCGCCGCCAAAAGGTGCAAAGCCGCCGCCGGGTTGATAGTCTTCGTACTGCAACGCGATCGTCGCATCCACGTATTCAGACACATCAATATCCAACTGTAACCGAACCTGATCGATGATGATATCCGACGTATCCTCTTTACCGCTCGTGCGGGTATCAAAATCCGAACTGTACCCCAGAACATCGACGTTACCACTGATATTGACACGATCGTTCATCTCGCGGAGAACCGCGAACGTGTTGAGACGCGCCAAACGATCGTCACTGATGTCGGCATTCAGGCCGTCATTCGGTACGACAACGGCAGACGACAGACGGTCCGTGCTTGCTTCCTGCGACTGGAGACGCTGCTCCAACTGATTCAGCCGCTCTTTGAGCAGCCGAATTTCATCCTGCAACTGTGCATTCTCACTATCCGCGGCGTAGGTACATCCTACGCCGATTGCGATCGCGAAGATTGCTGATACGAATTTCTTCATAAGACTCGATTCCTTTCAATAGAGTATGAATACTAGAGTATAACAGCTTACAAACACGTTACTTACCGAATTAGACATTTCGTACTGCGATGCGTCGTGCCATCCGCAAGGTGACAACGCCCCTTATTACCGCAGGTTGGTATCCCGAAACACCGTATTCCATAATTAACTCCGTTGTTTTATGTGTTATTCACCCCCCTTCGGTCATTGGTTGTAAGTAGTTGATTTTTGTGCCTGACTTCACATGATTAAGACAAAAAATTTTCATAACCTAACAAGAACAGATAGAGATACAACCAATTCTTGTAATTTTCTCGGTATTTTTTGTGCGCGCGAAAAAACGGCGTCGGTCGCGGCGCCACATGATGTCGCCAACCATGGCAGGCACCGCGCCCTCCTTCGCCGTGGACGCTACGGGACACGCTGCGACGCATTCCCATTGACCGGCTGCGCACCGTGCCCGGGAAATTGGGATTTGACATCCGGGACGGCATCGGTATTGTTTCGCCTTTCATTGGGCAAAATCAACCAACCGTACGAGGAGGTCGAGCTATGGCTGACAAAATTCACATGGACAATGGTGTCCTGCAGGTAGGCGATAATCCCGTTATACCTTATATAGAAGGCGACGGCACCGGTCGAGACATCTGGCGCGCAGTCGTCCGTATGCTCGATGCTGCCGTGGATAAGGCGTACGGTGGTCGGCGTCGCATTGAGTGGAAAGAGGTTCTAGCGGGACAAAAGGCCTTCGACAAGACCGGCGACTGGCTGCCCCAGGAAACCGTTGACACGTTTCGCGAGTACCTGATCGGCATTAAAGGACCGTTGACCACACCGGTTGGCGGCGGCTTCCGGAGTTTAAACGTGACATTGCGGCAGGTTCTGGACCTCTATGTATGTCTGCGGCCGGTTCGCTATTTCGCCGGAGTGCCCTCCCCGGTACGTCACCCGGAATGGGTGGACATGGTGATTTTTCGTGAGAACACGGAGGACGTTTACTCCGGCAAGGAAGTGCAGGAAGGCACCCCTGAGGCAAAGAAACTGCTGACGTTTCTGAAGGACACATTTGACTGGGATATTCGCCCCGACTCCGGAATCGGCATCAAGCCGATCAGCGAATCAGGGACAAAGCGTCACGTCCGCGCGGCGATCGAATACGCGATCAAGTTCGACCGTAAGAGCGTCACGCTGGTGCACAAGGGCAACATTATGAAATTCACCGAGGGTGCATTCCGCGCGTGGGGCTACGAGCTCGCCAAAGAGGAATACCCCGACACATGTGTAAGCTGGGATGACTGTAACGGGCAATGTCCGGACGGCAAGATCATGATAAAGGATGCAATCGCCGACATTTTTCTGCAGCAGGTACTGACGCGTCCCAAGGAGTTCGATGTGATCGCCACGATGAATCTCAACGGCGACTATATTTCCGACGCGCTGGCGGCACAGGTCGGCGGTATCGGCATCGCTCCGGGAGGCAACATCAACTATGTGACGGGCCATGCGATATTTGAAGCCACGCACGGCACGGCGCCCAAGTATGCGGACCTCGACAAGGTAAACCCCGGCAGCTTACTGTTGTCCGGCGAGATGATGCTGCGGTACATGGAGTGGACCAAGGCTGCGGACATGATCATTGCAAGCCTCGAGAAGACCATCGATTCCAAAACGGTCACCTACGACTTCGCCCGCCTGATGGATGGTGCAACAGAGGTGAAATGCTCGGAATTCGCTGATGCCGTGATTGCCAATCTTGACTGATAGCAGGGCTGCGTGCCTACGGATGTTGAGCGGCGCCATGACACAAAATTTCAATATCATTGCATTTAGGTTCCTGGCACACCATGCAATTCGAGCTTCGTTGGCGTTCACACTTCAGTGTGGGTTTCACGCCACGAAATGAAATACGCACGGCATAGCGCAAGCACGCTGAAGCGCGAACTCCAACGCCATAAGCATTTCGCGGGTCCCTGTTCACAGCCCATCAGCGAGGAAACTGCCGTCGACAAACCGTTCCAGCGACAATAGCTCGATCGTCGCAGAACCTGCGGCCTGCTGCCGGTCGGCCGGTGTCACGTAGCCCCAATCGGCAAGAAAGAAGCGACAGTCGTCGAACTCGCTGTTTGTCCTGAGCCGCTCCAGCGTCGACAAGCGGTCTTCAACAAAGACCATGCGTGGCGCCGATCCGCGGTGGCGGTTCAGCAGCATACCGAGAATCGATTCCTTTGAGCCGTCGTCGAGACCGAAGACGCAGTCTTCCGGCATGACGACCTGCCGGTATTCCAACAAGCGCGTGATAAAACGCCGTTGTCGGGTGGATACGATGTAGACGGGGTCGGCGGCCGCCGCGAGCGTAGACAGCAATGCCAGCGTTCCGTCATAAAAATCGTGGAGCGCGAGCCACCCGTTCGGATCGGAGGCGATAGCGGCATCCCGGGTCCGCCCGAAAGACGCGATCAGGTGTTCAAGCGTTGCGCCTACCTGCAGCACCAGGTCCACGCAGAGGGTGTCAAACGTGTCAAAAATACGCGCTGCCGGCACGTCGTCGGCGATTAATGCCGCGAGCAGAATGCTTTGGTACCCGGTCTCAATCACAGGTCGCAACGCAACGAAGCGCCGAATAAACGAATCCGGCGGAAGACCGGTGAAGCGGCCGGGCCAGAATTCGGCGGCAGCATGCCAGCCGGTGTGGGCCAGCTCCCGTGCGCTGTGGCACAGCACACCATCGAAATCTAACGCCGCGATGGTCATCTGATTATGATTTATCTTGTTAAATTCGTGGATTTTATCAATTCTACGTTGAAGTAAACGACATCTACTCGTACTATTCCCGTTAAACACAACACAATATCGTAACCATCCTTAACTTTCGCCACCCATTCTTATGCTCTTGAATCGCATTCGCTGCTATATCCAGCTCACCAAGCCGTCTATCATGCTTCTGGTCTTGGTCACGGGGACTTCTGCCCTCGTGATGGAAGGCCGAATGCTTGACCGGCCATTGGATTTTCTGCTCGTACTTGCGGGGCTTTTTCTTACCGGTGGGTCGGCAAACGCCCTCAATCAGTATTTCGAGCGCGACATCGATGCAGTCATGTCCCGCACACGCAGGCGTCGCCCCCTGCCGCTCAAGAAACTTCGCGAATACGAGGCACTCGCATTTGCGATCACTATCGGTATTTGCGGTGTTGTTCTATTTGCCCTGCGATTCAACATATTGAGTGCCGTACTGGCGCTTGTAACGGTGTTGTTCTACGGCCTTTTCTACACCTTGTGGTTAAAACCTTCAACGCATCAGAACATTGTCATTGGCGGCGCGGCCGGTGCAATGGCGCCGGTAATCAGCTGGGCGGCGGCGGCCAATAACCTTGCGATGACCCCCTTTCTGTTGTTCCTGATCATTTTCTTATGGACACCGCCGCATTTCTGGGCGTTGGCCCTGTACCTGAAAGAGGATTACCGCAAAGTAAATCTACCCATGCTGCCCGTTGTGAAGGGTGATGAAGAAACCGTACGGCAGATGTTGTACTATAGCGTTGCCCTCGTTGCCGTGAGCCTCTGCCTGGTATTTGTCGACGGTGGGTTGATGTATGCCTTCGTCGCGGCTGTTTCCGGTTTTATTTTCATCCGCAAATGTGCAAAGCTCCGGCATAATCGCTCGCATCGCCTCGAACGCAACCTGTTTCAGTACTCGATCCTTTATCTTTTTTCATTGTTTCTCACAATAATCGTCGAAGGCGTGTGGCTCGGATACTGACCGACGCAGCACATTGCGATCGAACAGTTAAAACATACTACGGCACAGCGTTGCAATACACAGAAGGACGTCCCCACGAATGGATGGCGGATATCATTTCGGAATATTGGGACGCCGCTCATTATTATGGCAACATGCCTTGAAGGCACCGATACTGCGCAATAAATTACCGCCTCGAAAATTTTCACCACTCGACGGCATAGAGATTAGATGGCTCAAATTTTTCCCAAATATGTAAACGCGATACCGTTCGTTCTCGCATTCGGTTTTATCGGAACCGGCGTGTTCGCATTTGGTGTCGTGTGGTATTTCGGCTCGCCCAAATACACAGACGTCGGCTATCGCCCCAAACAGCCGGTCCCGTTCAGTCACCGGTTGCACGCCGGCGAACTGGGAATGGACTGTCGCTATTGTCACGCTTCGATCGAGGTATCGCAGGAGGCCAATATACCGCCGACGCAGACATGCATGGGGTGCCATTCCATGGTGTTGACAGATAGCGAGAAGCTTCAGTTGGTTCGCGACAGCGCGAAGTCGGACGAACCAATCGAGTGGGTTCGCATCCACAAATTACCGCAGTATTCATATTTTGACCACAGCGTTCACCTGCGCGCCGGTGTAGGCTGCTACAGTTGCCATGGTAAGGTCACGGAAATGGATGTAGTCGAGCAGAAGCAACCGTTGAGCATGGGGTGGTGCCTGGACTGCCATCGCCAGCCGGAAAATCATTTGCGAGATCTTGCTTCGGTCACAGTTACCGACATGACGTGGACGCCGCCGGACAACCAAGCCGAGATCGCCAAACGTCTGATTAGCGAAAAGAGATTGAATCCGCCGGAGGACTGCTCGGCATGTCACCAATAACACGCCGCCGTCGGATAATCCTATGACTACCCCGAAAAATCAATACTGGAAGAGCCTGGAGCACCTGGAGAATTCGGAGGCGTTCCAGGACCTGTATGTCCGCGCCTTCCCAGAAGAACACCAGGACGCGTCGATTCCCGTGTCGCGCCGTGATTTTCTACGGTTCATGGGTGCATCGGTGGCGCTCGCGGGAGCGACGGGCTGCCGCCGCCCCGTTGAGCATATCGTACCCTATGTCCGACAGCCTGAAGAGATCATTCCCGGCGTACCGCTGCGCTACGCAACCACGATCACAACGGGAGAAGAGGCGGTCGGCGTCGTTGTCGAAAGCCATGAAGGCCGCCCGACCAAGATCGAAGGCAACCCTCTGCACCCCGGCAGCGGCGGCGGGGCAAACAGCCTGCACCAGGCATCGATTCTGAATCTCTACGACCCCGATCGCATCAAACGCAGCCCCGATACCTGGAGTGACTTTCTGGATTTCTGGCGCGATTCGCACGGTGCCGCGGCAGCGGCAGGTGGCGCCGCTCTCGCGGTCATCAGCGAAGCATCGTGCTCACCATCACTGACGCGTCTGAAGAGCGCGTTCAAGAAGGCGTTTCCCGCTGCGCGATGGGCAACGTACGAGGCCGTCAGTGACGAAACTGTCCATGCCGGCGTTGAGGCCGCAACGGGTAAACGGCAGCGCTTGCGCTACCATTACGACCGCGCATCAGTGGTCGTGGCCCTGGATGCCGACTTCCTCCTGTGCGAGACCGACAACGTCGCCAACAGCCGGGGCTTTGCCGAGCAACGCCGCATACGAAACCGCGGCGGCAGTATGAACCGCCTCTATAGTGTCGAGAGTGCATTCACCGTAACCGGCGCGATGGCTGATCACCGATTGCGACTGCGCAGCGCGGATATCATGGCGTTCGCAGAAACCATTGCCCGCCGCCTGGCGGACCACAGCATCGCCGTGCCCGGACTGGACGCGCTCGGCCACGGCCTCACACCTGTTGACGACACGTTTGTCACGGCACTCGTGAGCGACCTTGTTGCGAACAAAGGTAAGAGCCTTCTCGTGGCCGGCCGCCGGCAGCCGGCAGAAGTGCACGCCCTGGTTTATTCCCTGAATGCGGCACTGAACAATATCGGCTCGAGCGTGTCGTGCATCGCCGCTACCGATCGGGAAACACCTGACCTAGCTGACTTCGCCGCACTGGTTCGCGAGATGGCGTCGGGGAAGGTTAATACAGTCATCATCCTGGACGGCAACCCTGTGTTTAACGCACCGGCCGATCTCAACTTCACCGACGCCATGAAGGCGGTGGAGAACAGCGTTCATCTGAGTTCGATCGCAAACGAAACCACGCAGCTCGCCGACTGGCACATCCGCAAATCGCATTACCTTGAAAGCTGGGGCGACGCTCGCGCCGGCGACGGTACGTTGAGCCTGGTGCAACCGTTGATCGCGCCACTGGGCGAATCCAGATCCACGATTGAACTGCTGTATCTTCTTGTCCACGGCAAGGAAAAATCCGGCTTTGAAACTGTCCGGGAAACGTGGAAGGCCATTATCCGGAGCGGCGATTTCGAACGGACATGGCGCAAGGTTTTGCACGACGGCGTCCTGGCCGGAAGTGCGCTGCCGGAATCGTCGCCGTCGGTTGATCTCTCGTCGCTGACTGCGCTCCTGAAAGCGCGGGCACGGTCCGGCGCCGACACCAGCGGCGTCGAGGCGGTATTCCTGGCATCGCCGGCCGTTTATGACGGTCGATTCGCCAACAACGCGTGGCTACAGGAACTTCCGGACACGATGACCAAACTTGTCTGGGACAACGCTGCCGTGATGAGCCCTTCAACCGCCGAAAAATTCGGTATCGACCGGCACAGACACGATGGACTCAAGCCTGTCGACCACCATATGATTCGCATCACGGCGAACGGCCGGAGCATCGAGTTGCCGATCTTCTTACTTCCCGGCCATGCCGACGATTCGATATCGGTCTACCTCGGTTACGGCCGGCGCGACGGCGGACGGGTGGCCAACGGCGTCGGCGTGAATACCTATACGCTACGCACGCTGAACGCGCCCAATTTCGTCACCGGAGTACAGGCGGAAACAACCGGTGAAATGTACAAACTGTCAACCACCCAGAATCATCACAGCATGGAAGGTCGCCCGTTGATTCGCGAAACCAGCCTCGCGGCATACCGAGACGGCGGCGAGCTGCACCCGGCGCTGATCGAGGGGCCGCCGTTGAAGTCACTGTGGAAAGATCATAATTATTCCCAGGGCAACCAGTGGGGCATGACTGTGGACCTCAATCTCTGCACCGGATGCAATGCATGCGTGATTGCGTGTCAGAGCGAAAACAACATACCAGTGGTCGGAAAGAAAGACGCCGGCTACGGCCGCGAGTTGCATTGGATTCGCATCGACAGATATTTTTCCGGTGATGAAAACAATCCTCAGGCAGTACACCAGCCCATACCATGTATGCACTGCGAAAACGCGCCCTGTGAGCAAGTTTGTCCGGTACAGGCAACGAACCATGACAAGAGCGGCCTCAATGTCATGGTCTACAATCGCTGTATCGGCACACGTTACTGCTCGAACAACTGTCCGTTCAAGGTTCGCAGGTTCAACTTTTTCAACTACACCAAGGCTACGCCCGAATCGGCAAAAATGGCCAATAACCCGGACGTAACGGTCCGGTCTCGCGGCGTTATGGAAAAATGTACGTACTGCCTGCAGCGTATCAACGAATCCCGGATCAAGGCCAAGTTGGACGGCAAGCCGTTGCGCGACGGCGACGTCGTGACAGCCTGCGAACAGACGTGTCCGGTCGACGCCATCGTATTCGGCGATATCGCCGATCCACAGAGTCGTGTATCGGTGGCGAAGAGTCAGGACCGGAACTATGTGCTTGTCGGCGAGATCAATGTCCGGCCACGCACGTCATACCTGGGAAAATTGCGCAATCCGCACCCGACCCTGGCGGCGGCGACACCGGCAGAGCACCATTCCGACGCGCATTGATCTGCGATTTGCTGTATAACGGCCGCATCGATTGACGGAAATCAGAAACATTATGAAGCGACACAATAAAGTAAACGGCGACTACGGAAACGACGTATGAGTTCGACAGCAGACAGCACGACGGTTCGGCCGCCACTGATATCTGGTAATCAGACGTTCTCCACGATTACACAGCGGATCAGCGAGATTGTCGAGATCGAGGTTCAGAAAACGCCCAAAGCCTGGTTCATCGCGTTCGGAATCTCCAGTTCGTTAGCAGGCGGCATGGGCTTAATGATTGCCTACCTTTTGTGGGAGGGCACCGGCATTTGGGGCTTGAATCAGCCTGCCGGCTGGGGATGGGCCATTGTAAACTTTGTCTTCTGGGTCGGTATCGGCCATGCGGGCACGCTGATCTCTGCTATCCTGTTTCTGTTTCGTCAAAAGTGGCGTACCTCGATCAATCGATTTGCCGAGGCGATGACAATATTTGCTGTAATCTGCGCCGGCATGTTTCCCGGAATCCATGTCGGTCGGGCATGGGTGGCGTACTGGATGTTTCCGTTACCCAATCAAATGGACATCTGGCCGAACTTCCGCAGTCCGCTGTTGTGGGACGTCTTTGCCGTGAGTACGTATTTCACCGTCTCCTGCCTATTTTGGTATGTCGGACTCATCCCCGATCTGGCCACCCTGCGCGACCGCGCCAAGTCCGGCATCCGCAAGGTATTGCTCGGCATAGCCGCGCTGGGTTGGCGGGGGAGCAACCGCCAGTGGTCGAATTACGAAAAGGCGTACCTCATCCTCGCCGGTCTGGCGACACCTTTGGTCTTGTCGGTTCACACGGTTGTCAGCTTTGACTTCGCCGTCGGCATCGTGCCCGGCTGGCATACCACGATATTCCCGCCCTACTTCGTCGCCGGCGCTATATTTTCCGGCTTTGCAATGGTGATGACCCTGGCCGTCATTGCGCGCTGGATCTACAAGCTGGAAGATTTCATAACCATGCGTCACCTGGAGAACATGAACAAGATCATGTTGCTTACAGGAATGTTGGTCGGTTATGCGTACGCCTGCGAGTTTTTTATCAGCTGGTATGGCGGAAACCCCTATGAACAATCCATTTTTATAAATCGCGCCACCGGCCCCTACGCCTGGGCCTATTGGACGATGGTGAGTTGCAACGTCCTGTCACCGCAGATTTTCTGGTTCAAGAAGTGCCGTACGAGCATACCGGTCATGTTTGTGGTTTCGATTCTTATCAATATCGGCATGTGGTTCGAACGTTTTGTGATCACCGTAACATCACTTTCGCAGGATTATCTGCCGTCGAGCTGGGGTTATTACATACCGACGGTGTACGACGTCGGCATATTTATTGGTTCATTCGGCTTGTTTCTGACACTCTTTTTGCTGTTTCTCCGATTTTTACCGATGATCGCGATCGCCGAGGTCAAAGGCGTGATACCTGAGGCAGATCCGCATCATTACGATCACTAAACATTGTACAGGCAGGGCAGCCTTGACGGCTGCAGGCACCGGAAGTGTATCATCATGAGTTCAACGAACAAAGCAGTGGGCATACTGGCTGAATTCGAAAATCCGTCTGAATTATTGAAGGCTGCGGCCAAAATACGGGACGCGGGCTACAAGAAGTTCGACTGCCATACGCCGTTTCCCGTGCATGGTCTTGATGCCGCAATGGGAATCAAGCACTCTAAACTGGGCTGGATTGTACTTTGCGGCGGGATCACGGGCTTTCTTGTTGCCATCACGATGCAGTGGTGGATGAGCGCGGTCGATTACCGGGTTGTCGTCTCGGGTAAGCCCTTGTTCAGTTTTCAGGCGTTTGTGCCGATAACGTTCGAATTGACCATCCTGTTTTCGGCCTTTGCAACCGTCTTCGGCATGCTGGCGCTGAACGTCCTCCCGCAGTTCCACCATCCGATTTTCTACTCGGACAGCATCGCACGAGCCACTGACGATGCCTTTTTTCTTAGCATATCGGCCGGAGATCCACGCTTCCGCGCCGATGAAACCCGGACGTTGCTGGAGTCGATAGGCGGCTGTAATGTGGAATACCTGATCCCGCCGGCGTCGGCCGCAGACAATGAACAAGAGGACCAACATTCGTGAATCCGCAGCAAACAGAATCCGTGGGTACACATCGCCGCTCAAAGCCGGGCATGTCGGCGACGGTCATTGCAATACTGTGCTCGGCAGTCATGTTTGGCGGTTGCTATCAGGGCCGGCCATCCGAAAAGCCTCCGATCCATGTGAACCCCAACATGGACAAGCAACCGAAGGTTACAGCCCAGTCGGCAAGCGATTTTTTCGATAACGGCGCCGCAATGCGCACGCCCGTGCCGGGCACGGTAAGTGTCGGCAACCTGCGTGAGGACGACGTCTACTATACCGGTAAGGATGCCGCGGGAACATTCGCCGCAACATCCCCAGTGCAATATACCATGGCCGTGCTTAATCGCGGTCAGGAACGCTTTAATATCTACTGTGCCGTGTGTCACGGCCGCACGGGCGAAGGAAATGGTATCGTCGCCCCGAAACCCGGCGTCGATCCAAGCAGGCGCATCCTTCAACCACCGTCCTTTCATGAACAGCGGCTCATCGAAAAAGAGGACGGATACATGTTTGACGTCATCACCAACGGCAAAGGCAATATGCCGTCATATCGGCACCAAATTCGCGTCGACGACCGCTGGGCGATCGTCGGCTATCTGCGCGCCCTGCAGCGTAGCCGGACCGCACAGTTGAGCGATATTCCGGAACAGCAACGCAGCAATGTACAGTGAGCAGACGTGGATCATCCCGCGCATCAACAGTGGCACGGAATTTGCGCCAGTCGAGCGGCTAATGATTCTTTGCCGAAGCGACGTGGTTTTTGGGGAGATGCAGCGGTTGATAATCAGACGGGCTCTCAGGGCGTCGCGCAAGAGATCGGCAGTTTGCCGTCACTCACCAGAACGACGGCGGTCGGGCAGTGTAACACCGGCGTCCGATAATCATCCGGAGATTTTACAAAACTTGAGAGAATAGTGATATTTTTCGTAACATGTGCGGCGATGCTGGGTATGATCGCCCTGATCGCGATTCGCATTATCGTCCTGCCGGACGGTGAATTTCGCGGTACATGCAGTACAAATAGCGAATTTTTGAAACGCGAGAATGTGGATTGCCCTGTATGCGGCAAATCCGCCGGTGAAACGTGCAAAAACGGCGAAAACATGGCGCCGACTACAGAGTAGACGATGGGAACGTACAAACTCAAAAAAGGCTTCACGATTCCGTTGGAAGGCACGACGGATGCAGAGGTGCTCCAGGCGGATTCTTCGCCGGTCGTGGCCGTCAGGCCAGACGTGTTCCGGGGTATCAAGCCCAAATTGCTGGTTAAAGAAGGCGACTCCGTCAAGCGCGGTGCGGCATTATTCTGCAGCAAATCGAATCCGGATCATATCTTCACGTCGCCGGCATCGGGTATCGTGAAGGCAATCGAACGCGGTAAGAAACGCGTGATCAAGCATATCCTGATCGAGCGCGGTGTTGCCGACGAACATGTCGACTTTACGTCGTACAGCGCCGGTCAGCTCAACACTCTGGCACGCGCAACGGTAAAGGAACAGATGTCACGTAGCGGCGCCTACGCGTATTTCCGTCAGCGCCCTTTCGACCATGTTGCCGATCCGACGATAACGCCGCGGGATATTTTCGTCAGCACCTTCGATTCCGCACCGCTCGGACCGGACCTCAGTCAGATTCTCGCTGGGCACGAGGCCGACTTTCAGGCAGGCATTGATGTCGCGTCACGGCTCACCGACGGCAAGGTACACCTTTCCCTTGACGGCGACGGATCTCGTAACGGCAAAGCGTTTCCAAAGGCCAACAATGCGGTCACACACACATTCAGCGGACGTCATCCGGCCGGATGCGTCGGCGTACAGATTCACCACATCGCACCGATCAAGTCGCGAAAAGATGTGGTGTGGTACGCCACGGTACAGAATATCATTTCACTGGGTCGCCTCTTTCTCACGGGGCAGCTTTCCGCCGACGTGGTTGTCGGGGTGGCAGGCTCGGCGGCGACCAGGCGCACGTATTTCCGAACTACTGCCGGAGCCGCAGTCGCGTCAATCGTCGGCGATCATGTCAACGCCAAAACAGTGCGGGTGATATCGGGCAATGTACTCACCGGTTCAAACGTGGGACGCGAGGGCTATGTCGGTCCGTACGACTCGCATGTCACCGTTATTCCCGAATCTACCGGCCCCGAGTTCATTGGCTGGATGTTGCCGGGTTTCAGCAAGCCGAGCTACTTTCGTACGTTTGCATCGCCGTTTCTCTCGATGTTGAATCCGAAGAAAACATATGCACAGGACACAAAGTTGAATGGCGGTGTGCGCGCATTCGTGGCAACAGGCTGTTACGACGATGTTCTGCCGATGCGGGTTTATCCTTTGTTCCTGTGCAAGAGCATACTGGCCGGGGATATTGAGGAAATGGAAGGATTGGGCATCTATGAAGTCACGGAGGAAGAAGTCGCGCTCTGCGAGTATATTTGTCCGTCAAAGATGGAGATCCAGAATATTATCCGGCAGGGACTCGACATGATAGAGAAAGAAGGATAAGGATTACCGGTTTGAAATTCATAGAAGACATTTTCAACAAACAACGGCATCATTTCGAAAAGGGTGGTAAGCTTGAAAAGCTCTATCCGCTTTTCGAGGCCAAGGAAACCTTCCTTTTTACGCCGGCACAACGAACGGCGTCCGGCTGTCATGTGCGCGACGCGATCGATACCAAACGGCTGATGTCCACGGTCATTGTTGCCCTCATCCCCACGTTGTTGTTCGGCATCTACAACGTCGGTTATCAATACTTCAAGGCGGCCGGGCAAGACCCCGAGTTTGTGTCCTGTATGGCCGTGGGCCTGCGCTATGTCGTGCCGATCGTAATTGTCAGCTACGCCGTCGGCGGGGTGTGGGAACTGTTGTTCGCGGTGGTTCGAAAGCACGAGATCAACGAGGGATTTCTGGTTACAGGACTGTTGTTTCCACTAACGCTACCGCCCACAATACCGCTGTGGCAGGTGGCAGTGGGCATATCCTTCGGCGTCGTTATAGGCAAAGAAGTTTTCGGCGGCACCGGCATGAATGTGTTCAATCCGGCACTGGTCGCGCGGGCGTTTCTCTTCTTCGCCTATCCCGCGCAGATTTCCGGCGACAGGGTGTGGACGGTCGTCGGCGACAACGTCGTGGACGGTTTTTCCGGCGCAACACCGCTTCTGGTTGCGTCAAGTCATGAGATGACCAATGTCGTAGATGCCCTGCATCAATTCGGGCAGCACGCCGGTTTCGCGGACTTCACTATGATGAACATGTTTATCGGACTCATACCAGGCTCAATAGGAGAGACGTCCGCGCTCGCGGGCATTATCGGCGCTGCGATTCTGATTATTACCGGTGTCGGGAGCTGGACAATCATGGCGGCCGTGTGCATCGGCGCCCTGACCATGTCGCTGATCATGAACGTCGTCGCCGGCAGCGAGGCAAGCTTTCTGGCACTGCCGCCTCTCTATCATTTCGTGGCCGGCGGATTCGTGTTCGGGACGGTATACATGGCGACGGATCCGGTATCGGCGTCGGCCACACCAGCGGGTAAGTGGATCTATGGTTTTTTTATCGGCGTCATTACAATTATTATTCGCACGGCGAATCCGGCGTACCCGGAAGGCATGATGCTGGCGATTCTATTCATGAATGCCTTCGCACCGCTAATCGACTACATCGTCGTGCGTCAACACATGAGCTGGAGGCTGAATCGTGGCCAGGCATAGCAACGGTTATACTGTGCTGTTCATCAGTGCGATTGCGGTGATATGCTCACTGCTGCTGTCAACCGCAGCGACGGCACTGCGAGAACGCCAGCAGTTTAATATCGCGCTGGACATAAAGAAGAATATTCTCAAGTCTTTTGACGTACTGCCGAAAGATACGAACGAAGTCGAGTCCTTTTACCGCGACAACGTAGTCGGCATCGTGGTGAACGCCCGTGGTAAACGTGTCGACGTGGATATCGGCGCCGTCGATCCGGAGGCAGAGGGGAAGAAGGCCAACGTTGACGAACAGTTGTACCCGGTATATGTGCTGCGGGAGAATGACGTTGACGTGGCCTACAGCATCCCGATTATCGGAAAAGGACTGTGGTCGACGCTCTACGGCTACCTGTCACTGGAATCGGACTTGAACACTGTCCGCGGCATTACATTTTATAAACACGGTGAAACACCGGGTCTGGGCGCCGAGATCGAGGCGGCATGGTTCCAGGAAAATTTCAAAGGCAAGAAGATTCTGGACGCTGCCGGCAACCTGGTAAGTGTTAGCGTCGTCAAGGGGCAGGCGACTGATAAGCATACCGGATCTGCATTGTCGCATTACGTTGACGGCATCAGCGGCGCCACCATTACCAGCCGTGGCGTTACCGAGATGCTGAAGAGAGACTTGACGAAGTACGAAGCCTATTTCGCCACAATACGACCGAAGTCCGGCAAGTAACACTGGAGAACAAACTATGGCAGCGTCTGAAGGCGGCGAACCGCTGTTGTCCGCCAAGAGCAAGAAGGTCTTCACCGACCCATTCAGTGAGAACAACCCGATTACCATACAGGTGTTGGGTATCTGTTCGGCGCTGGCGGTGACGGCTCAGCTGAAACCATCACTGGTAATGGGCCTGGCGGTGATGGCTGTCGTCGCAGGTTCGAACGTTGTCATATCGACGCTGCGTACGTTGATCCCGAACAAGGTAAGAATCATCGTCGAAATGGTGGTTGTAGCATCGCTGGTGATTCTTGTGGACCAGGTGCTCAAGGCCTATGCATTTGATGTGTCGAAACAGCTGTCGGTGTTCGTGGGACTGATCATCACCAACTGCATTGTGCTCGGTCGGCTTGAGGCGTTCGCGATGGGCAACAAACCGCTGCCGTCGCTTCTTGATGGGCTTGGCAACGGCCTCGGGTATGCGTGGGTTCTGGCGATTGTCGGCGGGTGCCGCGAATTACTGGGGTCAGGTTCCATACTCGGATTTTCGCTGCCGGAGAATGTGTACACCATTGGCTACGTAAACAACGGCTTGATGGTGCTGGCGCCGGGTGCATTCGTACTTCTGGGACTATTGATTTGGGTACAGCGGACGCTGTCCAAATATGTTGAGGATTGATTTATGGAATTGTTAAGCTTTTCAATCAAGGCGATCTTCGTCGAGAATATTCTGCTGGCGTATTTCCTGGGGATGTGCTCCTACCTCGCCGTGTCTAAGAAGGTGTCGACCGCATTCGGACTGGGGCTGGCGGTCATTTTTGTACTCACTATCACCACGCCGATGAACTGGTTAATACACCACTTTTTTCTACGCTCGGGCGCACTCGCCTGGACCAACGTTCCAGCCCTGGCAACGCTCGACTTGAGCTTTTTGAATTTTATCTGCTTCATCGCGGTGATCGCGGCATTGGTACAGATTGTCGAGATGTTCATCGACAAGACATCGCAGAAACTGTACGCGGCGCTGGGCATCTTTCTTCCCCTCATCACGGTGAATTGCGCGATTCTGGGCACGTCCCTGTTCATGGTCGAACGCGAATACGACCTGCTCCACGCCACGATATTTGGTATGAGTTCCGGCGCCGGCTTTTTTCTCGCCATCATCTCAATGGCGTCGATTCGGCACAAGCTTCGCTACTCGAATATCCCTGACGGGCTTCGGGGGCTGGGAATAACGATGTTAACGACAGGCCTGATCGCTATGGCATTCATGGCGTTTTCAGGCATGTAACATGACACGGACGGTATCGCAATCATGATTTTTGTTGGCAGCAGCACAGTCGTTTTTCTCTTTATCATCTTAACACTGAGCCTCGCGTTGATGGCCGCGGAAGCGAAGCTGGTGAAGAAGGGACAGGTAAAGATCATAATAAACGACGACGAGAGCAAGTCGCTCACTGTGGACTCCGGCTCTACGCTCCTAAATACCCTCTCCAGCAACGGCTTGCTTCTGCCTTCCGCCTGCGGCGGCGGCGGGACCTGCGGCGTCTGCCGCTGCCGTATCCTTGAAGGCGGCGGTGATCTCCTTCCGACCGAAGAAAGCCATATCAACAGAAAACAGGCCAAGGAAAATTGGCGACTCTCGTGTCAGGTAAAGGTCAAAGAAGACATGCGCATCGAGGTGCCGGCCGAAGTATTCTCCATCAACAAATGGGAATGCGAGGTGGTGTCAAACGACAACGTCGCGACATTCATCAAGGAATTTGTTGTTCGCCTCCCGGAAGGTGAGAACCTCGATTTCGAGTCCGGCGGTTACATACAGATTGAGATACCACCTTTTGAAGGCCGATTCGAAGACATGTTGGTCGATGAAAAATACCGTGGCGACTGGGATAAGTTCAATATGTGGGGCCTGGTGTGCAAGAACAGCGAAGAGGCAGTGCGCGCCTATTCCATGGCCAATCACCCGGCTGAAGGTAATATCGTGATGCTCAACATTCGTATTGCAACACCGCCGTGGGATCGTCAGAACAATTGCTTTATGGACGTCAATCCAGGTCTGGCATCGAGTTACATCTTTACCCGAAAACCTGGTGACAAAGTCACAGTATCCGGACCGTACGGTGAATTTTTCATCCAGGAGACCAAACGCGAAATGGTTTACATCGGCGGTGGCGCAGGGATGGCGCCGTTGCGCTCGCACATATTTCACCTCTTTCATACGGAGAAGAGCGACCGCAAAGTTTCATATTGGTACGGCGCCAGATCATCGCGGGAGATGTTCTACGAGGACCATTTCCGCTCAATCGAAAAGGACTTCCCGAATTTTTCATTTCACATCGCACTTTCGGAACCCCAGCCGGAGGACAATTGGACGGGACATACCGGTTTTATCCACAATGTCGTCCTGGAAAACTACCTCAGAGACCACGACGCTCCGGAAGATATTGAATATTATCTATGCGGTCCGCCGATGATGTTGAGCGCCGTTATGAAGATGCTCGACGATCTCGGCGTCGAAAAAGACATGATCCGATTTGATGACTTCGGATAACGATGTCGTCCGCTCAGATATCCGGGACATGCGATTCACGGCAATCCCGTCGATTCGAGTCGGCATTGGTTATTTCCGTTTTCTTATCTCTCGCCTATTTCTACAACGGCGCTGCCTGGAATCATAATTCCCGCCTGAATACCATCTTCGCATTCGTCGAACCCGGGACAACCGACTATCTCTCGTTTTCGATCGACCGCTTTATCACCGATCCTGCAAACGGCGTAAACACCGGTGACTGGGCCTGGTACGACGGCCATTTCTACTCCAATAAAGCGCCGGGCATCGCTCTGGTCGGCATCCCGTTCTACGCCGTAATCTTCCATCTCGAACGAATGATGCGTATCAATCCCGGCGACGAAACCGTGGCCCTGGTGAATGCCTACCTCATACACCTGTGGACTACGGTCATGCCGGTTGCGGTCGCCTCGTTGTGCTTCTTTCGATTGCTCCTGCGTTTCGTCGCCCGTTACCATGCACTTTGCCTTACCGCCGGCCTTGTGTGGGGCACCCTGCTATTTCCGTTTTCAACCCAGATCTGGGGCCACGCAACCGCGGCTGCATTCATCATGATCGCATTGTATGTAATCGCCGAAGACAAAAAGCATGCCTATCCGGTCGCCGGCTTTTTTGCCGGAGCAGCAGTCCTTACTGAATACTCGTGCGCCATCACGGCGGTGACTCTCGCGGCTGCGGCTGCGCTGAGAAAAGACGGCCGCAGAATGGGCGGCTTCATCGCCGGCATAACGCCGTCGTTTCTCGCGTTCTGCCTCTACCACAAGATTTGCTTTGGCCGCGCGATAACTGTCGCCAATGCGTATAACAATCCTTACTTTCTCAGTCATCAGGATCACGTAGCAGGACTGTTCGCCCTGCCCGAACTGGAAGCGCTCTGGGGTTTGACATTCTCGCCATACCGCGGACTCTTTGCCTACATGCCCGTGCTGCTCCTGGTTTTACCGGCATGTACCCATGTCTTCCGACGGCGTTCGGAATGGCTCCTGCGGCTCGCCGTCGTGAATATCATCGCTTTCCTCGCGATGAACACCGCATTCAACGGATGGCACGGGGGCGCATGTACCGGGCCGCGCTATCAGATTCCGGTGCTTCCGTTTTATATCCTGTTGCTCACGGTGCTTGCGAAACAGCGTCTGTGGCGGGTGATGTTTGCGCTGCTGCTGATTCCCTCATGCCTGAACATGCTTCTTTGCAGTGCTATATCACCCGTGGTTCCTTCGACTGTGCAGAACCCGCTACTGAGCTACTACCGTGGCGTAGGCCTTACGCTGCAACACCCGGCAGACATTCTGCAGCCATGGTCGTTTCCGATCCGGGATCAATCCGTCATCACACCGGCGATCGACACGTACTCCGCCTTCAATCTGGGGTCACTGGCCGGACTCGGTGGGGTCTGGTCGCTCCTACCATGGATCACGGCAATGGCTGCGGCAGCAGCCGTCGGGACATTCGCATTAACTCGAATCCGCGACGATAACACCGGGTAAGTCATATGGCACCACTGGACGTAGCGGCTCGAGGAAACAACGTCAATGGACCTGGCCTATCACACCAGATTCATGGTGCCGGGCATTTACCAGGATTGATCACCGTCGGTGAAATCAGGGCCTCCTGGGAAATTGGCATTTCCGGCGTAGCGGAATCGTAGCCACGCTGATTCGAACACCGGACACGGCCGCGCCGAAAGAGCCGGTGGCTTCCTATTTTGAATTAGCTGTATTCGCATTGCAATATCGTTACAATTCATGTATGATAAACCATGATACCGAATTGTTGTTTGAAACCCTTTTCGAACACAACGCGGCCGGATGCGTAGTTAGAAATTGACGCGACAGTAACACGTCACACAATGTACAATGGAGGGCCGATATAATGGCAGATGGCGATAATCAGGAAAATCTAAAGCTGACACTGAAGAAATCCCGGGCATCCGTTACTGGCGAAGACATCAAACCGGCCGCTGAAGAGGGAGAGGATCTTAAGCAGACGATCAAGAAAATGCCGAAGATGGGTGACAGCACCGTCGAGCTTAAAGACACGATGAAGTCGATTCCGAAGATGGTGGATCCGACCCAGATGCGAAATAAGCCGGCAATCAAGTCGCTCAAGCCAAGGGCAGGCATTAAGGCAGATCCAACTGCAGGCGCCGTGAAAACGCCAGGTAGCGACACCGTCGTTCTCAAGGTTATC
The DNA here is from genome assembly GCA_021772615.1 of Verrucomicrobiota bacterium. Lineage (GTDB taxonomy): Bacteria > Verrucomicrobiota > Lentisphaeria > JABSQK01 > JAJFLO01 > JAJFLQ01. Next base: position 9,874 of record JAJFLQ010000053.1, on the reverse strand, counting down.
AAAGAAAAGAAGAAAAAGCTTGCCGGAATCATGTCCGCCAGCCAGACCATTCGCCTGCGGCCGCCATCCGGCGAAGGTGACCAGTCCGGGGCGGCGGCGCCCGCAGCAGCTGCAGCGCCACCGGCAAAGCCACCTGCCGCAAGACCGCCCGCAGCAGCGCCACCGGCAAAACCCAGCGCACCGGCAACAATTTCGGCAACGCCGGGCCAGGGTACGCTGGCCTCGAAGCAGACATTGAAGATCAAGGCGCCGGGACGCGAGGAGTCCGGGACCGGGACCATGCAGCGGCCCACGCTGAAAATCAAACAGGGCACTCCCGCCGCGAGGCCGGGCGGAGGAGCGCCAACGCTGAAAATTAAGGCCGGACCGCCACAGGCCGCTTCGGCCGCCCCACCCGCAGCCGGCACCAAAGCGACATTAAAAATCAAGGTGCCGTCAGCCGCACCTGCCGCGGCACCACAAGCCTCTGCACCGGCACATGCCGCACCAAGTTCGCTGAAGTCCACGCTGAAGATAAAGGCGCCATCAGTGTCCACTGCCGGCCCGTCTTCCGGCGGACCGGGCGGCTCCAAACCCGCCAAGACGCTGAAACTGAAAGCCGTGCCGAGACCGGCTGCGCCCAGCGCCGGACCGGCCGCTGCTGCAGCGCCGGCGTCCGCAGCCAAACCGGTCGTCGCGCAACAGAAAGTCGTGTTGCCGAAAAAAGGTGCCGATCCGGATATCCTGTACACACTCTCCGCCGCTGCGTCGTTCGTCGTTGGCGGTGTTATGATCGGCTTGATGATCAAGCAATATACAGACCTTTTTCAGTAATAGCGTCCGTTCAAAACATCGGCCTGAATCAGTAAATCGATCCGTGCACCGGCGTTGCCGTGCACGCAACACCCACTCATACCCGCGCGCATACGCGTGATCGTCCGATCTCCGCGTTGATTCGTAGAGCCCTTCCAGTTCCAGGAAATGTTGTGGCGATTTCGACGCAGCCGGCAATATCCCTATCATCTGCAAGAGCGACCGGCACGTATGCGTCTGTTTACGTGAATCGACGTGCAGGCCGCTTGCCCGGCCTGAGTCGGATTGTCGCACCAACCGGCTTGGAGGGCAGACGGCCGTGGCCGCCGAAGGCCCCGCACAAAGCCATAGCCCAACCGCTGCGGCCGCCGGGCGGCTCACGAGGCCGTTTGCCCACTATGCAATGCCTTGCCCGATCTTAAGATCACGAAAATGGCCAGGTTTGATCAGACTCGATGTCTATCCCAACGGTGACACTCGGCTCCCCGATGCCACAACGCGTCTTCACCGAAAGAATCCAGGCCCTGCGATGGATATTAGCTACGAACGGATTAGTTTATCGGGCTTAACGTGATCAATAACAATGGGAACAATCCAATGCACGAAATCGCAACATACATCCGCGAAGATTTGGTAATAGACCTTAACGGCACGGATAAAATAGACGTTCTAACACAACTTAAAGACGCTGTCTCCAGGACGAATCTGTTACCGGACACCGATGCCTTTTTCGACAAAGTGTTACTCCGCGAATCACAGGCGACCACGGCGATGGGCATGGGCGTCGCGATCCCGCACGCACGCGTTGACGGCCTGGCTGATATTATCATTGTCGTTGGCCGCTCTGCCGAGGGCATTGAATTCACGACGCCCGACGGCATGCCCGTTCGACTGATATTCATGATCGCCGTTAATGACAAGCCTGGCGAGTATCTCAAAATACTGTCCCGCATTTCGTGGCTGGTGCGCAATGAAGACTTTCGCAATCAGTTGTTTTCGAGCGACAACACATCATCTCTATTCAAGCTTCTCAAGGAGAATGGCTGAACTGCCGATTTCGGTAATTTCCAGACCGCGACGCGCTCCTCTCATGGCCACAGACTTCGTACACCTTCACATTCACTCCGATTACAGCATGCTCGACGGCGCATGCAAGATCAAGAAACTTGCGGAGATGGCGAAGCGCTTCGACATGCCGGCTATGGCGCTCACTGACCACGGCAATCTCTGCGGCGCGATCGAGTTTTATACGACGATGACGCGCAACGGCATCAAGCCGATCCTCGGATGTGAATTCTATCTGGCCCCGCAAGACCGCCACATTCGGAATCAGAACCATCCGCACCACAAGGGTTATCACCAGATCCTGTACGCCACCAATATCGAGGGGTATCGCAACCTCTGCCGATTGAACAGTGCCGCCTATCTCGAAGGATTCTACTTCAAACCACGGATAGACAAAGAGATCCTGCATCGACACCGGGAAGGCCTTCTCGGCACCAGTTCCTGTATCGGCGGTGAGATTCCCGCCTTTCTGCTTAAGGGCGACATGGACAGCGCGAAGCAGTCCCTGAGCGAGTATCTGGACATTCTCGGCAAGGACAATTTCTACCTGGAGCTGCAGGACCACGGCATGGATGAGCAGCAGCGGGTAAATCGCGACCTGATCCAGTTAAGCAAGGCATACGATGTCCCGCTAATCGCGACGAACGACACCCATTACCTCACACGCGATCACGCCCGAGCGCATGATGTGCTGCTTTGTATAGGTACCCAACGTACGGTCCACGACCAGGGGCGTCTGAAATTTCCATCGGACGAATTCTACCTGAAAAACAAGGATGAAATGGCCGCGCTCTTTAAGGAAACCCCTGAGGCATTGCGCAACACCATGGAGGTAATGGAAAAATGCAATGTATCACTCGATCTACACTCTGTGAATCACTACCCTGTCTACGAACCGCCGGACAACAGCGACCGTAAATCCTATCTCACAAGGCAATGTCATCTCGGCCTGACCCGACGCTACGGCGTCGAATCCGTCGAGGCTGCCAGGCAGAATGGCAACGCGGAGCTGATCGAACGCATGAATTATGAGATCGGAGTGATCGACAAAATGGGGTTCTCGAGCTACTTCCTGGTCGTTTGGGATTTTCTTCATTTCGCCCGCAGTAAGAGCATTCCCGTGGGCCCTGGACGCGGCAGCGGGGCCGGCAGCCTGGTCGCGTACCTGCTTGGCATCACAGATATCGACCCGCTGCGTTACAACCTCCTGTTCGAGCGGTTTTTAAATCCCGACCGCGTAAGCCCGCCGGACTTCGACATCGACCTGTGCGAACGACGGCGGTGCGAGGTGATTGAGTACGTTCGCGAGAAATACGGTAGCGACAGCGTCGCACAGATCGGCACCTTCGGAACGCTCAAAGCCAAGGCCGTCATAAAAGACGTGACCCGCGCACTCGGCCGATCATTCGAAGAAGGCATTCGTCTAACCAAACTCATCCCGGCCGATCCCAAAATGACACTCGATAAGGCCCTCGACGAGGTCAAGGAACTCAAGAAATTGCGAGACGAGGAAGCCTGGGTCGACGAGATCATCACACAGTCATTCCCCCTGGAAGGACTGAACCGAAACATGAGCATCCACGCTGCCGGTGTCATCATCGGCGATCAGCCGTTGACCAATCTGGTACCCCTGGCACGCGGCCAGGGCAACGAAGTGATCACCCAATACCCGGCGGCGCCATGCGAGGCGTTGGGATTGTTGAAACTGGATTTTCTTGGCCTCCGCACGTTGACCATCATTCAAGACACCTGCGATATCCTGGCGCGCACACAACAGCGCACAATCGATCCAGCGACAATCCCGCTCGACGACGAGCCGACATTCGAGTTGGTGAACGCGGGCAATACGGTCTCGGTTTTTCAGCTGGAGTCGTCGGGTATGCGCGATCTGTGCCGGCGATTCGGTGTACGCAGAATTGAAGATATAATCGCCCTTATCGCCCTGTACAGACCCGGCCCGATGCAGTTTCTCGACGAGTTCATTGCCCGCAAGATGGGCCGGAAAAAGGTCGAATACGACGTACCAGAGATGAAGCCGATTCTGGAAGAGACATATGGCATCATGCTGTACCAGGAACAGGTGATGCAGGTGGTACAGACGGTAGCCGGTTTCACGCTCGCGCAGGCAGATATCCTACGACGGGCAATGGGCAAGAAAAAAGAAGAAGAGATGAAGTCGCTGTTTGAGAAATTCGAGGCGGGAAGCCGGGAAAAAGGCATACCTGCCAAGACCGCGAAGAAAATCTTCGACAAAATTCAGTTATTCGCCGGCTACGGGTTCAACAAATCCCATAGTGCCGCCTACGGTGTGATTGCCTACAACACGGCATATCTCAAGGCGAATTTTCCGGTTGAATTCATGTGTGCGAATCTGTCCAATGAAATGCACTCCGCGGAACGCGTGTCGTTTCTGATCGCTGAATGCCGGGACATGGGAATCGACGTGCTGCCTCCCGATGTGAATCGCAGTTTCCTGAATTTCACCGTCGACAGCACATCGATACGCTTTGGCCTCGCGGCGATCAAGGGCGTCGGCGCTGCAGCTGCAAAGGCCATTCTCTCGACGCGCGAGGACGGCGACTTCTCGACACTCTATGATTTTTGCGACCGCGTCGGCGCCACCGTGAACCGGCGAATTCTGGAGAACCTCACGCAGTGCGGCGCCTTCGACAACATGAAATTGAAACGGTCTCAACTGTTCCATATTATCGAAGATGTCATTCTTCGTGCACAAACGTCCATCCGCGATCGCGAGCGTGGTCAGGAAAATTTTTTCGATCTTCTCGATCACGCCGACGAGAGCCAGTCCGGCAACACCGCGATCGTCATTCCAGACATCCCGGAATGGGATCAGGAAACGCTGTTGAAGCAGGAGAAAGACCTCCTCGGCTTTTATGTCACCGGCCATCCACTGGATGAATTCAAATCGGTCATTCGCACGTATGCGCTCCATAAGGTCCCGTCGGTGACCGGCCTGCCGGACCACGCCGGCGTACGCGTGGGCGGTATTATCTCGACGCTGAAACTGCGGTTTTCGAAGAAGGATGGAAGTCCGTGGGCTATCATGACCCTTGAGGACTTCGACGGCGCGATTGAATGTCTGGCCTACGCGGATGTGTATGCGCAACACGCAGGCGCGATTCAGGACGATGCTTTGGTGCTTGTAAACGGCTTTGTATCGCTGCGCGACGGTGAGGATCAACCCAAGATCATCGCTGCGGATTTGTGCCCGATACGCGAGGCACGAACACGTTTTACCCAAGAGATTCATATACGAATTCAGGAGTCGGAGTCCTCCGAACAGCAACTGGAAAGTTTGCGTAAGGTCCTGCAAGCTCACCCCGGTGAAACAACCGTAGTCCTGACGATCTATTGTGCCGGCGGCGAGTTGGCCTTTGTACGGACCAACAAGACCTATTTCATCACGTTCACATCCGAATTCGAGGCCGCCATCGAGGACATTTTCGGATCTGAAGCGGTGTTGGTCAAGACGGACAAGACCTTGCCGGTCCGCGAAAAGCGGCCGTGGGAATCATTCGACCGCAAGTCCGCTGCGCACGCAAAATGAGCAAATTGGCGCCGTGCCCGGCCCGTTGAAGCCCTACGTTACGGAGCAGCATGGAAGGAGAACTCGCATTCAACGATTCGCCTGACGAGGAGAATCGATCAGGCGCACTCACCGGCGCGGACTTGAACGGCGAAGTGGTAAGCAAGATCTTTACCGCCGAAGATGGCCAGTTCGCGATCGTCCGCATCCGCGACCATAGTGACAATTTTCATGTCCTTCTCGGACCACTGGCGTCGGTATGTGAAGGTCAGGAAATCACGGCGAAAGGCGTGTGGGACCAACACAAGACCTTTGGCCGCAGATTTCGCGTCAATGCGTTCAAAGAGATCCTGCCGACTACCGAAGATGGCATCCGGCGGTACCTGGCCAGCGGTGTGCTGCCGGGAGTCGGGCCGAAGCTCGCCGGCCGGATTGTAGAAAAATTCGGCCGCGACACCCTGCAAATTCTGGACCATTATTCATCGCGTCTCACGGAGGTACCCGGCCTCGGTCGCAAGAAGCTGGACGGCATACGTAATGCCTGGACGACCCGTTCCAAGCGCCGTGACAGCTACGTGTTTCTCCAGGGCCTCGGGATCTCGGCGGCATACTGCAATCGGCTCTTCAAGCGCTACGGCGACGACGCGACCGACATCGTGTCCGAGAATCCTTACCGTCTCGCCAGCGATGTAAAGGGCATTGGCTTTCGTATGGCCGATGCTATCGCCGGCCGGCTCAATATTGCGCAGGACAACCCCTATCGGCTCGGCTCCGGTATCATCTATGTGTTACGGCAACTTTCGGAACGGAGTGGCCACACCTGTTATCCGGAGTCGGGTCTGTTGGAGAAAGCCGCTTCGATCCTTTCTGTCTCGCCCGAAATCGCTGCCCTTGGATTGGAACGCGCCATCGCAGACGGCGCCGCCATCCGGGAGCAGCGGCACGATACAGGCGGGCCTGTCGTTTACACCGCGACACTTCACAGTGCCGAGCGGCGACTTGCCCAATTGCTGCGCGCCAGAATAGGGGACGTCGCAGCAGCGGCCGGCGATCCGGCCGACTTGCACGACTCTGACTTTGCGAATCTCAACGGCGATCAACGCCAGGCGGTGACGCGCGCGTTTGAGCACACGGTAAGTATTATCACAGGTGGTCCCGGCGTCGGGAAGACTACCGCCACGCGTCAGATCGTGGCCGCAGCCCGCCACCGAGGCATGAAACTAGCCCTCACCGCCCCCACCGGACGCGCTGCCAAGCGTCTGGGCGAATCCAGCGGTCATCATGCGCAGACCATCCACCGCCTGCTCAAATGGGACCCCGAGCGACAACACTTCGTCTACACCGCAGACCATACACTCACCGCAGACCTGGTGATCGTCGACGAAGTCTCGATGCTCGATATTGTGCTGGCCTGCAGCCTCGTCGCCGCACTGCCGGAGAAGGCGCACATCGTGTTGATCGGCGACAAGGACCAGTTGCCCTCGATCGGTCCTGGAAATCTCCTTCATGACCTGATCGCATGCGACCTGTTTTCCGTTACCCATCTCACGCAGGTCTACCGTCAGTCGCATAACAGCCGCATCATCACCAACGCCCACAGGGTGAACAGCGGCGCAATGCCGGCATTGCAGCACCACGGTGACGACCTCGCGGATTTCTACTGGATCGAACAGGCGGATCCCGACGCCGCGATCAGCACCATCTGCCGCATGGTGCGTGATCGCATTCCTACGCGCTTTAAGCTATCGGCCCGCGCCGACATCCAAGTCCTGACGCCAATGAATCGGGGTCAGTGCGGCACAACGAATCTAAATCGCGCATTGCAGGCGGTCATCAATCCCGGAACATCCGGACCGGAGATACAGACATTCGGCGACACGCGGATTCGTGAAAACGACCGTGTCATGCAAATCACAAACAACTACGACCTCAACGTTTTTAACGGCGATCTCGGCGTCGTACACCATATCGACGAGGAAGCCGGAACATTCCAGGTACAATTCGATACCGGTGTCGCCACCTACGGGATGGACGAAGCAGACCAGATACGCCTGGCTTACGCTGCGACCATCCACAAGGCGCAGGGCAGCGAATTCCCGGCCGTGATCATCCCGGTGATGATGCAGCACGCCGTCATGCTGCGTCGGAGCCTGATTTACACCGCCATGACACGCGCGGCGCGCCTGCTCATCATGATCGGATCGACCAAGGCCCTGTCGATCGCCGTCAGCAACTACCGCGTATCGCCGCGCTACTCCTGCCTCGCGAGTCGACTGCAGGCATTGTAACCGGCGAAAAATTATCGACATCGGACTGCCCGTCTCCTATTCAACTTTAAGCTTGCATTATGTCATAAATTTCTGTATTATCAGAAATAAAAGAAAGGATGGGAGATCATGACGCTTACGGAGTCGCACAAACAGTTTGTCGTGCACTGGGGCGAACTCGGCTCCAAGTGGGGCATTAACCGCTCCGTGGCGCAGATTCATGCACTGCTGTTCGTTGCAAACACGCCGCTCACCGCAGAGGAGATTTCGAACACGCTGTCATTGGCGCGTTCCAACGTGAGCAACAGCCTGAAGGAGCTACAGACCTGGAACCTGCTGACCACCACTCATATCCTGGGCGACCGGCGCGATCACTTCGCGACGGAACGCGACGTCTGGTCCATGTGCCGGCGGATCATGGCGGAACGGAAAAAGCGCGAACTCGAGCCCACTATCGCGATACTTGAGGCCTGCTTGTCAAAGTCCGAGGATCAATCATTCTCATCAGATGTCGCGTCGCGATTGGATCAGCTCCTGAAACTGCTGAAACGCATGTCAATTCTGCATGACAATCTTCAGTCGTTTTCAAACGAAACGCTGCAGGCCCTCGCACAAATGGGTTCAGGACTCGATGCACTCCTACCACGCAAGGCAGACGCGAAACAGTAACCGGTCGCCCCTACTACGAGGCGATTAACAGCGATATTAACTTCTGTTATTACAGAAATAAATGAATTATCCCCGGTTCTATTCGGGGCCTTAGGGAGATACAAGAGATGGCGATTGCCAATAGAAATCAATTCGGCACGGCCGTGCCGGTCATTCCTGCCATGGAACAGATAGGTGCGCCCGTTCGCCACAGAGACAAGATCGACACCTACTATGACGAGGCCGGTGCAGACTACGCTACGTGGAGCCGAAAATTCAATATGCACTTCGGCTATTATCGTGCTGGAGTCAACCCGTTCAAACTCGAGGACATGCTCGATCGAATGAACGATGAAGTCCTTGACCGACTCGACCTGGGAAGCGTGCAGAACGCCACGCTACTCGATATGGGATGCGGTGTCGGCGCGTCCATGCGCCACGCCGCCCGGCGCTTTTGCGACGCATCGATAACGGGTGTGACTATCGTCAAGAGTCAAATCCAAAGGGCACGTGCGCTCACTCCACCAGACCTGGAATCGCGTGCCCACTACCAGCACGCAGACTATCTGGACGTGCCGGCCGCCGCTAAGTCTTTTGACGGCATATTCGCCCTTGAAAGTGCGTGCTACGCCCCCGGAATCGACAAGATTGATTTGATGCGGGAGATTTTTCGGCTGTTGAAACCCGGCAGACGGTTTGTTGTTGTTGACGGATTTTTGAAAAAACCGGCGCCGACCACCGGGATTCTCGGCTGCGTGTACCGTGAGATCTGCACGTGTTGGGCGCTGGATACATTTGCCGAGCTTGGTGGGTTTGCCGAGGGCCTGCGTCGGGCGGGATTCGACGATGTCCACATCGAGGACGCATCTTACCGCATCGCGCCATCGGTCTTGCATATCCCATTGAAGGTAATTCGGTTCTTCACCTGTGATCTGATCCGGTCGAGGAAACACCTGACAAGAGAGCGATGGCACAATGTGCTGGCGCCGCTGCTCGGCATTGTCCTGGGGCTGGCCCGGCACCAATTCGGTTATTACATCATTACAGGCCGCAAGCCCGATTGATCCTGCCACATGACGCGCCGCTGCTCTCGATAACGATGGCAAAGCGCAACAATCGCCGGCAACCCGTCCGGCCTTGAGGATCGTCGCGGGAGGCACGAGAAATGGAGAACAGGTGGTCAAGCTTCGCCGCAGCCGTAACTACACCGGCATGACGCGTGCGCCACGCCTGCTCATCGTGATCGGGTCGACCAAAGCCCTATCGATCGCCGTCAGCAACTACCGTGTATCGCCACGCTGCTCCTGCCTCACGAGTCGACTGCAGACCAGAGTTCGACAGAGCTGTAAGGTTGAACGCCCATTTTTTAAACCTGCCGCGTCCGGGGTGTAGGCGACCGTTTTACAGTTCGCGAAGATTTTGAGGTTACCCGGCCGAGTAACTGTAAAGCGGTCGCCTACACCCCGAAACCAACGTCGCTTGCAGCTACACGTCAAAAGTCTGTACGCCAAACGCTGGTGGAAGCGGCAGCGTGTAGCCACGTCTCTGTGAGACG
>JAJFLQ010000052.1 GCA_021772615.1 Verrucomicrobiota bacterium | reverse complement strand
TCAAATCACCCAGCATATTCTGGAAGGAAACCAAAGCCGAGACCATGATATTCCTCCGAAGCAAACTCCTGTACGGCCGCTGGCCAACATTCATGCGCAATTGGCAGCAACGGTGCAGAAACTCATTTCAACCGCCAAACGGGGCATTGATTTCGCAGTAATCGCCATCCAAACTACGGGTTTGCACCCTGAAGCGGTGGTTTCGATTCCTGACGATGATTTGCTGGAAGGGAGCTTACCAAAATCGAAGATGAAACTACTTCAGGCGTGGATTGAATTACATAAAGACGAACTTGTTGCCAATTAGGACTTAGCTGTTTCCGGGCAGCAGCCTTACAAAATAGAGCCGTTGAGGTAAGTGATGAATCCGAGGGTAAAATCAGTCAAGGCAACAGACGATTATAAGTTGGAACTGGTTTTTACGAATCTTGAACGCGGAGTTTATGATTGTTCTCCTTTGCTTGATTTTGGAGTATTTAGAGAATTACGAGACAAATATTATTTCAAACTGGCAAAGCCTGTCCATGGAACGGTGGCATGGCCTCATGACCAAGATATTTGTCCGGATACCCTCTATCTTGACTCCCAAAAACAAAAAAACAAACCAGACAGTTGAGGCCAACGTCCATTACGTACGCGCGATCAACGTTGTACCGGATGGATGTGGCTCACTTCGACGTTATGCCACTAATCGCAGACCTCACGCGAACAGGCACCACATGAACTACAAGCCTGATGGATACCCCAGCGTTTCGTCGTATCTGATCGTGTCTGGCGCAAACGAGACCATTGAATTCGTTACCCAAGCATTCGGCGTCCACCAGCCTCGCGATTGAGCGAGGTGATTATGTCGGAAGAACGATGAAAGGGACGACGCATTCTGGTTTACACCGGATCAATTGGAGTTTGCCGATTATGGCCCCGGTACAGAGATCGTGGTTGGCAATACGAATGCTGTAAGTCGTGGTGGCGGCCGCTGGGACGCATCTGTGATCGAAATTCTGTCTATATCCCGAAACTATTCCTGTCGGCTATGCAGGATACCTATTGATCTCGACGGCATAAATAGGTGTTAATCCAAAATTGAATTTTGAATTGACACCCTTTTGGGATTGCGTTATTGTAGTCGTCATGTTTGACAGAACATTGAGAAAGGTTATCGGAGAAGAGGCGGGACAATATCCGGTGATCGCGATTACCGGACCGAGACAATCCGGCAAAACCACTCTTGTCAGAGAGCTGTTCCCCGATCATAGATATATTCTTCTGGAAGATCCGGACATTCGCGATCAGGCTCTCTTGGATGCCCGAGGATTTTTTCGCCGTTTTTCCGGATCGCTCATTCTCGACGAAGTGCAAAAAGTCCCAGATTTATTGTCATATCTGCAAGGGATCGTCGATGATCCGGATAATAGACGTGAATTCGTTTTGACCGGATCTGAACACCTTCTTTTATCGGATACGATTTCGCAGACTCTGGCGGGGAGAGCCCGCATCTATCACTTGCTTCCACTATCGCAAAGTGAACGGGCGTCAAGCAACGCGCAGGACGCGATCTTCGCTGGTGGGTATCCAAGGATTCATGATCGGAATCTGAAGCCAACAACCTGGTTGGCACAGTACTATGCGACCTACATACAACGCGATGTTCGCGCTGTATTAAATGTCAGTAATCTCGATCAATTCGATCGTTTTGTCCGGTTAGCTGCCGGACGAACCGGGCAGCTACTTGACTATGCATCAATCGGTTCGGATTGCGGCGTTTCCCAGCCGACCGCGAAGGCCTGGTATTCTGTGTTGAAGGCGAGTTTCATATGTTTTACACTTGAACCCCATTTCCGTAATTTTGGGAAACGAATCATTAAATCACCAAAATCGTATTTCTTTGACACAGGGTTATTATGCTATTTGCTGCGCATTAAGGACACCTCACAACTGGAGAATCACCCACTTTATGGTTCGGTGTTTGAAAATTACATTATTGCGGAACGGCTCAAGCGTTTGCTGCACAACGGCGATGAATCAAATCTCTACTTTTGGAGAGATCAAAAAGGGCATGAAGTAGATTTGGTAGCCGACAATGGTGATTATTTATTTCCCACTGAAATAAAATCCAGTGAAACCTTTCACAAGAGTTTTTGCAAGAACCTGAAATATCTAAATTCGATTCAAGACCGTGCTAACGATGGCTCCGGCGAGTGCATCTATGGCGGCGAAGAGACTTTCGACCTTAATCATTGGACAATTCGGTCGTGGCGGGATATTTGAGATTTTTTTTTGGGGGGGGGACGGGGCGTGAGTTGATTTCCGCCAAAAAAGAGCCCTCAGATACGGTAGTCGTCAACCGTTCATCTTATGTTCACCGACTGAGACGTCGTCATTTGTCGGGTACCTGCTGCACGTCCGATGCGCTATGCATGTGACGTGGCGCGTCGGCGTCTTAACTGCATCGCGGTGAGCCCAAGGCATCCGCAAAGCATGAACATATAGGTCGATGGTTCGGGGACCGCCGCTTCGGTACCGCTCACGGTGATCACGTCGACGGATTCCGTGCCGAAGGACGGCGGCGGAACACTGGCGCCGGCATAGTACCAGAATTCCATGTCTATCCGAGCGAATGCAGCGTCGGATATCACAATTATTCCCAGAATGGTGTGCTGTCACGTATGTTGCAAGTTCGGCGACCTACGATACTGTTCGGTTAAGCGGAACGTGTCGCCTGTATCAATGAATGATGCAGTGCAGGAGAGGGTTATGAAGCTTTAATCATTAGGATAATCACTTGTTTGGCAACAAATCTACCTATGAATATCTCTTCAGTCGGATTCAGTAAAATTGAAAACCGCAATGCATCTTTGAATATCAGTCAGTTTATCAATCTTGCTCGTCAGGTCGGGCCAATAATTCCTAGTCCGAATGGCAATATTTACGAAACGCTAAAATGTCGAGAGAACGGGCCACCGGGAACGTACTCTAGCGAATATGGAAAGGGCCTATTTCCATTTCACACCGACGGAGCATATATGCAAGTGCCCCCGCGCTTCATACTGCTATGGTGCGAAGGTGACTATCGCCGAAAGACTTATGTTCGGAACCTGGGGCAAACCCTGGCCGAGCTAGGTAGCTACATTTATGACGCCAAGTTTGTTGTTCGCCGACGCACGGGCCATTTCTACACTTCGCCCCGAACCGTTCGAATGCGAAGGACGATTTGGCGGTGGGATTCTCACTGCATGAGCCCACTAGGAGCTCGTTCGTCCGCCGCTGTGGGACAGATTATGAATTCATTGGAGGGGGCCGACTCAGGCAACTCAGTTGACTGGCTTGACGCGTCCGTTGTGCTAATTGATAACTGGAATTTCAGTCACGCTCGCGGGACAGCGCCGCCCGATGAGAGAGCCCGAGTAATTCATCGAATCTATATAGGAGAAAGCAATGTCTTGGAAGAAGGATGACCTAGTTGAAAAAGGCAGGACATACTTTGAAAAGGCGTTCGACGAAGATCGTGAATCGCCGTTCTTTGGATTGTGGTGCTCATTTGCATTGGAACTTTCCCTACGTGCCTGTGTTGCAGCCAAAAGCCCACTCTTGCTCGCGGCCCCAGACTCGAACGGATTGCAGGCTAATCTGATGGTTGGGCTAGGACTCAAGCCTTTTGGAACCCAAACGAAGTCTGTCGAAACGGGAAAAGTGATCGATCTGTGTCGAGATCTACATGGCGGGACATTTACAAAAGATGACGGGCTGCTTTCGCGAGCGCTGGTTAATCGACGGAATGAAGAGCTGCATACCGGCACGATTGCATTTGAGGCCTATGGGGCCTCGGAATGGCTTAGTAAATTTTATCTATGTCTGACGCACATCGCAAAAATACTGCAGGTCGACCTCCAGTATTTGGTCGGCGACGACGAAGCAGAGGTCGCCATTCAAACTTTGGGCAGTCGAAGAGATGGCATAGAAAGCAGCGTGCACAAAACGGTTGGTTCCTTCTCTAAGGTCTTTGGGCAAAAAACGGAAGAAGAGCAAGAGGCGCTGAAAGCAGAGGCGCAGAAAAGGGCGACCGAGCTAAGCTATCAGCGATGTCACAAGGTCAAGTGCCCAGCTTGCGAATCGGACGCTTCGCTACTCGGCACGGCTTTCGGTAAAACGAGTGTCACAGAAGATGACGGCGAGATCACGACACGTGTCAGCGTCGCGCCTGACTCGCTCAAATGTGAGGCGTGCGGATTGCGGTTGTCTGGATATTCCGAGCTAGAAGTTCTCGGATTGGCAGGGCACTACACGCGCCGCGTATCGTTCACGCCGGAGGATTACTTTGGCTTAGTCGATCCAGACGATATTGACATTGATAGCATGGTGGAAGATCGAATCAACAGTTACCGGGAATATGACAATGAATAGTATGGCACTCCACGGCAAAGATGACGGCGAATCATCTACGGGGCCGAATCTGAAACCTTCCGGCGATGCCTCCAGATTCAGAACCGGTCAGTAGGACGTTCGACAAATAAAATGGGAAACATCGCGAAAATTGGCAAGGTTATAGGTGCTGTGTCTGAGAGTGAAACGGACGGAATTCATCTCGACTATAGCAAACCTCATTGGGAATTATCAGGTGCTAAAGAATTTCCCGCTTTGCTTAGGCAGTTAATCGGATTCTTGCCTCCAGATTCTATTCTCTATTTTGAAGACGGATCACCCTCTGGTGAATTATTTGATTTTTTGGAGTCTACGTCGATTCCGGAAAAGCTTCATTTAGCGTATGGTACTACATGGCCACGACCCAAAATATTTCATGTTCCTGCGACCATAGGAAACTTGGGAAGACTGACCGAGCTCACGGAGCACCGCGCTGAACCAGAATTGGCAATCCACTTTCACATATATTGCAATGGTGAAGTATTATTCGAGTGGCACGATGCATTTCGTAATCCGATGTATGTTTCAAAATTTTTTTCGGAGGAACAGATTAAGTCCTTCTGTAAGTCGCTATCAATGACATACGAAGAAAATGTCGAATCAGGCAGTGGATGAGCAGCTGTCGTCGGAGAAGGCAACAGCCCCGTGCTCCCGCAAGCGGGACGGGGTACCTGCCCGTTTATGCGGGCTCCAACACACATGAGCGTGTCCTGTCCCGCGCTGAGCGGGAGCACGCTATTGGTATGCGGGATTGTACTCGCGTGCGACCGCGTCGCATATCAATCGGATTGGGCGAACCGGTAGACCGCCATAAGTATTGAGGCGGTCTTGCCGGTCGTTCATCCGAAACGCGTTATGCGTCAGCCCAAAACCAGCAAATGAGAGAGTCTCAAATTGGCGAAGACTAGCCCGACCTTCTCACCGTTTATTCGAAAATCGCGTTATTTTAGCTGATTTCAGCCGATCAAAATTCGTAAGTCCTTGATTATCAACGACCATAATTTTTGAGATGCGTTTGTAGTGTCTTTATTTTTGATTCTATCACTTGCGTTTTGATCGCTGGCTCAATAGCAGTAAATATGATTGTTTTTCACAGCGGTCCCACAGATCGGCGATAGTGGGATAGCCCGTCGGTATCGGTATCGAATTCGTTCTGTGTTTTTCTTGGGCCGGTCGTGTTTCAGCCGGAGAGGTAAGGGATCGATCCCGATAGCGATAGCGATTTGGATTTGGAATTGGTAACTGAATTTTCATCGAAAAAATTCGGAAATTCAAATTTCAGATTAGACCGGATCCGTAAGTCAGTAAAAATCATCGATTTTGTAGTGTCTTTCAAAAACAGTCGTTGATTTTCAATTACTTATGACACAAACCGGGAAAGTCGGGCTAGACATCGAGTTGGTATCGAAGGAGCGATTGACTTTATCTACGGTTGCCTTACTTCACCCAAAGGCCTATCAGGATGGTGGGCATCCTCCGCTTCCAACGAGGAAGATTTTTTATATTTCAGCACTAAATGGCCAATCTATTTGTTAAGTCTAAAAGATTTAATTGAGACAGGTAGCGGGTGGCCGTATCCTCAAGATATCAAAATCCATCTTGGAGACTAAATATCTACACTGTGTCGCAATAGAATCGAGTCACATGCTAAGAAATCTCCTGAACATTGAAGACCGGCAATCGATCATATCTCGCATTGGAAAGCTTCGTCCTGATGCCGGACGGCAATGGGGAAGATTGACAGTTGAACAAATGATCTGCCACCTACAGGATGTGTTTTATTACACGTGCGGTGAGAAGAAAGGTGAATTTAAAAGGACCCCGATGTCCAATATCGTTGGCCGCTTCATGGTTTTATATGCACCAATACCCTGGCCGCGAGGAAAGATTACCGGTCCTGCAGAGGCCTTTGTTTCCGTACCCGGAGACTTTGAAGACGACAAGAAGAGGTTGATTGGCTATATTGAGCGTTTCGAAGAATCGACTATTCCAGATGCATTGTGTCATCCGATAATCGGCGTGTTGAAGCCAAAACAGTGGGGAATTTTTCACTATAAACACTGTGATCATCATCTGAAACAGTTTTCTGCCTGATCCACGTCGAGAAATACGCGGTGATTACGCCGGGAGAACGATGAAAACAAATTCCAATGTCTGCTCAAGGACATCGCAGATCAGATATGAACGAGAACGAACACCCGATCGGATTTGGCGACAACGTTAAAGTACGGACAACTCCGGTCACGGAAGAGAAGGGGCTGGCCGGGCTTCTCGGACAAGTCTACGGAGAAACGACGCCGTCTATTACCGAAGTAGAGGTTATTGGCACGCTGTCGGAGGACTACGCGATCAATGTTCACATTGAAGCCAGGGACGATGCATTCTGGTTTTCACGGGACCAATTGGAGTTTGTCGATTATGGCCCCGGTACAGAGATCGTGGTTAACAATATAAAGTCGGTAAGGCGCGACGACGGCCGCTGGGAGGAATCTGTGATCAAGACCGCAAAGAGACGTTGGTGGAAATAGTGGTTTCTGGCCATCTGATACCATTCCGTTGCGCAAACGGGGAACGGCCTCCCTGCCGAAGCTCGCGCACTCAGGTCGTTGTATCGATCACCTGCTGGTCTAACCGAGCACACGCCACCGCACGGTGTATCTGCAACGGAAAAGCGGTCGTCATGCGCGGGCACGTCTGTCCCACTGTGCGAGTGGTTGCCAATACCGCAAACGTGATCGCAACGAGAGCCACGTGCTTGACAGTATCGAAAAAACGAGAAATCACGTCCTGAATGCGGAGCTTGCACAAGCCGGTGCAAAAGGGCGATCATCACCGCGAAGGTGAGGTTTTGCTGTACGTCGTTGCTGCGCGTTCGATGTGCTAACCTTGCGAGGCGGTGCGTCGGCGTCTCCGCCGCATCAAGGTCAGTCCAAGGCATCCGGAAAGAATAAACATGTAGGTGGATGGTTCGGGGACCGCCGCTTCGGTACCGCTCACGGAGATCAGATCGACGGATTCCGTGCCGAAGAACGGAGGCGGAAAAACTGCGGCAGCATAGAACCAGAATTCCATGTCTATCCGACCGAGTGCGGCGTCGGATGTGCCGGATACGAGATTGCCGCCATCCCAAATGATATCGATGTCGTCATTGACCCGTGAAATGTCAACCGTTGCCGTATCGCCAAACGGCAGGCTGTTGAATCCACTATTCGCGTTGTTCGCACCGACTCTACCAAACCGTTCACCGCTTTGTGCGATCCAGGCATCACCATATCCGACTACCGCGATCTCGGTATCGTCCGCATCGAAAAGACGGAAATAAAGGGCCTGCATTGCCCGCAGGCTGCCTGCGGAATCCCACGAGAAATCGAGGTCAACATGAAAATCGCTCAGTGACGTGAAACTCTGACTCAGGACAACCTTCGCCCACGTCCCGCCGCCGCCCGGGTTGATAATCGCCGGATCAATATCCGTGACGGTCAGTTGCGTACCGGATTCGCTGAACGTCCAGCCGTTGGAATCAGGAAATGTCACGGTCCATGCCGGGTCAAGTGCATTATCATCAAAATCGTCATGTAGCACCGTCCCGGCGTTGACATGAAGGATTGCGAATGGCATTAGAATGTAAAAAAATCGCCGAAGCACATGCAGTTTCATATATACCTCTGATTGCCGATGTGGTTATGACAACGGTTCTCCGTACGGCCCAACTCCGTTTTTCGTTATTCGAAATATAATCAAAATGACGATGCAATCAACTATGATCGACGCGACGATGAATGCGTCCCGGCGACACGCCTGAATCCAAACGTCAGTGGCATCGGGTGCGCAACACCTTTGGAGTGCGGCGACCTGACGCCGCTTTCGAACGGAATAGGGTGCGGACAGAGGCGATAAAGATCGCAATAAACGCTTGAAAACAGCGGCGTGCAACCAAATAGACACGCTGCCTGCATTTGCTACCTGCCGAACCGATCTTCATACGCAAGCGCCTGGGCGGCGAACCCGATCGGCATGGTAACAAAGACGCCGATACAACACATCAGCACACCGACAAAATTGCACAGGAACTGGCTGAGGATAAACAGCGAATGGTGACCGAGCGACGTCATCGCCACGTCCTTGCTCTTATTCACGGCGTCGCCGATCGATTCGTTGTTGAAGGCAACGAGCGGCATCACGTAGAGGAGGATGCCGCCGATAATCAGTCCCGGAACGAGTAAGAACGCGGCGCCTATCCCCAGACACAGCGAAAAGATGAGCCCGGCGATCATGTTGGGAATGAAATTGTCGAATCCCCTGAATACATCGCCAAACTCAAGGTCTTCGCCTTGCCGGACTTTGCGCACCATATAATGGATTCCGACATACCAGTGTCCGACGAATAAGCCCATGGCGAATGAATTGATGATATACAACAGCGTACTGCCCAGTATGAACGGTACGGGATTCGATTTCACAATATCCCAGGCTTCGCTAAAATACTGCGACGTCCTAAAGTTCGCGCCTGCATCTGTATCGTCCCCGTGATCGCTTGTCATCGTTGTCAATTGCTCCGTAGTCTTATTACGTTAGTATTTGATCGACGGCTTGCTTTCCGCTACGTGCCGATCCATCCGATTCTATTTACTATTCTCGCATCAAGCGGAATATACCGTAACAATCTTCAATGAAAACGTTAGCGGCCAAGAGAATTGAGCAGCCTCGGTCCGATTTGTGCCCCTACCACACCTCCGAATGTATTCGCCCACGAAATACGAATAGCTATGCATTGCAGGAGGCACGTGCTTCTTACGCGGTAGGCAAAGGTCATCCATCCTGCTGTCCTTCTTTCGCCTCCTCAGCGGATGTCGCCGTTCCTATTCGTGTCCATTGGTGTCCATTCGCGGTTCACAAAGCCTACGGTTGCCCCCTCCTTTGCGGGCCATCGCCGGTGGCCGCGAAGTGATTGTGCCTCGTGAAGCAGCGGTGTTGAAAGTCCGCCAGGAAAGCGGGAGGATCACGTCTGACCAGTCGCGCACCACGCCAGAAACGGGTCGGAATTGACCGTCGAGAATAGCCTCTGCTGAATGCCTCTCTCCCTCCTGGCCCCGCAGTAGCACAGTTTTCCAGCCTGCGAACGGCCTCGCGCTCCTATCTCGGTGCCTCTCCAGTGGAAGCAGGTGGAGCAGCGCAGGTGTGGCACCGCTTGATGCCGATAGGACCGGCTACTGCGAAGCGCAGTTTCGAAAAATGATGTATATCTTCCAATTTCCGATATATTAGCAGGTGACGTCAATAATAGTACTGACGTCTACATCGGGATGTTCAACATGGACGACAGCGCGAAAACGAAAGCCCAACTGATCTCCGAATTACAGGAGCTTCGCAAGGCATTCGCCGCGACACAATCGGCGCAAGCCGTCCAATACGAAATGACACAGGATTATCAATATCGTTAACTCCAGGATAGGTCTCTATTCGACTTGGTACCCGCGATGATCTGGTGTAAAGATACCAACAATTGTATACTGATAACGAATGCGTACGCAGCGGCATCAATCGGCAAAACGATTAAGGAGGTCGAAGGGAAATCTACTTACGATCTTTATCCGGGGTACGCTGAAGAATATCATAACACCGACCTCGAAGTCATTCGTTCCGGATGTCCAAAGATCGGAATAATCGAGACGTACAAAAGAGACGGAAAATACCTAACCACCTGAGACGTCGCCGACCTGGCTGCGAATCGCCTCACATATCCGTTTTGCCCAGAGCTCAAGGACCGTCCGTTCGTGGCCTTCGAGCAGCACTCTCGCTTTCGGTTCGGTGCCGGAATATCGCACCAGGACGTAGCCGCCTGTCGCCGCCAGCTCAGCTTCCGCGCCGCGAATGAGGTCGACGACATCGTCAAGCTCTTCAAATGGCCGCTTCTCACTCACGCGCACATTTCGGTATACCTGGGGGAACCGCTGCCAGCATTTTGATAATTCCGAGAGGCGCTTGTCCTCGCGCTTCATGATCCCCATGATCTGCAGCGCAGCGACAAGTCCGTCACCTGTGGTCGCGTAATCACGAAAGATCAGGTGCCCACTCGGTTCGCCGCCGAGATTGCAGCCGCTTCTCAGCATCTCATCGATCACGTGTCTGTCGCCGACGGATGTGCGCACCACGCGCCCGCCGGCTGCTTCAACAGCTGCAATCAATCCGGAATTGCTCATTACCGTCGCGATAAGTGTGCGCTCCGTCAATGTCTCGTTGCGAAGCATATCAAGCGCGGCGATGGCCATGATGTCGTCGCCGTCGACGACGTTCCCGCATTCGTCACACAGCAGAACCCTGTCTGCGTCGCCGTCGTGAGCAATACCGATATCGGCTCCGTGGATCCGCATCTTGTCACAGATCATCGCAGGGAACATCGACCCGCATTCCCGATTAATGTTGCGACCGTCCGGCTCGTTATTATATACGAATAATTCGGCGCCAAGCTCGCGAAGGACACAAGGCGTGGATTTGTAGGCCGCGCCGTGCGCGCAGTCGACGACTACGCGCATTCCCTCGAGTGTCATTTGCCGCGGCAGCGAGGCCTTCGCGAATTCGATGTAGCGCCCGAGAGCATCGTCGATCCGCACCGCCTTGCCAATCTCATGAGCGGTGGGACGCACATGTTCAATTTCGCCGCTGAAAACAAGATCTTCGATCCTCGTCTCAATCTCGTCATCCAGCTTGTAACCGTCGGCGCGAAAGAACTTAATGCCGTTGTCGTCATATGGATTGTGGGATGCGGTAATGACAATTCCGGCGTCAGCCCGCAGGCTCCGCGTTACGTAGGCGACTCCGGGCGTGGGCAGGGGGCCGATTACAAACACATCGACGCCAATCGACAGAACGCCTGCAGTTATCGCGTTTTCGATCATGTACCCGGACAACCGCGTATCCTTGCCGATGACAATGCGATGCCGGCCGCGACTTCTGGATTGCCGTTCAAGGTTTTTGAAGATATGGCCGGCAGCGCGCCCAAGCTTGAGGGCCGTCTCCGCAGTGACCGGCTCGATATTAGCGCGGCCGCGGACGCCATCGGTGCCAAAGATTTTCGAACCTGCCTGCGACACAATTCACCTCGTTTCAGTCAAACAATGGTTCCATTAAAAAGTTCCGGGTCGTCCGATCTGCCCGCACATGTGCCGCCAGAGTAGCGTGATTTGCGGCTGGATCTGCGTCTTCCCGAAATATGCCGCGACTACGGCAGTAACAAGAAACATACGTCGGAGGTCGCGTATTTCCAACGGCCGCTCGCGTGTACCGCCGCGGCAGCGATGTGACGTACCGACCGCGTTTTGACGTGGATGTACTGCCTGTCCTGCACGGATCGACGGCGGGATCCACCTGTCTTGATGGTTATCATTGTGTTGAACGGCGTCACGCCTTGGACATGACATGTATCGCCGTCTGGGTTGGCGTGTCCGGCTCCGGCCCGGTTCCGAGAGGCGTTCGATACCTCTGTTACACGTTGACAGGGTTGCCCACGAAACACACGAATGACACGAAAATTTCCCTTTTCTTCTTTCGTGTTTTTGGTGTGTTTCGTGGGCTACCTGAGTTGGCGAGCGTGATACCCGACGAACAAAGGATTTATGCGGTACGCCGTCATATGTCGTGTCGTGCCGAGGGTAACGGCTGGCATTCAGGCTAATCCGATATAGGTTGCCGGTACGTAGTTTCCCTCTTTGATTCTGAACACCGGCGACCGTTACCATTTGCAACCGTCCTCATCTGGGGCACCCGCATCCGGCTCGGTGCCCGTAGAATCGCACTACGCAGGGGGACACGGACGATAGTCAACGATTAGATATGAAAGGACGATGCAATGGCACCGCAAAACAGCGGCGGCGGAGGGTCCGGCGCGTGGCACGACGGGCAGGGTTCCAACTTCGATATGAACGATATTATCCGCCAGGGACAGGATCAGCTCGGACGGATGGTTCCGGGTGGCAGCTCGAACGGCATCTTTGTTATTGCCGTCCTCGCCCTCGTCGGTTTAGGGTTGTGGACCGCGTGCTACACCGTTCCGAGCGACTCGGTCGCGGTTGTGCAGCGCTTCGGAAAGTATCTCAAGAACGTGCCGCCGGGGCTGCATTTCAAATTACCGATGGGTATCGATGAGGCGACCGTCGTGCCGGTGAAACGGCAGCTGAAGCAGGAATTCGGATTTATGACACCGGGCTCCGGCGATCGCTACCAGACGTCGCAACCCGGTAATCAGACACGCGAAACGCAGATGGTAACCGGAGACCTCAATGCAGCACTCGTCGAGTGGGTGGTTCAATACCGCATTTCCGATCCGGTCAAGTACCTGTTCGAAGTACGGGAACCCGGCGAGACGCTGCGCTATGTGTCTGAATCCGTGATGCGCGAGGTCGTCGGCGACCGCACTGTCGACGAAGTTATCACCATCGGTCGTCAGGAAATTGAGACGGAGGCGTTGGCGAAGATGCAGGCGCTGTCAACGAAATACGCCATGGGGATCAGTATCGATCAGGTACAGCTGAAGAACATCAATCCGCCGCAACCGGTGCAGGAGTCGTTTAACGAGGTCAATCAGGCGCAGCAGGAGAAGGAGAAGCTGATCAACGAGGCGCGACGCGATTACAACAAGGTGATTCCGCTTGCGGACGGCGAGAAGGATCAGCGCATCCGCGAGGCCGACGGCTACCGTTTGAAGCGAATCAACGAAGCGGAAGGCGATGTCGCCCGGTTCAGCACGCTGCTGGCGGAGTACACCAAGGCCCCGGAAGTCACACGCCGGCGCATTTACATTGAAACCCTGCAGGAGATTCTGCCGGGCATTCGCTCCAAGATCATTGTCGATGAACAGATGCGCGGCATCCTGCCGTTGCTGAATCTCGATAGCCACAAGGAGGTCCGGCCATGAACAATGCCAAACACATGACGATCCTGGTGATCCTCTGTATCGGGGGCTACGTAGCGATGAGTTCAATTTATACTGTCAGCGAGATCGAACAGGTGATCATCACCCAATTCGGCAAGCCGGTGGGCGCTCCGGTGACAACATCCGGTTTGAAGCTGAAGATACCGTTCATCCAAGACATCAATCCGATCGACAAGCGCATCCTTGAATGGGACGGGAAACCGTCGGATATGCCAACGAAGGACAAGCTCTACATTTCGGTTGATCTCTTCGCTCGCTGGCGGATTACGGATCCGTTGCAGTACTTTCTGCGCCTGCGCGACGAGCGCAGCGCCCAGTCACGCCTGGACGACATTCTCGGCAGCGAGACCCGCAACGCCGTGGCCAAGCACGAGTTGATCGAGATCATCCGCACCACGAGGGAACGCGTGCCGCTGCGCGACGCGCTCCTCACCGATGCAGAACGGGATCTGAATATGGGCGCGCTGGTGCCGATCCAGAAAGGCCGCATGCTGGTCGAACAGGAGATCTTCACCGCCGCCGCCGACAAGGTTCAGGTATTCGGCATCGAATTGCTCGATATCCGCTTCAAACGGATCAACTACAACGAAAGCGTACGCCCGAAGATCTATGATCGCATGATCAGTGAGCGGCGGCAGATCGCGGAGCGTTTCCTTTCTGAAGGCAACGGCGAAGCCGCGAGGATCCGCGGCAATCGCGTACGTGATCTCAACAAAATCCAGT
This sequence comes from Verrucomicrobiota bacterium, assembly GCA_021772615.1. Taxonomy (GTDB): domain Bacteria; phylum Verrucomicrobiota; class Lentisphaeria; order JABSQK01; family JAJFLO01; genus JAJFLQ01. The sequence goes on along the minus strand of JAJFLQ010000052.1, from coordinate 39,527 downwards.
CGGAAGCCTATCGGAAGGTCGAGGAAATTCGGGGAGTGGCGGACGCCAAAGCGACGGAAATCTATGCGAACGCCTACAACCAGAGTGCGGAGTCCGTGGCGTTTTATGAGTTTACCCGGACGATGCAGGCGTACAAGGCGATTTTCGCCGCGAACACGACCGTGATGCTGTCGACCGAAAGCGACCTTTTTAAGTTTCTGAAAGGCATGGACCCGGACCACGGCGCCGTGCCGGCAGGCGGCAGCAGGCGTTGACCGGCCGCTACACGCGTACTGATACGTCCTTGCCCAACGAGCGATCTGTCTGAGTCCCGCCTTTCGGCGGAAGTTTCGTTCCAGGCTTAAGCCTGGACGCGTTCATAAGCTTACGCTTATCAAAGACTACCGTCTAAAATCGGTAGTCATACACCGAAACTCGGTCCACAATTTTCCATAATAATCGCCTGCAACTTTTACGCGCCGCATCCGGCTATACGCTTCCCAGGAGCCACGCGGCTGGAACGGCGGTTATGTTGTCGCCAAATGTTCTTATCCGTTGATCGTTCGAAACAATCAACGAGTGTATCACTGGTTTATCAAGGATGTGTTCCAGTTCACGAAGATTGCGCCCGTCCGACGCAACCACATTCGCTGTCATCTTGATCTCGATCGGTATAAAGCCGGATTCGGTCTCAATCAGGAGGTCAACTTCCCGACCATCGGATGTGCGCAGGTGGAAAACGTCCACATCAAGGCGGCTGGTTCTGATCTGCTTGTAGATCTCGGCGAACACGGCGGTCTCAAATTCATTCCCGGTCAGTTCTCCTTTTCGAGACAATACCGCCCGTAGTATGCCGGGGTCGAGAAAGTGTATTTTGGGTGATTTAGACAGCCGTTTGTTCTTGTTGCGAAACCAGGGCCGTAGGAGAACCGCCTGGTAACTGAGCTCGAGATAGCCGACAAACCGCTTTGCCGTCTTCGGCGTAATTCCCGCGAGATTCGCAAGGTTGCTATAATTTAACAGACATCCGCTATGTTGTGCCGTCGCTTTCTGTGCCAGTACGAACGGTTCGAGCTCACGAACATTTCCCAGATCCCGGAGGTCACGTTGAAGATAGGTTTTGATATAATTCCGTAACCACTCATCTTTGTCCTCTGCGGTTATCGATTCATCCCACAACGCGGGCATCGCTCCGTAGGCCAGGTATCGCCGCAGAATTTCGGCATTGTGCGCGTAATTGCTTTCGCTTTGCGGCATGCCGTCACGGATCAGTCCGATATCGCGGTTTCGCAGCCAATCAATCAGTCGGGATTCGCTGATCCTGTCTTCCCATTTCCGCGTTCGTATCTCGGGGAAGGTAAGCGGATATAGTTCAAGTACCGAGACCCGTCCCGCCAGGCTTTCGCGAACCTGATCAAGAAGCAGAATCTGGCTCGAACCCGTAAGCACATAACGGGTCTCGTTATTAGCGTCATGGACGGCCTTGACGGTTTCGATCAGACTCGGCGTCTTTTGCACTTCGTCGACAACGGCACGGGGAAACCGTACCTTCCACTGCGCCGCTGACAATGCAGTATATTGTGGACGGGTCACAGGGTCGTCCATCGACAGGTAATCGTAATCCGCGAAGCACCGCCCAACCAGTGTTGTCTTGCCGGTCTGCCGGGCTCCGGTGAGAACAATTAATCTGCCGAATTTAGATGCCGCCCTGGACAACAGCTGTTTCTGCAAAAAACGATTTTTCATAATTCGGCGGTATTTTGTGTTGCTTATTCCACAAATTACGCCGAATTGCGCAAAGCTGCAACCTTTTCCATGGAATGAGACGTTCGATCGCGTTTTCTGGTAGCGCGAAACCAGCCAGACGACAGACGAGGCCTATGCTACTTGCGGGGCGCGGGCCAGGAGCTACGACACGCGAATATCGACCCAGCCCGAGTCGGGATCGTTTCCAAAGCAATCAAGGCCGGCAAATACGCGGTAACGATATCTCGCAAACTTGCCTCTAAATTCAGGAGTAGCACCTTCCGGAAGACGAACCTCCACTGTCCACTCACCTGTCTCACCTTCCTTTAGAACGCCTGGTCCTGCCACGGCCATCTCAATGTCGTATGTCGTCGCCGACTTGCGGACCACCTCACGGCGGGACTTTCGCGTACCGTCTTCGTCATACTCGAAATCGTAATCCTGAACTTCGACAGACTCGATTCCTTCAACCTGAAGATAGACGCGATCATACTTCACGTCACAACCCTGTGCTTCCGCCCGAATCTTTACCTCGAACGGCTCGCGCAAGGTCGCATTCGGCACATCGACAAAAACCTTAACAAGGTCGCAAAGATTGGCGGGCCAGCTATTGAATTCTTGCCGATTTTTTTTATAGTACAGACGAGCGGCGGGCACCTAGTGGCATCCTGCATAATACGGAGTTTTTTGGCCGGTATCTGCAGCGTGAATACGGCGATAACACACACCATGGGAAGGAGGAAGCAATGCACATCGTAGAGTGGAGTGAGGCTTCAGAACATACATCACGACATGTTTCGAAGACAAGCCGTAGATCGGGTGTGAAACCGTTGGTCTTTTTCTGCATCTGCGCGGCGCTCGGACTGTTCCTGACGCAGCCGTGCTATACGATGACGGTCAACGTGAATTTTACCGGTCTGGCCAGCAACGGGCAGGGACTTGTCGCTCACGGCTACACTGGCCCTAATTTCGTCCCCACGCCATTTGATGAATTCGGTGATCCTATCCCCGCCGGACACCCCGTTGGTGACCTCGACGGCGTCTACACCGAACTCGCCACGCGCGACCTCTTCGATACTGTGACCGGCGATGAGTCACCGATCACCGCCCTGTCATCGCCATTCGGCGCGTCGGCGCCCGCCGCCAGTCTGGCCGCGGTAGGATTGAACGGGCCGTTGCATGTGAGCCTGAACAACCAGTTCCTGGATGTAAGTGCGCCGACCGACTATTACATGGAAACAGCATTGTTCGGCTCGAACACGTTTATCGAACATCGCTTCTATCGCGGCGGCAACATGCGGCTCGTTCACGAATCGAGTCCCGGCACGTACGACCTTGTAGCCGACTACGTTGACTTTACCACACACATGATTATCAACTACAACACCGGCTTCATCTCGGGCACCGCATCGGGAACCAACACCGGCAGCAGCCCATTCTTTCTGCCGGTAACGTACACCTTCAGCTCGAACGAGCCGATTCAGGTCGACGGCAGTTCGACCGAAGGGCGATATGCATTCTTTGATCTGACTGGCGGCTTCGAATTCGACATCTCGGATCCACAGGCGAATGTGCCCGAGCCGGCCACAGGAATGATGCTGTTGTTCGCCGGACTCGGTATCTGCGGGGTTGCCCGCCATCGCCGCCGGAAAGCTTAACGAGAAGATGGCGTTCATTGGCGGTTCGCCTTCCGCGTTCTCCAAAGCCGGCCTACCCCATGTCGTTGGTGGGTCGGATTTCGATTATAGTCGGATCAGTCAACTCAGCGACCGCGCCCCTGCGCGCCGCGCCCGCCGGTATTACGACCGCGGCCGCCTGCGTATCCACCGCGAAAATTTTTGAAGTTCCCCTTCGCGGCAGCGAATCCACTCTTGCCGCCGCCGTAACCGCCCGAGTTGCCGTCGTACCCCCGCTGGCCTGGCCGCAAGACCGGTTCAGCGCATTCGCTCTTGGCCTCGGCAACCGTGAGTGTATTGCCGTTCAGGGTACTGCCGCTCAACCCGTCCATCGCAGCTTTCCCCTCTTCGGTCGATGCCATCTCGGCAATACCGTAACAGGTCGCCTTGCCGTCGTTCTTGTCTTTGGTAATCGCGACCGACGCCACAGTTCCGAACGGCTCAAGGGCTGAGCGCAACGCGTCTTCGGTACAGTCGTCGGCCAAATTTTCAATCTTGATCTTCATGAGAGTAGCCGTGTGCCGTTTGTAAACAACAGTGAGTAGTGAGTAGTGAGTAAGTGAACAATAGGTATAAAACGAAAAAGGGCAAATTGCGTATGACGAATCGTGGTCGGTTCGCCGCGTGACGCGGCCCCCTACTGAGCAGGTCGTTCTAGTTAGACAAACACGGACGCTGGCGATGGACCTGGAGGCAAACGAACGGCCAAGTCTGCATTCGCCTGCCTGTTGGAGTTCGCACTTTAGTGTGCCACGCCTCGGCTCGCCGGCGCGGATTGAGCGTGAAACCCACACTAAAGTGCGAACTCCAACATCGCGCGCAAGAGGAGCACGTCGCCGACGACCTCATGCATGCGATAGTGTCCTTCTCACTTCTTACCGTTGTTGCTCATTATCTGTGTGAGCACGGCTTTCTGTGCGTGAAGACGATTCTCCGCCTCGTCCCATATGATTGCCCGAGGACCGTCGAGAACACCGGATGTTATCTCCATGCCGCGCTTTGCCGGGAGGCAGTGCATAATACGGACAGCGTCACCGGCATGCGCGACCAGCGCTTCGTTTACCTGATAGGGCGTTAGTTTTTTGATCCGCTCTTCGGACTCGGCTTCGAATCCCATGCTGACCCACACGTCGGTGTAGATGAAATCCGCACCGGCAACGGCGTCGAACGGATCGTCTGTCAAACGAATGCTCCCTGATCCTGCGAGGGTATTGACATGGTCCAGATCCGGGTAGAAACCGGTGGGCGCGCCGATTGTCAACTGTATTCCGGTAAGCTTCGCCGCGACCGCCCACGACTGTGCCATGTTGTTGGCGCCGTCGCCCAGGTACGCGACGCGTACGCCGGCGAGACGCCCCTTGCATTCCTGAATGGTCTGCAAATCAGCCAGTAACTGACAGGGATGATACCGATCGGTGAGTGCATTGATCACCGGTATGGTCGCGTGCCGTGCGTACTCCAGGATGCCTTCGTGGCTCTTCGAGCGGATGACCACCGCATGGACGTAGCGATTCATCACCTTCGCCGTGTCGGACATCGTCTCGCCGCGGCCGAGTTGGAGGTCGCCGTGATCCAGAAACATGGAATGACCGCCAAGCTCGTAAATCCCGACCTGAAACGAGACCCGCGTGCGTGTCGACGATTTTGAAAAAATCATCGCGACCGTCTTTCCCGACAACGGCTTCGCCTCGGCGGCGCCACGGTTCGCCTTCAGTTCGATGGCGAGTGAAATCAGTCCATCGATCTCGGCGGGTTCAAGATCGGCGAGTGTCAGTAAGTGCTTGGCTTGCATGGCGTTGAAATACCCCTTTCACAATGTATGACGTGCATCACGCCGGCTTGACACGGCTGCCCAGGACCTTGTCGAGAACGGCAACGGCGGCATCGATTTCCTGCGGGGTCACGACCAGCGGCGGCAGCAGCCGTAACGTAGTCTCGCCCGCAGTCAATACCAGCAGTCCGTTCGCAGCCGCAGCCGTGACGATGTCGGCTACCGGGCTGTCGCATTCGACACCGATCATGAGGCCGAGCCCCCGAATCTCGCGGATGCATGTGTGTTTCTGCGATAATTGCACCAGCTCACCCTTGAGGTGCTCGCCCATTTTGCGACAGTGGAAGAGTAAATCTTCCCGCTCAATCGCGTCGAATACTGCCAGAGCCGCGGCACACGCGAGGGGCGACCCGCCGAAGGTACTGGCGTGCGTACCCTTGTCCAATACGCCTGCCCATTTTCCGGCTACTTCGAATGCGCCGATCGGAAACCCGTTACCAAGCGCCTTGGCCAGCGACATCGCGTCCGGCACGACACTGAAGTGCTGATACGCGAACAACGTACCCACACGACCGACGCCGCATTGCACTTCATCGAACAACAACAGCATGTCCCGTTGGTCACACAAATCCCGCACAAATTGGAGGAACGGTCGATCCGACACATGGACGCCACCCTCGCCCTGGACGGGCTCAAGCATGATCGCCGCCGTCTTGTCGGTCACGGCCTTTTCGACTGCATCACTGTCGTTAAGCGGCACAAACCGGAACCCCTCCATGTCCGGCGCAAAGCCGTCGCGATATTTCGGCTTGTCCGTCGCCGCGAGCGTCGTGAGTGTCCGGCCATGAAAGGAACGCTGCATCACGATGACCTCATGCTTGCCGCGCGACGCGCCCCACTTCCGGGCAAACTTGATCATGCCCTCATTGGCCTCGGCTCCGCTGTTGGCAAAGAACACCTTGCCCCCGAAGCTTTTCCGGGAGATGACCGCAGCAAGCCGCGGCTGGTTTTCATTGTAATACAGGTTCGAAACATGGACCAGCGTCGCTGCCTGCCGCTGGATCGCCTCTGTCACGCCCGTATGACAATGACCCAGATTGCAGACGCTTATACCCGCGCCGAAATCGAGATACTTACGGCCGTCTGCGTCCCAGACATAACAACCCTGACCTCGGACCAATGCCAGTTCCGGGGCATAGGTACCCATAACGAATTCGGAATGCAATGTGGCTATTTCGGCGTTGTTCACTATGGGAGTATCTCCGTTCCGACGCCCTTGTCGGTAAAAATTTCCAGTAACAATGAGTGCTTTAGTCGCCCGTCGATAAGGTGAACCTTTTTCGTGCCGGCCTTGAGCGCACGGCAGGCACTGTCGATCTTCGGCACCATACCGCCGGATATTGTGCCCGAACTGACCAGTTCGTCGATCTCGTTCAGACTTATGGTCGAGATCAACGTCGCTTCGTCGGCGGGATCTTGCAGGATACCGGGGACATCGCTAAGGAACACCAGCTTCCGCGCTTGCAGCGCCTCGGCTATACGGGCGGCCGCGATGTCGGCATTCACGTTGTAGGTGTTGCCGTCCTTGCCCGCCCCCAGGGGCGTGATGACCGGAACTTCATTGATATCGAGTAAATGTTTGATTTTCTCAATGTCCACTGATGACACGGAGCCGACATAGCCGATATCGATGGGGTTGCCCGTCTCCGTGTTCCGCGAATACATTTTCTCCGTCGACAGAATTTGCTTTCCAGACAGCGTCCTGCCTTTGCCGCCGAATTTCACGATAGCGTCGACCAGCCTGGGATTGACATCGTTATGCAGCACCTCGTCGACCACCGTGATCGTGTCCGCGCCGGTATAGCGCAGGCCGTTTACGAAGCGCGGCTCCTTCCCCATCTCGCGCAGGCGTGCGCTGATCTCCCGGCCGCCGCCATGCACCAGCACCGGGCGCATGCCCACGCATTCCATAAACACGATGTCGCGTATGGTGCTCTCGACAATCTCAGGATCCTCCATGGCGCTGCCACCGAACTTCACGACGACGATCGCGTCGCGAAATTGCTGGATGTACGGCAGCGCCTCGATCAACACGGCGGCTTTGGCAATGACTTCGTTCATGGTCTGCTTTGATTGATAATTTCAGGCAAAAAGCCATACTATACACATTTACGTTGTAAAATGTAAACCGTAATTAAGTCCGACACGCCATAACCTTGTCCAGCATCGGTAAATTCACTGACACGACAACCGCCGGCGCACGGTGTCCGGCGGTGCAACTGTCGCCGACGCGCCGCCTGAGGCGGCATTGCCCGAGTCCTGCATTGTGGCTGCTTGCCATTGCTATTTTCTCCATGACCGGCAGGGCGTCGGGCGGTTTTCACGACGATTTCGGGCGTGAAATGACCTTTGCCAGGAAACTGGCAGAGACCGGGCTCCATGACTACGCGGAACTCCAGGCATCGTTAATGCGCTCGGCGTTCCCTGAGCATTCTCCGGCGATTGAGCTGCTGCTGAGCCGGATTTATGCTGCTGCGGGTCAGAAAAAAAAGGCCCTCCGCGCGCTTGAGAATGTCCCTGCCGACAGCGAACACTATCGTCAGGCCTGTCTGGCTGCGGCCGATGTCGCCCGCGATGATAATGAACGCAAACGTGCATTGGCTGCGTATTTCTCGCGCGTCGCGCACGTGCCGGGGGAGGCGCAAGCCCTCGCCGAGTACAAAGCGGCGGTTCTCCAGTACACGCGTATTCTGGAGCGCGAGGACAATCATGAAGAGGCAGGTAGGATCATAGACCGGCTGCGCCGCATCGACAGTCTCCCTGTCGCCGAACGGCGGCTCTACACCGCCTTGTGGCTGCGGTGTAAACTCGGCGCCGGCGAGGCAGCGCTCGCCAGGCGGCACAACGACAAACCGGCGCGAAAGGCGATATCCGACACGATCGCGGAGCTGGACGCGTTGTTGCTGCTGCCGGACTATGCTGCCGCCCTCGCGTATGGCGAGATCGCCCGCGGCCACCGTCTTCTGGGCGACACCGAGACGGCGATGGGCATCTTGCGATCGGCGAGCCGTTTTCTCGCAGACTCGGAGCGGCAGCACAGCGACAGCGTACCGGACGCAGAATCACCGTTTCGTTCGGCCTTGTTACAGATCGCCGAATGCCGCATTGCACAGGCGTCAGCACAGCTACAGGCCGGCGCCGATGCCGACGCGGAGCAACTGTACATCAAGGCTACCGGGAAGTTACTAAAGGCCGCTGAGGGGAAAAATCTCGATCAAACGACGAGAGCGCTGTCGCGAATAGCCGATGTGACAGCGTTGCTGGAAGAGCGTTTCGATCGTACGGTCACGTTCGCAACCGGCCGTGCGCGTGCTGTAAAGGTAAAAACCGCAGATGCCTTGCATCGAACACAGCAATATGATCGCGCACTCACGGCGTACATGGACATCATCACCGCTGCACCACACACGCGTGGCGTTCTATCCGTGATCGCAAGAGCGGCGGAATGCATGTTCTTTCTGGGACATCATCACGAGGCCGCTGCGCTGTGTGACTACGTCGCAGACCTCTATCCGGACGACGGCAAGTCGCACGCCGCGTTGTTTCGTCTTGGTGCACGGATGTGGCAGCACAAGCGCAGCGGCAAGGCGGCGGCGGGTGTGGGCGACCTTGCGGCTTACCTCTTTGAACGGTTCGCTGCAGCGGCGCCCAACCATCCCAAGGTAGCGAAGGCATTGTTTGCGGTTGCCGAGCACCACTACACCGTCGCCGTCGGGGACAAGCCCGAGGACGACGCGAAGGCACAGGCGGATACAACCACACCGATCGGGTCGAATCCACAATCTGTCAAAACACATCTGCAACAGGCCGAGTCGATGTACCGACGAGTCTTAGCTGCTGCCCCGGCATCACCTATCGCGGCTACCGCGAGCCAACGTCTCGGGTGGATCTGCCGTATTCTCGGCCGCGACACCGATGCTGCCATGCATTTTCGCATGGCCTGTGACGCAATGCAGGATAAGAACGACCCGGCTTATTTTCAGATCCGTTTTCTTGCGGCGTACCATGCCGCCGAGGCAGGCCAATTCGTCGTCGCCGCAGAGGGCTATGAAGACCTTGCCGCGACACTGCAAAAGGCGTTATCCGCCGGTGCCGGCTACGATGAAAACGAACGTCTGAACACATCACTCCATCAGTGTTTGACCTACCTTGCCCTGTGTTACGATCGATGGGCCCGTGACGCGGATGCGCGCGACGGCATACCGGCCAAAGACGCGCGAGATGCTCGCGCAGAGCAGGCGCCGAACTCCGATACCATGCGTCAGCGAGCGATTGACACACTCGTTCGGGCATTGGAACAGTACCCGAACCACAGTGACCTTACGCCTGTAAATCTCGAACAACTGGGCAACCTCTACCTGGAAATGGGTGAAATGACGGCGGCCATGGCGCAGTTTGAGGCACTGGGTTCGCGTTTTCCCGATAACGCCGCTGCGCGACGATCACTATTTCGGTTGGTCCGGCAGCATATCGAGAGCGGCCACTGGGATCATGTGGGCAGTCTCCTCGCTAAGCAACAGACCGGGTTTCGCGGTTTCACCGACACTCAGTTGCGGTTTGTGTCCGGCACTATTCACGGCGCGACCGGTGCGCCGCTGGTCGCACCGGAGCTGGCGCTGCGTGTCCACGACGCGCTGCAGCAGCGCATGCAGTCGTCGAGCTGGACCGTATCCGATGCGGACCCCATCGTAGCGTTGTCCACACTCTATCGGCGCGCGCAATGCCACGTCGCCGCGGACCGTCGCGCAGAGGCGGCACCGCTATTCGCAGCCGTGACCGCCGGCTACGACCGCGATGCCGACAGCGTCCGTACCGTTGCGGTGCAAGGCATGTATCGACAGTCTCTGTATCACCTCGGACGCATTTACGCCGAAAGCGGTCGTCGCGATGACGCGATCGCTTCGTTCAATCAACTCCTTACACATATCAATGCAGACAATGCGCCGCACTTGTACTACCTTACCGTACTCGAATCCGCAAAGGCAATGACAACATCGCACCATCTCGCGGAACAAAAACAGGCGGTATCCCGGTTTCTGCAGATCATTCACTTCGCATCCACCGAGGAGCCGTCGATCCGTCCTGTGGTCGAGGAGGCGTACAGGCACTGCGCCCCGCTGCTTGCCAGCATTGGCCAGGGGGACAAGGCTGCGACCTTGGCTCGTGCATACAAGAATACGTTTCCGGCAAGTATTCCGGACCGTGAAATCCCATGAAGACGAATCGGTGCAATTTGAATCAAACAGGGCCTACGGTATACTACCACTCGTTCCGTGCGTGCACCTGTGCGTTCGTTCGGACACGCGTGATGCGGCGCTTTGCCGCCTGTGCGATCGCGTGGTGTCTGGCTGTACCCGTTCGCAGCCAAACGGATGCGACGGAGTACTATGTGGTCAACAACAACGGCGCACACATATACGGCGTCGGAATCGAAGCAGTTGCAGGCGATGCCATCGTGTTGAAGCTTCCGGGCGGCGGTTCGCAGCGTTTTCGGAAAGGCACCTACCGATCGGGCCATTGTCCGAAACCGGAGGCATTGAAAACGGCCGAGTCATTCATCCGCGACAAAAAGCCGGATGCCGCACTGGCAGCGCTGGACGACGCGCAGAAACGATATGGCATTCTTGGATGGGGCGGCCGCATCAGTTTACTGGAAGGCCGGATTCACGCGGCGCAGGACAGGCCGCAGGAAGCAGAGGCCGCATACCGCCGCGGTCTCGAACAGACAGACGACAGCGACGCGACACGAGCCCGCATCGCAGTGGCACTGGTCGCCACGCTTATCGATCGGGACCGGGGTGAGGAAGCCGAACGGCTGTTGCATGGCATCAGCACCGAGGACCCGGAAATAGGAACGTACGTATTTAACACGCGCGGACGCTTGCTGGCGGCGCAAGGACTAAAACGGGAGGCGGTTTTGCAGTATCTCAAGACCATCCTCCTGTTTCCGAAAGCCGGAGCTGTGCGCCGCGACGCATATCGCGAGGTTATCGCCCTGCTCGAAGAACTTGGCGATGACCGGTATCTGGTGTTTGAGAAACAACGAAAAGAAGACTACCCGCAGTGACAGTGTTCAGCCACGCAAGAGTGAGTCACGCCCGCAACACGTTGTCGATACGCGCCGTTCGGCACGCAGCGATGCTGCTGATAACAGGCGGTCTGCTGATCGTCACGACCGCGACAGTGACAGGAGAAAATGCTACCGGCGCGCCGGCCGGAGATACGGTTGAGGCGCCGAAGACCGTGATCCAACCTGGCTTCAGCGACATCGTACTGCGGAGCGGCGCGGTAAACCTAGTGGTTTGGTGCCTGCTTTTTACTGCGTCTTTCGCAACGATATCGTTCATTATCGACGGCATCGCGACGACAAAACGCTCGAAACTTCTCCCCGACGACATCATCAGCGGCGTAAAGGCTTCTCTGGATCAAGGGGATTTATCGGGAGCGATGGACCTTTGCCGCCAAAAAGGCGGCCCGTTGTCGAACATCCTAACCGCCGGCTTCGCCAACATCACCAACGGTTTCGAGGTGATCCAGGAGGCGGTCACCGCGGCAACGGAGCTGGAGAGCGAGAAGATTCTGCAGCGCATAAGTTATCTCAATCTCATGGGGCAGATTACGCCGATGCTCGGCTTGCTCGGTACGGTACTTGGCATGGTCCGCGCATTCGCCGGCCTTGCAGCGGAAGCCGGTGCGGCCAAGGCACAGATGCTCGCGCTAGCGATCTCCGGTGCGCTGTGGACGACAGTCGCCGGGTTGCTGATATCCATCCCGGCGTTGCTGGCTTATACAGTATTCAAGAATGTCGCGACACGGATTCTGCTTGAGTCCGAAGCGACCGTGCTCGATCTTCTCAAGGTTCTGCGCGGACGCAAGATACGCTTCGAGGAATGAACCGTGAAACGGCACGCCGACGAACCGATAGAAACCCCGATAGCGTCACTGATCGACATTGTCTTTCTGCTCATTATTTTTTTCGTCGTCACATCGGCAATTGACCAGGAGGCCGTCGACGAGTCCATCAAGCTCGCCGAATCCCGGCACATGGACCCCGTCGACAAACGCGACCCGCGAACAATTACTATAAATCTCAAGCAGCTTTCCGACGACCGCTCACAGGTGAACATCGGCAGCATTCCGCTTTCGCACCAGGCGCTATCAGCGATACTCACGAATACGAGCAAGAAACACGGCGACGATGTCCCGGTCGTGATCCGCGCAGACGGCGACTTGTCCTTCAGTGCGGTCGACGACGTCATGTCCGTGGTTACCGCGGCGGGCCTGCACCGCATTCGCCTCGCAGCGCGTGATGTCGGGAACTAAAGAGCGCTGAAGCCGTGCAGGCTGAAGCGCAACGCCGATTACTCACGGCAGATATCGTGGTCGATGTTTGCGCGAAGCGCTTTGGAGTGCGGCGGCTTGACGCCGCTTTTGAACTCGCCGGAGGCGAGGCGCCGCAACCGAGAAATTCCGAACGTCATGAACAATGCGTTTTCTGGAGGGTCGCAGTCCTCTGCGACCGATCGTCGGGAAGATGTACGGACGCTGAGGACATCGTCCCTCCAAAAATCCCTGCCTCTCTGCGACCGATCATCAACGTCTGGAGGGCGAGCTGCCCCGCGAGCCGGGTACCGAAATGCGTGCGGTCAACTGAACCGGCAACCTCACTTGACGTACTGAGCTTCGGTCGTCAAGAGTTTCCGTGCACGACAAAATTCTGCTATTGCCGCAACAAATACCTGCACCCCCTCATCGCTCAGGTGGACCGGATCGTCGAAGTAGCGCCCGCTTCGCGGCATCGCCTTCGCCTGGTCCAGATGCGGCACGTGCTCGGATTCCGCGATTGATGCGGTGATTGCGTTGTGCCGATGTATGCCTGCCTCGACGTAGTCGACACCACCCCACAACTCCACGGGTGAGGTCATGTACGCACCGGGATGGCTGTAATCCAACTCGCCGCGCTTGAACGCTTCCAGCGTGTAGGTCTCGGGTATGTACCATGCGAATGATATCAGCACCGGTTCGGCGCCGGCGTCTTTGCACTCCCGAACGAGGTCGCCCATGTAGTGCTCGAACATGCGAAAGCCGGCTGCGGTCGCACCGTTCACGTGTTTCGCCGGCGGCCGCCAGAGCACAGCGTTGTACAGCAGTCGACACAGGATGCTGTTGTCCAACAAGATGTTGCGCCGGTACCACGGGTCGTAGTGCGAGTAGTCCGCACGAAAATCGCTGTCGGCAACGTGGTGCATCCACAGATCGTTGACGCCGTGGTAGATAAGCACAACGTCAAAGTCGAGGTCGCGAAAAACCTTGCGGTATTTCAGCAGGCTGCTCCTGGTGGTGTGTGTTTGCAGCGCGGCGCCGACGACCTCGACCTTCACATCACTGACCCCGGCGAGCGCTTGCGTAAGACGTTCGGTGAAACGACGATTGAAAAATACCGAACCGCCAAGGGTGAGGACCCTGACGGTCCCTGCAACTTTCGATTTTTCCGGCACGGCGCCGGTAAACCCCATCGCGTTTACCCAGGTGTCATGGATATACCGTTTCGGCTCGGCGTGAAAGCCCATGAGGTTGATCGTGCGACTTGGCAATCCTGCGCTTCGCAGGTGAACTGGGAAGATCACAAACTCGGCGACGGCCACCGCCAGCATGAAGGCGCATAAAACCAGCAACACAAGTCTAAGGCGACGCGGCATACCACGGGGGTTTGGCATTTTGACAGACATCACGCCAGCATGTTTAAGGTCGGCCTCAGGGACAATAACAGGATTGTCGCGCGACGTCCCGACGTTAAATCCGAGCTTATTCAACAATTTACCGTCGAAATCATGAGCCGGGGGCACACACCGGGAAAAGTGAATTATCAAGAATTGAAAGACCCGCGAAATTTTCACACTCCTGGATGGACGGTTCGACATCTCATGTGGCCAAAATAGGCGTGTCCAGAAAAAATATCAGCAAATTCTAATTTACCATTATTTCGTTCCAAAACTTTCGAAACGAAATACTAGTCGGTTACCCCGCTCATGGGTTCCGTGAAGATGAGTTCCTGCACGCCGGATCCGACAACTGTAAAACGGGTTTTCAATCGGCCGTTCTCAAACCCGGTATACCGGTCGGGTGCAATAAAACCGTTGGTCACACGCGCCTCGATATAGCCGGTAAAATCAGTCAGCAACCTGCCGGCCGCGTCCAGCAGGCGAATGTCTACGTCGTTCGATGTCCCGCTTTCCATTGACGTCCCGCCGGGGAAGGTCAGATCGATAACATTCGGTGCCGGATACGGCGACAACGCTATCTGATCGATCTCGACCCGACCGGGCACACCGCCGGACAAGAGCGCAAATGCCACAATACGGTCCTTTTCCGGATCGACCCCAAATGCAGCCAAAGGCACGTTCACAGTGGCCATTTCGCTGCTGAGAATATATGCATCCAGCGCGCATTCGTACGCATTCAACACTGTTGTCAGTTCGACACGTAGCCCGGCGCTCACCTCGGTCCGGCGCATGCGTAGCACCACATAACGGTTCTCCGAAATGTCGGCGCCGCGTTCGTCCAGCACGCTGACCCAACGCATATTCGGCTGTTTCCACGACAAGATCAGTAAGCCGGCATCGTTGACCACATCCCCATCGCCGCCTTCGCCGGTGTCCCCATCCAGGCCGGTACGACCGCCATCGGGCTGATCGCCATGACGGACATCGTTACGTTTCGATTCCGCGTAGCGCAGCGGCGAATCAAAATCGTCGATCACACCGGCGAATGGCGGCGGCGTGTGATCCCGTACAGCGGCAACATCGGCGGTACGCGACCGCAACAGCGAAATATCGTCAATGAATACGTGTGCGGGCGCAGCTTCAGCGTACAGTGCCACGGCTATCCGGGTCACATTCCCGGGATCGAATACACCGCCGTCCGCCAGCGATCTGCCACCGTCCCACACGAATGCATCTTTATCAAGCGACACCGTGTAGTCGCGCCACGCGTCGCGTACTGTTGCCGATTCGAATCTGTACGGCTCCCGTGACCGCCACTCACTGCCGTCACCGCAGATGAGCTTGAAAACGACGCGGGCGACGGCCGTGTCGGGCGACGCCTTCAGTCCGGCAGTCAACGCGGTGTAGGGCCGGGTATCCAGTCCGCCGGTTATCGTCTTTACGGCCACGCATCCCCAACCTTCACCGGCGGTTTTGAGCGCGAACGACGCCGGCGCCGACCGCCACGTGCCTGCTGTGATCGTGCCGCTGCCGTTACCGAAGATCGCGAGCCCGCCGCGCAGTCCGGTACCATCAAAATTGTCCACGATTACGGTGTCGTCCGCAAATACAACAAGCGGCACGCTCAAGGCAATAGAGGTGATCGCGGCGAATCGGTATAGGCAACAGGCTGTCATCGAGAAACCTACCGTCGCGACTGCAGTGCTGCGAATTCCGTTAATCATTTTGGTGTCGCATTCGTTGGAGTTCACGATTTATCGTGGGTTTCACGGTCTGCCGAGAACTACGCGATGGGATAGCGCCATGAAGCGCGAACTCCAACAGTTACGACGCGGTGCGACGGTTGTCACAACTCTAACCTGAAAAATTCATACAACCTCTGCTGCTCATTGACCTGAAGCACGCTAAGCAGCCTCGCGACGAGGTTGTGTGAATTATCCAGGCTAGATGTGCTTTTCATACCCCTTTTCGAACAGCGTCTACCAGTATATCAACAATGGCACCGGTCGCGTTCGGCAAGGCGAGCGCTTTGGCCGCCCGGCCAACATTCCGTGCTGCTTCAGGGTGTTCAAGCCAGCGCAGGATAATCTCCTGAAGGCCGGCCGGTGTGCAATCACGTTCTTCCACAAGATATGCTGCGTTGTGGGATACCAGGTATTCGGCATTGCGTACCTGATGATTGTCCGTTGCTGCCGGATAGGGAATGAACAACGCGGGTTTCCCCATATGCGCCAGTTCGAACAACGTCGAAGCGCCGCTACGGCAAATGACGAAATCCGCTACCATATACAGCGCTTCGATCTTCGGGTCGTTCTGCAAGACGACATGCCGCACACCATGGGATTGATAAAGCTCGGACAACGTGGTGTTCTCGGACTGGCCGGTGATGTGGATGAATTGAAATCGCGGCAGATCTGCGGCATGATCCGACATCATCTCGCGCATAACGGTATTGATGAATTGCGCGCCCTGGCTGCCGCCAAATACCAGCAGGATCGGCTGGTCCGGGTCCAGCTGCAGGTCGCGGCAGATCGACGAACGTCGGGCGGCGGTGACGGTGGTGTTGCCGGCATCGACGATCGCTTCACGTATCGGCATACCGGTGACGCGAATGCAGGCAGCTCCCGAGGCACGATGCACATGTGGAAACGACGTAAGCGTGGCTCGCGCGCGGCGTGAGAGCAGCCGGTTGGCGCGCCCCAGAACAGCGTTTCCTTCGTGTACGAATGTTGGCAACCGCAAGGACTCTCCGGCGAGGACAATCGGGGCGCTGGCAAAGCTACCCATGCCCAGTACTGTGTCTATGTGACGGCGGCGCATCATGGACCTGTTTGTGTGGATGCAGAACGCGAATTGAAAGGCGAACAACGGCAGTCGTAAACGCTGCGCCGGGATGCGAACAGCTTTGGCGGGCACGGCCGCGATGTCGTCCGCACGTGCAATGGCGACTTGGTCGTCAATGTGTTTGCCGGCAATGAACAAGACTGCCTGCCCGCCACGGCGGCGAAGCTCGCGAGCGATCGTAAGGCCCGGGTAAAAATGCCCGCCGGTACCGCCGCAGGCGATTGCAACGGTGAGCGGTGTGTCGTCGGTCGGTGCGGTATTCACTCTGGCGGCCTGTTTTGGTTTGTCGCTGCGATCGTGGGTAGATCTCGGCCCCACGTCGGAACTATACTCGTGATCCATGCGCAAACCACGGCGCGAAACGAAGATGATAGAATCAACAGACAGCGATTTAGTGGGACACAGCGTGGCAGGCGCCCGCGGTCCTGGCTTCATCGAAAGTTTGCGTGAGATCGTTTTTCCTCACATTTGTCCGCTATGCCGCCGCCGACCGCCGTGTTTCGGCACGACGATGTGTGACGCATGCCGATCGCAACTCACCTATACCCGCCCGCCCTCGTGCCGTGGTTGCGGTGGTGCGATCGACGGTATTCTCGACGTCTGCAGCGAGTGTACGGAACATCCGCGGCCGTGGGGTCGGGCCTTCGCTGTGTTTCACTTCGACGGCCTTGCGCGACGGCTTATCCACCGGCTCAAATACAGCGGCGACGTTGCCTTGAGCCCGGTGCTGGCCCGTGAAGCGGCCACGGTCTTGCAGCAGCATGCGGGCGGATGTGCGACCGGCTACGATTGGCTGGTGCCGGTGCCGTTACACTGGTTCAAGCGCATGCGGCGGGGATATAACCAGACGGCGTTGCTGGCCCGGCAGTTGAGCCGTGTCAGCGGCATTCCGGTCTGCGACGCCCTGAAGCGTCGACGCTGGACATCCGCGCAGACAGGGTTGAAGAAACGGCAGCGCCGCAAGAACCTGCGCGACGCATTCGCCATTCGCAACGGCGCCGCAGTGACGGGCCGATCGATCCTGCTGATTGATGACGTCATTACCACGGGCTCGACGCTCGAAGCCTGCACCCGCGCGCTGCGTCGCGCCGATGCAGCAGTTGTCGATGTCCTGGCGGTCGCCCGAGGATAACGCCGTGTCGAAAGCGGCGGCAGACGCCACGGATGCTCGGCGGTCTGATCGGCCGGTTGGTCTTTAGCCTGTTCCGGCGAAGTTGCAGTCGCGCGATCGACGGTGCGCGCGCCCGGCAGCGGCGTTGTACTACTTGTTCACCACGCGCTCGTCGTTCGTATACGCGCTCAGGTGGATATCATAGAGAAATTTGTGCAAATCAAGGACCGATGTCGGATACGATTCACAGACCATCAAAACCGAGAACAGCGTAGATTCACGGTCCCCGTGCGACACGTGATAGGGTTGGTGCGCGTTGTATACGTCAACGGCACTGTTCGGCAAGGGATCGCGTTTGAAGATGAGGAAGTTTTCATATGTCTTCAGGAATCGACCGTTCTGGCGTTCGTACAGGCGGGCGAAATCGTCGCTGAATTTGGGTGTTTCACCGGTTTCATCGACCGACATATTTAATTTTTTCAGGTAGCCTTGCATGCCGGCAGTCATCGGTTTACGACTAATCGCAAGAATGGTATTGTGCTCCGTTTTCCGCAGTACATGCTCGGCGTTGCCGATACCCTGCAGCTTATCGTGGAGCGTGTGCTTGTCGACGAATTCGAAACCATCAGGGACAATAAAGGTATAGTTGTCGATATAATTGTGGTAGGTACGTGTGTCCGCCCGAAATTCTGCCGACCGGAATGTCTCGCAGGATGTGCATGCCACAACGGTGAATGCAGCCAGCGCATGCATGCTGAGATTATGACGTGGCCGACGAAATCTCATTCTCATGGTCCTCCCTTCCGAAAACATGGGGCAAGTACGGGTCAACGTGACAAACGTTACAACGTCGTAACGTATAAATGCGCCACCACAAGTCAAGGCGCCGGGGCGAACAATAAAATATTCGGGGGCCGCTTGTTATCCATCGTCACAGCGATAGGGTTTAACCCTGCTCCGATATACTGACTTAATTTAGCATTGTGGAACCTCCACTGTGTCCTGCCACTCCAATCGACAGAGAGATTATGATGACGTTTACTTACAGGTTTTATCTGCTAGTGCTCCCAACCCTGACGGGACTTAGCGCGCTCGGCCAGGAGCCGACATCAACGGTGCCGTTCACAAAGGTGCTGACCGATGGCGGCTGGCCAATGGGGGTGCTGGGTCTATTGTCGCTGTTCGGGACATTTATGGTGATTTACTTCTTCTTCACCCTCAGACTCAATGTCTTGATGCCCAAAGCATTTCGACAGGCCGCAGAGAGTATTGCGGAGATTCGCGACGTCGAGGCGCTATATCAGGCATGCCGCGATGACAAATCGTCCGGCGCTTCGATTATCGGGTCGGCAGCACGGCTGATGATGGAAAACCCGAATGCCGAGTATATCGCCGTCCGCGACGTGATCGAGGATGAAGGCAGCCGACAGTCAAATGCACTGTGGCAGAAGATTCAGTATCTCATGGACATCGCGGTCGCCGCGCCAATGGTGGGCCTCCTCGGTACGGTGCTGGGCATGATTCAGGCGTTTGTTGGTCTGCAGGAAGACTTTGGCACGGTCAAGCCTATCGCTCTGGCCAGCGGTGTATCCCAGGCGCTGGTGACAACCGCCGGAGGCCTGATTATCGGCATCGCAGCGATGCTGTTCTACTCCTATTTTCGCGGGCACGTGAACCGGCTGGTAACGCGCCTTGAGGAGGAATGCAATACGATACTGCACCGCTTCATTTTCAACCGGAAGTCAGCAGCGGAGTAGTCATGAATTTTCGCAAGGATTTTCGGTCGGAAAGCCCCGGTTTCCAGATGGCGCCGATGATCGACATTGTGTTTCTGTTGCTCATCTTCTTCATGGTCGCTACGATTTATGCGCAGTGGGAAACGAAGATTGGCATCACGGTGCCAACGACAGATACGGGCACGCAAAGTCCACGCGGCGCCGGCGAGATTATCATTAACCTCGACGAGCAGGGTCGCGTATTCATAAACTCGATCGAGATGGATCGCGAACGTCTGCGTGATCTTCTTTCACAGATCGGTAAGACCTTTAAGGGCCAGCCTGTCATCATCCGCGCCGACCGCAGCACCGACTACGAGGCGGTGATCGGCATCCTCGACCTGTGCCGCCAGGTCGATATCTGGAACATATCATTCGCCACGCTCCCGAATACGCCGGCCACGCCTTAGGCTGACTCACCGTTCCGCGGACAATAAAAATGAGATATCGTGAACAGACCCCGTCGCGGATGCGCCTGAATCTGTGCACGGCGGCTTGCCGGACACTTCTTGGTGTCGTAACGGCCGTCACAGCAGTCGGCGCGCCGACTGCGACAGGGCCGGCGACAGCGCCGGCCGACACCGAAGCCGACCGACCGGATGCGCGGATCGCGGAACAATATCAGTTCGCTGAAGGCCTGCGCAGCAGAGGCTACCTCGACCTTGCGGTCGCCGAGTACAAGAAACTGGTCGACAACGCGCCCACATCCGAGCATGCACCGATGGCATGTTACAACTGGGCCCGGTCCCTGCAAGGCCTCGGACGCCACGACGATGCGGTCGCTGTCTTTGAGCGGCTGCGACGAACCTATCCCACACACGATATCGGCCACGAAGCCGCGATCGGCGCTGCCCGCATTCTGCTGAAGCAAGATAAGCTTGACGAGGCCGTAGCCCTCCTGCTGGCGGCACGAAAGAACGGCAGTGTGCCGCCGCCTGTTCTTGAGGCCATCGACTACTACCTTGGCGACATCGCATTTAAGCAGGACGATGTAAAGACGGCACTCAGGTACCTGGCGCCGCTGGCGGCGAAACCACTGGAGCCGTCGTTCGACTACCGGGTCTATGCCCGGCTCACGCTGGGATACCTGCACCGAAAACTGGACCGCCCCAATGCAGCACGCCGATACTTCGAATCGCTCCTGGCAGACGGCGGCGTACCGAAGGCAGTCCTGGAGGAATCACTGGTGCAAGCCGCGAATCTCGCCTACACGCAATCACACTACGCCGACGCTGGAGCCTATTACACCCGGATCGTCGAAGAGTTTCCAGACGGACGCTTTTTCAAGAAAGCCGCAGAGAGTCTGTGCTGGTCGCTGTATCAAGCCGGCAATCACGCCGAACTCGACACCCTCCTGCGGTCGCCGCGGTTTCGTGCTGCAGAGCCGGTAGCAGCGCTCCGGTACGTCGACGGTTTGAACCTCAAGGCCATGGACAGGCATGAGCAGGCCCTGGCTGCGTTCGACGCGGCTCTGGGGGGCGACTGCACACCGGCAGTGCGGCTGCAGGCCGACTACGAGGCGATCGAATGTCTGTATGTGTTGAACCGCTATGACGCATGTCTAAAGCGATCGGAGACGTTCGTCGCTACGCATCTCGGCTCCGAGCTTGCCCCTCATGTTGATTTCATCCGCGGACAGTGTCTGATCGAACTGAACCAGACAGGGGAGGCGCGAAAGGTATTCCGCCGACTCCTTGAGCAACAGGGAGAGGACTGGCAACATGCAGAAGATGCCGTCCGGATTCTGGCCGATTTGTCCCGTCGCGACGGCGATTCCGAGGAGGCCGCGGCTTATTATCGGCAGCTTGCAGAAAAGGCGACGCCGGATCGGCGGGCAGCCCTTTTTCTGCGTGCAGCAGAATGTGAGATGGCGCGCGGTGATCCCGCTGCCGCGTTGCCTGATTTCCTTGCCGTTACCGAGTCGACGCCGACGCCGGATCAAAGGGCGACCGCACTCTTCAAGATTGCCGAGATTCATACGCTGAAGCAGGATTATCCTGCCGGCATCGCGGTGCTCGATGAGCTACTTCGCGATTTTCCCGACGCCGATCACACCGCCGAGGCATTGCGGCTGCGCGGCGTGTTGCACTACAATCTGGAACGCTACACTGAGGCGATCACCGATCTGCGCGCCTGTCTGGACCGTACCAATGCGGCTGGACGCGCAACCGCACAACTTCACCTGGTCTATGCGCTGTGGGCGGCGCATGAAGAGAAAGATGCCCTTGCGCTGCTGCCGAAACTATTGGCCGACACCGAATTCGATCGTGCCAGTCTGGATCCGGCGTTGCTTGAGGTTTTCGGCCGGCGATATATCGCATTGAACAAGTACGACGCCGCCACACGCTGTTTCTCCATCCTGCGCGAACACAGCGATACCGGGTACCAGGTATCGGGTCTCATCGGACTTGGTCACATGCATCTGACCAAGGGCAAATATGACGAGGCGGTGGAGTGGTTGCTGCAGGCAAAAAACACATCGCACGACATGCCCGAGAAACGGGGCAACGCCTTGTCGCTTCTGGGTGAAACCCTGGCACTCCAGGGACGATCCGATGAGGCGTTACTGATCTACAAAGAAGCCCTGGAGCTGAATTTCGAAAATGTCGCCGCCAAGGCACGTACGCGACTCGGCATTGCCAGATTGCACGTCAAGAACAAGGCGTATGCCGAAGCACTGCCCTTCGCAATCAGCGTGTTCGTATTGTTTGATGACCCCAGATATACGCCCGAAGCCATGCTTCTGGCGATGGAAATCTTTTTGTTGCAGGACCGTACCGATGATGCCGGGAATACGTACAACGAACTCTCGGAACGGTACCCAGCCGCACTGGCCTCGTTCAGAAATCGGGAAGAGAACAAACCGATCTTCGACACGTTGGAATCCCACGCGCGGCGTTGACATAAACAAACGGGTCGCAATAAATGGATGGAAAAGAGGATCTCGACAAGCCCTCGGAAGCCCTTCAATGCGAGGCTGCGGCCGCCTATGCGGCGCTGCAACGGTTTCACCAGCTGGCACTGGCGGAGTGCGCCGCGGACCGGGACGGCGACGCTCCGCTACCGGTCACGCTGGAATGGTCACCGCTGACAACATTCGACCAGTTCGTCAGCGACGCGTTCGCGCGCTGCCGTGCCGCCGCATCCGAGCGTGGACCGATTCGGGAAAGGCACGTGTATTGTTACCACTGTCGTTCGGTATGCTGTGAGCATGCGAAGCCCAATTCTCACAGTTGTGTCTTCGCCGGCTATGCGGATACCGGGCGACCGAAATGGATGGAATTCTGCAACTTTCTCCTGGCCGTAGACGACGACCGGGTCGACCTGCTGTTCGCCGAACCACCGGCAGTTCTCGCCCGCGTAATCGGCCGACGCACGCTTATTACCGAACAATTGGAATCCTACGGCCGCAAGAGCATAACCTACCGCATACTGGGGCAGGTTGTGGCCGGCTACATCACCATGCGCGGTCTGTGCTTTGCCCTGACGATTCAAGTGGTCGAAGGCAAGCGGCATCGTCTTGCCGTGCAAGTGATCATGTCGGAAGAGGCGTGCGAGACAATCGCCGATGCCGCGGACGGATCGTCACTCAACCGTATACACAATGCCATTGCGACTACACGGGAACAGATCCGCAAAATCGACAATCAATGGCAGGCCGCCCAACCGAACAGGAAACGCAAGAAAGAACTCACCAATCAGATTTTTTCGGTTTTGAACCATCTGGCGGCTTCACTGGAGCGCAAGGGCCGACAGCATCGTCGCCGATCCCGCCATGCCGAGGAGAGATCGTCCCAGAACCGTCCGGTTCACAAAGCCCGAGACGACATCCGCACGGCCCGTGTTCAGGATTTTTTCCGCGATGAAATCAAACGATCCATCGTCGTCATCGGCAAAAACCGTCGGTCCCACGTGTTCACCGAGGCCGGGCGCCACATCACATCCTTGCACATACCGACCGACAAGATTGAAAGTCGTTGTCGGCGAAAGCGTTACTGCCCCATGGCGACGGCTGATATCACCCGCTTTCGCGAGGTGGTTGCCGCCACATGAATCCGCCATGCGATTGAACTGGCCCTGCGGCTCGGAGGACCGTCGCCACAACGGGTTTCAAATACAGGCTTTAAATCTAAAGCGTTTAGCATTCTTGCCTGCAAGTTGCCAGGATATCACAATTATTGTCAAAGTGGTGCGCGGCAAGGATGTTGCAAGTCTGGCGAATGGCGATAGAGTCGATTAAAGCGGCAGTTCGCTGCCTGCAGGCAATCGATATCGCAGCGTCTGATGGGCTGCGCTCTGCAAAGCGTAAATCTGATAGAGTAATCACCTTGTTGCCGCCGGACTACGCTTCGCTTGACCGGCGGCAACAACTGAAGAACCGACGCACGTTCAGGCGCACGGTCACTCGATCCGTCACAAGAAGGCTCTTCAGGCCAGCGAAACATGCGGATGCATGCAACTGGCTGGAGCGGAGCGGAAGCCAGTACATGATCCAGTCGTTGTGAAAACCGGCGCAGGCGTATTGCGCTGCCTATTCCAAAGGTTTATATTAAGGGATGATTGCACGTGTTATCAAACGAGGCCGGATGAGCGAGACTGATGAGATCAGCCAGAATCTGGCTTATTGGCTGACACGCCTACCTTCGGAGCGGGTGAGCGCCGTAGAATTCCTGCGGAGGCAAGTTGATGGAAATACAGCCCGACTTCAAAGAACTGCTCGAGTTACTCAACGCGCACGACGTTGATTACGTCATCGCAGGGGGCTATGCACTGGCCTTTCATGGTGCGCCGCGATATACGGGTGACATCGATATTTGTGTCCGCCCCACCGGCGAAAACGCGTCTCGGATCATCGCCGCTCTCACTGAGTTTGGTTTCGGATCGGTTGGCCTGACGGTTTCAGACCTTGATCGGCCTGACCAAATTATCCAGTTAGGCGTCCCCCCTGTTCGCGTTGATATCATTACTTCCCTTTCCGCCGTGACCTGGGAGGAGATTGACAATGGTCGATGCGAAGGCGTCTATGGTGACGTTTCGACTTGGTATGTGGGACGCGATGCATTCGTCCGGAGTAAACGGGCAGGCGTAAGGATCTGGCAGACTTGGAAGCACTTGGCGAAGAATGAACCCAAACCGGACAAGGCGATTCTGTCTAACCCGGATTCTTGATCTTTCGGCGGGGCTGGAAACAACCGGGGCACGTCCCTTCCAATTTGCACTCAAAGATTGAATCCATAGCAGAACGGAAACGCCAACCAAGCGGTGCACCGAATTCGGAACGCCGCTAACGCTCCGTCCGCCTCGGTGACCTTGGCGTTATGGCGAACAGCGGCGCCTCACCACTGCTTACCGGTTATTATTTCGCGCATTGCTTGCAAATACACATAATATTTATTATTGCGTGTATCGATAGAAGCCTATATGAGTGTCCAGAACCAAATATAGTCATAGATGATGAATTGATAGAATCTGGCCTTTCGGTGACAGGACTGAAAACTCGCCGTGCGCTATTCGATCACGCGTTGCGAGAATTGATTAGGCACAAACCTCAGAAGAAGATTCTTGAATCGAAGGGCCAAATCGACTGGGATGGAGATTTGGATAGCTGGCACCGTTATGGTTATCCGTGAGATGCGCGAAGAAAACATCAACCGGCGCATAGAAACTCTTAACAATGCCATGCACGCGAACGCTCCTTCGTCACGTGGGTGATGTCCGTCGAAATAATTTCATGCCCCAGATGTCGCCACAATTAGTCGCAGAGCTTGACACCGCGATCACCCAGCGCCACCTCAATGGCGTTGCCGAGGAAATACGAAATAACGCCACAGAGTGCTATGCGTTGATCGCCGTTGGCGATGACGATTACTCGACATTAGGCAACACACGATTCGGAGGCGACCCCGACTTGCCGCGCAACATGCAGTGGCCAGTTGACCCAAACTGCGAAGAACCGACTTTTTCCAATTTTATTGCGCAAATTAACTTCGCCGAGTTGCCCCAACTCACAATCCATACCGGCTTGCCATCGTGTGGAATCCTGTATCTCTTCGTTCGTTGCATAGAGTGCGCGGCTGAGCCAGTTGTTCTTGACGCCCTCTACTTTGATGGAACCACTGATTCCTTGGTTCCAAGGCAATCGCCTGATCCCGACTCGCTATCCAACGAGGATCTTATTGACTTGACCCCCCAGCGAATTCGGGCAGTACCGACTGTGTCACTCGCAAATTTCCGCAAACGATTTCGCCAACACATCGAAGAACATACTCAAGAGATCGATGGCGAAGATGGAATTTTGCGTCGAATCTATTTGGACTCGGACTTGCAGCGTGAAAGCCAGATTGGTCAGTTGCTTGGCTTTGCTGATGAGAAAAGGCGTGGAATGGCTGACGTCAAATCGAAAAATGATCTCAGACTTGGTTGGTCAATGGCGGTTGCTATTTCAACTCTATTCCAATTTGCAGATGAACCTAAACATCAATGATGCCGATCCTTTATATGTGTTCGTAAGGAACGACGACTTGGCCCGACGAGATTTTTCAAACCTTGCTGGTGAAGTCACGCAAGGTTAAGCCGTCGTAACGGCGAGATCGGGATAAGGACGCCCCTTGAAGGACGCCCCTCCCACACCATTCGCCGCGACGATTCACGTTTGTGGCGATTCGGCTGATCCAAAGCAGGCTAAATCCATGGAATAACAAGCTCATTATTGATGGCGGGGTCTGGATGGCGGGGTGATCTGGATGGCGAGTCCGACCTGATTCAAAATTTTTAACATAATGGTGGCCAGACCATTGTGACTCTTATGCCTTTAAAGAACCGCCACTAGAAGCCATTTTCGTTGGCGAAATGTACAAATACAGGTCGTTTGGGCGGGCCCCATTAGACTTAGACCAAACTGTTGCGAATTCAGGCCGAAAAAAACAGCGCTAGTGGCCAGTTTCATCATTTTCGGAAAGTATGACAATTTGGACGATAGGATGTTCGGGACTTTTTTATTGCAGGATGTTTATTGCAGGTCTGCCCCCTAAGGGGATGACCTCTTAGGGAAAAACAGAGTGAGAAATAGCCCCATGATTTACAATTTTTTTAAGACTATGCCGTCGCTAGCTTTAGTAGTGGCCTGTAGTCATCACTCATTCGCGGAACCCCCGAGTGATCCATCAGAGCAGTTAATTATTCAATGTAAATCAACAGACCCAGATATTCTTAAAACTTGCGAGTTAATCAAGGCTGGTGCCGATGTTAACGCCACATATGCATTCGGCGTTACGGTATTGGCTTTGGCATCCGAAAGAGGACACACCGACATTGTAAAATTGCTGCTCGACGCGCATGCCGATGTTAATGCTACTGATACGGGGGGTGGCGGACCGCTAATTCGGAGTTCATGGAGTGGGCATGTCGATGTGGTTAAATTGTTGCTTGATGCCGGGGCCGATTTAGAATTGGCATCAGGAGGAGGTACGACCGCGCTAGTTGTCGCGTCACGAGAAGGCCATACTGATGTGGTGCAAACACTGTTAAAGGCAGGGGCTGAAGTCAACAAGGCTACGAGAGACGGTTCAACTGCTTTGTTAGCGGCTTCGGAGAAAGGTCATTACGAGGTAGTTCAATTGTTGATCGATGCAAACGCTGACACCAACCTCACTGATTCACACGGTTTGAATTCGGCTGCTATGGCCTCGATGAATCGGCATAGCGATGTTCTGAAATTGCTTATTGAGTCCAATATTGATGTCAATGCACCGCGGAAAGACGGAATTACGGCGCTGATGATGGCAGTAAATAGGGGCCATATCGAGTCAGTAAAGTTGTTGCTCGAGGCGGGGGCGGATGTCAATGCCACCACTGCTGATGGCCATACGGCATTAATTATCGCGTCAAAAAAAGGTCAAGACGAGATTATCAAAATTCTTAAAGAATACGCTGCGAAGCCAGTATTGCAACCTGTTGCCAACTCCAAGCTTACCGGGCATTATTATCGTGATAAGTCATGTTTTTTTCCAAATGGTCGAAATCATAAGAGAGAGGCGAAGTTCCTTAAGAGCTTATATGAAGGAGTCTTCGACGATTACTTTACTCCTGATAGAAAATTTAGTGATGAACAGAATTTGGCTGTCGAGTATGATGTTGCATTTAGTATCGCAACGGAAATGAGAGCTATCTACTTAAAGCCCGTTGGAAATGTTCCCGATATCTGGGATAAATTTAGACAGAAGGTAGAACATGATCCAGATTATTGGGCGAAAGCATTTTGTCGATTAGGGATTGTTCTTTGCAAGGTGGGGCGCTGGGAGGAGTCGGTGGACGCTTTTAGAGATGCTGTTGAAGAATCTCCTCGTTTATCTGTGCTATGGGGAAATCTCGGAATTGCTGAAAACGCCACCGGAAATTACGCCAGGTCGTTATCCGCCTTTAAAAAAGCTTGTGAAATTGACTCCACCTATTTTCAACGTCGACCTACGCAACTGGAGATACACCACGCTTCTACTGAAAATCAGACACTGGAATAATCGACCAGGCGAACTAAAGTCGACGATCTCGATTTAATCTATATGGCGGAAACGCAAATTCTTGATTCGCCATTTGTTAGAGCGTCAACCCGGGGATTGGTGGCGGGGTCTGACTTAATTCAATGTTATTAACATGATGGTTGCCAGCCTATTGCGAACCATGTGCCGCTACTTTAGAACAATTAAATCTTAACGTTGTGTGGATAAAAAATGGCAGGTCCTACTGCATCGGTCTTGATGATGAAAAAAATCGATTCTCAAGTAAGTGATGAAATCATAGACTATTTAAATTCGACAGCAGAGGATGTAAAAGGGAACGATTTTTGGATCAACGGACGACCGTTTTTCTATTCAATAGGCGAGGAGCTTGGAGGGGAGCTACGCGAACAGTCAATCGTTCAAATTCCTGAATATTCGGGAAAAACGCCGGTAGACATTTTGGTCTTTGCTGCAATGTGCAACGATGACTGTGATCATAATAAGCTTGCGGATTTGTGCCTTTACTTTGGTGAAAAATTCAATGGATTAATCGACTTTCATGGCGACATCCGAATTAGGCCTGATCACCAGAAGCACTATGACGGGCTACTGTTTCAACTTGAGGATGACCGTGGTACTCATATCGCGTTTAGCCATGTCGGGGATACCGAATTTCTGCGTTGGTTTATTCAGCAACCGAATTTTCGAATGATAAAATAGTACACAACATTTGAGTACAGCCAAACGCTCGACCGCCGCCGCTCGTTCCTCGCTCTGGCAGTCCATCGATAGCTGACTCGGGCGATATGAAAACGGGCGTAATCACAGATATCCAAGGGAACTTGTCAGCATTGGAAGCCGTCATTGAAGATGCGGAAAGACATGGTGTTCAAAATTATGTATGCCTTGGAGATGTCGTTGGATACGGACCCGCCGGCAGTTGACTAAGCAGCATAAAATGTCTCCATTGACCAGAGGAGTTGCAGATCCCATCAATCTTCCTATCCTATTTCCAACCTCAAAATTCAAAGCTAGGTAACCGTGAAAAAAAATATAAAAATCATAAAGACCGGCAATTTCATAAATAAAAAGTGGTGCGTGGATGGAAACGGATCGACGCTTGAAGTCTATGATAAATACAATCAATCCCTTATTGCAACGGTTCCGTATGCGTCTGCCGGCCAAGTCGAGGACGCAATAGCAGGTTCCGTACGTGGCTTTGCTGAGTTCAAGATGTGGTCTGCCGGCAAAAAGGCGGAGTATCTTAAGAAACTGATTGAGCTGTTACGTCAACACATGATGGAGTTTGTGGATCTGATAGTTGCCGAAAGTGGTAAGCCGTTTGACTACGCCAAGGCGGAGTTGGAGCGCTGCCTTACGACGCTGTCAACCGCAGCCACCGAAGCCGTTCGTTTCAGTGGGGAGATGGTTCCAATCGATTTTGGCGCGGGAACGGGCAAGACCGCGTATACAAGGCGATTTCCAGTAGGTCCGGTACTCTGTATTACTCCATTCAATTTTCCACTCAACCTGGCGCTCCACAAGATCGGCCCCGCATTGGCAGTCGGGTGTTCCGTTGTGCTCAAGCCTCCACCTCAGGCGCCTTTGACGGCGCTGGCGTTTGCCGATCTCGTCGACGCGTGCGGTTATCCCGCCGGAGTCGTAAATGTACTCGTGTGCGATATCCCCGAAGCTGAAATGATGGTGAAGGATAATCGTATAAAAATGATTTCATTCACCGGCAGTGAAAACGTTGGCTGGCATCTCAAGAATATTTGCGGCAGGAAGAAAGTAGCATTGGAGCTGGGAGGAAATGCAGCCGTCATTGTTGATGAATCTGCGGAACTCGAGACCGCAGCGAAATCCATTGCCAATGGATCATATCTATATGCCGGCCAAATTTGCATATCGACGCAACGAATTTTGGTGCATCATTCGGTCTATGACAGGTTCATGACCTTGTTGCTCGATCACATTAAGAAAATAAAAATGGGTGATCCGACTCAGCCGGGAGTCATCGTAGGACCCGTTATTGATCGAGCCAATCTGGATAGAATCCAGGAATGGATTGACGAAGCAGAGGAACAGGGAGCCAGAGTGCTAATCGGGGGTAAGGTTGCCAGTGAAAAAAACAATCTATATCAGCCGACGCTACTAACCGATACGAGTAATGAAATGAAGATCGTATCGAACGAAGTATTTGGCCCGGTCGCGACGATCGAGAAATTCGGGTCATTCGACGAAGGGGTACGAAAAGCCAATGATTCTGCTTACGGACTCCAGGCGGGCGTTTTTACGAAGAACATTGACCATATAAAGGATGCTCATCAAAATCTGGATGTCGGGGCGGTAATTATTAATAATGTCCCTGGATTTCGTATTGATAACATGCCGTATGGCGGTGTTAAGGCATCCGGGTTCGGGCGAGAAGGGATTCGATACGTAATGGAGGAAATGACGGAACCGCGGTTGATCGTATATTGACTCGCGTGGCAAGGCTCCATCTTATTTGCCTACTTCGCCAGGCTGGATCCTTTGCCGCCATTGAGTTTCACGGTAATCGTATCTTCCGTAAAGCAATCGAATGATTGTCTCATCGATTTATTCGGCCACAACAGTTTCGCCTCTAACTGAACGGTGTGATAAATGCTCGTATACAGGGTGCCGAATCCTCTGCTGTAACAACTATTGAAAATCGGAGCGTCCTGGAATTTCCGGATGACTCTCGGTAACGTTAGCGTCGCATCGCCGAGAATCTTCTGCAAACACTCGTATCGTTCCATGGTCGCGGACATCCGCGCAAAATCCTCCCATTCAATTTCCTGCTGATGATTCGTGCTGATGGTAGATGTTGTTACGAGCGCAGGTTTTCCCGGACACAGGAAGACGGTACTGAGCGCCCCTGCGGCATCGATGATTGTTACGTTGTACGCCATATGGACGGGAATTCGCGCTAAGGCAGCGCACGCCTCTTCCGTCGTTGTGCATGTTTCGCAAATATATCGAAGCACTAGAGGACTCCCAAAACCCGGCCCGACAATCTTGCGGCCGCCGAAGGTAAGCGAGACGGCTAAACCGGCATCGTTCATCCCGTCAAGAAGTCCCCAGCAGCAATCGCTCATCCCGATTACGGGCCGCAGCCAGTTGGTGTAAAGAAATACGCCTTCGCACAGCTTAGGATGATAGTCATAATTGCGTACCAGAGCTATTTCACCACGTGTCCAGCCGAGTTGGGTACAAGCAAAAATATAGCGTGGAGGATTGTAGAGGCTCAAAAATCGCGACTCTACGTCGCCGCCGCCGGCAAGCTCGACCAATTGATGATAAACCGGCAGCAGAGCAGGCATAAATTCCCGGATGGCATTGCGACAGGTCAAATATCCAGATCGATTCGAATACCCTTCCGATAAATACCATCTTCGATAGGATGGCCAATGACGATGAAACAGCTGTTGCCACTTCTCTCCAGGTTTATCTTCATGAATCGATGAAAATGTAAGGTACATAGAGCCTCTTGCAAAATTATGGCTGAGATTGCTTTTGAGCGCATATTGCATCGACGTGATACTAGGAGAAATATGTACATATCATTACCCCTACGTGCTTTGCGCCATTCTTTTTGCAGATGCGCGGTATGCGTCGGAATCGAGCCGGCGAGAGTTTTGCAAGTGGCTCGACAGAAAGGCATTATCGTCGCAGCAACGAATGCTCTGCTCGCCCCGATACGAAAAGCGGTAGATTCGCGGGCCATCGCGGGCAGACCTTTGATAGTACCTGATACGAATCTCTTCGCGATCGGCATTGTTTGTTCTTACTCTGGACCGTTGCGACGCTGAGAGCCCGACATTTATGTTACATGATCTTAAATCCACCCAGATCATTTACAGGTTGCGCAGACGATTCAATGCTGGTGAGAGGCTTGCCCTCAAATTTGGATCGGATACCGTTAATCCACTGTCTGGCTCGTTTGGTCAGCTGAAAGTCATCCGTCATCGAGCGGCCCCGCATCACAAGAATTCCAAGATCTGCCCCCTCATAGCGGTAGTCACCACACTTGGTGATACGCAGAAAAAACGCTTCGTTTTCGGTTTCGACCGCCCGCCGGTGGGTGTCCAGTCGCGAAAACGCAACCACCCCTTCCGCATTCATTGTCCAAATTCCGGACTCTGGCGCCTTTGTCAGAATATCAATCGAATCCTCGGTGTGTTTAATCACCACTTGACTCCATGAGTCAATATTTTCGGCGCGAAACCAACGATTATTGATTTGGTTCACACTTAGCTTATGATCAACGTCCATCCATTCCAGAAGATGAAACAGGAACAGAGGACAATCGGCCAAAGCGAAAACGGCATGATTCGTTATCGAACTCGCGCCGGTTATTCGTGGGTTCAGCTCGCCGAGATACAAGGTGCCGGAATCTTCATCAATTAAGAAATCAAGCTCAAAATAGCCCCTATAGCCTTCCTTCTTCAGCTCCTCTCCGAACTTTTTGGCATACTGACGCGCTTTGACACGAATCGACTTAGTAAATGCGTCTGGAAATATTTCATTTCCACACCACCCTCCCTTATAGGGCGTTAACTCTGGGAAACCGACTAACTCAGTCATCAGAGGCGCTACAATGGTGCCGTTCCGTGTCACGCATGCTTCGATCGCGGACCCACGACAACGAATTCGTTTCATAACCTTGACTTCAGGTTCATTCACGATTTCGTCCTGATATTTCATCCAATCGTCTTCGTTTGAAATGAAAAACGTTGTATGGCCCGAGTCGCCGAATGCCGTTTGGACCACAAGGTCGTCGCCAAGATGCCTGGAGATTTTTTTCAGATGTTGATAACTTTCTACCTTGGCCAAAGTATTGGGCACGCTCGGAACTCCTGCCCGTTCCGCTACACGTGTGGTGTTTGCTTTGTTATCGAGAAACTCTCGAGTTGCCGCGGGCGGGAAGCACACTTCCAGTTTGTTCAATTTGGCAAGTTTTTCGGTCTTTTCGTTAAACATCAGGAAGAGAGCCTTCCCGCCGGGGCCCCGCTTCTCCAGAAATTCGACGACTTGCTTGTGCTCCAGCATGTAATTGTTGATGTCTTCGATACTCTGGAATTCGTCATGCGGCATTTCATCCGGCACAAATACGTTTGGGTGCTGGCCGTCGAAACAATCGATATAGGAAATAAATTTGAATCCCTTTACCCACTCGTCTGCGCCGAGCAGGTTAAAATTCGTGGCGCTAATGAAGTAGATTGGTGTCTCATTGCGGTAAAAAAAACGCCGAATATCGGACACGTTGCGTATTGGTACGGATTTTTTTATCATGCCTTTGATTCCTGGTTTACTGCCGTTAACACGGAGGCGCCTTGCCGGCGCATTTTCGCTTTGTGGTTTGTGTCCTTCTTTCCTACGTTGAGTGATTGCCGTTCATGTCCGTTGCTTGAAATCAAATGCTCCACCGCAACCGGCCCACCCTTGTCTTTGAGATACCGGGTAATCGCTTCCTCTGTGAAAACTCGGAGCCCGAATCCTGGTCGGTAGCCGTGGATTTCTTTCACATCCAAAGCAAGCATAAAGTCCAAAATGGCCTTGTTGATCACTTGACCAGGAACCAGGATTGGAAATCCGGGAGGATAAGGGATGACAAACGAGGCGGAAACCACATCTCGGTCAGAATCGACAGACTTCTGTATGTCGCCGTCCAGTTGCAAGAACTCACAATTTTCATCATCGTACGCCAGAAAATATGCCGACCGAATATCTCCTTCCGGCGTCTGTGTATATGGGCGGAATGCCGGATGAAAATAACTAAAGTCGGGAAGCGGTGGCAAGTTATTGGTTAGCGACTCAATGCACAGGTCTCGTTGTGCACGTTCGGCGGGGCTGAATGCCCGACCAATATCCTCGAGTTGATGGCACGTCTTTAACAGCACGCTGATCAGGTACGCGACCGCGCTTCGCGTTGTCCCGATGTTTGTCATAAAAAGGACGGTATTTCTCGTTGTCTTATTTACCTGAATACCGAATTGGTCCATCAAGTATTGATTCTTGAATGTATCGCCGTCTACTCCGGTTCTTCCTATATCTAACGTTATGTGGGTTGGATCGAGAACGAACTCGTCCGATTTCCATGAATTTTCCATCGGGTACCAGCCGCTTTCAGAATCATAATAATGCTCTTGACCCGATGGCCGGTACTCACGGGGAATTAAATCTTTTGTGGTCAATACTTCAAAAAATCTCTTAAGCACGGGATGGTCATTGATTTTTGCGCGGAGAGTCATGGCCATTTCAATCGCTTTTTCGACGAATTCATACCCTTCAAACTCAACCTGTCGTCGCGCCACATCAAGGGAGGCCAGAATCTGGTAGTTCGGCGACGTAGACGTGTGGGTCATGTAGGCTTCATGAAACGTGTCTTCGACCTTGCGGTTAAACTCTTCGTCGTGCACATGAATCATCGCACCCTGGCGAAGTGACGAGAGTTTCTTATGTGTAGATTGATTGGCATAAACGCGAATTTTCGCCTTATTCGGATCGGGAAGGAGACGGGTAAGTAGCCACGTATCATCGTCATCTTGATCCAATTTCTCAAACTCGGAGATAAACTTCTTGTATTTATTTTGGTAGGCTTTTGTTTTGAATCGCTTGGACAAGACTTCGGCGCAGTGCATGGCCGTACGTTGACGATAGACGGGTGAAAAGTATGCAAAACCGAACCACGCCTCATCCCACAAGAAAATCATATTCGGTTTTATCGCCAGAACCTCCTCCATCAGCCTCTGCACATCGTATACGATCCCGTCGAAAGTGCAGTTGGTGAGAAGCAGCATTTTAACTTGATCCAGACGACCGCCCCGCCGCAAATCAAGCAACACCTGTTTGATCTCGCGCAATGAGACCGCACCATACATAGAGTATTGTTCCAGGGGATATGCATCAAGATAGATTGTGTATGCACCGGAAAGGACCTGGCCATAGTGGTTCGACTTATGGCAATCCCGGTCGATGAGGACGATGTCACCTGGTCGAAGCAAGGCCTGGAGGACAATCTTATTTGACGTCGACGTCCCGTTGGTTACAAAAAACGTATGCAGCGCGCCAAAGGCGCGTGCCGCCAGAGATTGGGCCTTTTTCAACGGACCCGTTGGCTGTAGTAACGAATCAAGACCGCCGGTTGTCGCCGACGTTTCGGCAAGAAAAATATTGCGCCCGTAAAAATGCCCCATATCCTGGATCCAATGGGAATTAAGGATCGAATTTCCGCGAGAAAGCGGCATGGCGTGGAACACCCCTGTTGGCTGTTGGCTATATTTCACCAATGCCGAAAAGAACGGTGCTTCAAATCGTTGCTGGATGCCTTTAAGTACACTTAAATGAAGTTCCTGAAGATCGTCCTGGCGAAAAAATACGCGTTGAAAATCCCTATAAACGTCGGTGGTCAACTTGCCGATACCTGTGTCTGTTACATAAAACAAATCGATCTCTGGACGAATACTCTTTATAATTCGGCCCAGAAACGGACCAATTTCCTCTTCGTCGTTATTGTCCGGGATTGGCGACAAATAATTTACGATGAATGGTCGAATCGCATCGAGTTTTGACCGCGATCGAAACGGACATCCGTAGCGAATCACGCAACTTTGAATATTGTGGTTGAAGAGCAGCGCGACCACTGCATCCTGCAATGTTCGAACCAAAACAGTATCGTAGACGAAGTGATCGCGTGATTTACGACATTCGGTAAGCTTGTGTTTTAGGCGCGTTTCTTCGGAAACGCTAATGTCATCGACAAACAGAACCTCAAAATAGTGTTGGTCCGGACGTAGTGTCTTTGCAGTAGATTTTCCGCCTCGTTTTTCAAATACGGTCAACGTGGTTCGCTCGCGATAGGCTTCGCTGACCAATGACCGGACAATGTCCGAAACCGCGGTTAAAAGCGACCTGAATTCCTTCCGCTTGTACATTTCAGAAAGGTAATCTATCGTCTTCGTTCCGGGGTAAACCCAATAGTGTTCCATTACGGTCAACAATGAAAGGGCGTTTTCAATCTCGATTTTCGATTCTCGATCAGAAACTGCCTTGGCATCGATCATCAATTGATTGCACGACGCTTTCAGGCAATGCCATGTATCATTGCGAAATTGATTGATATTGAAGTAGTTTTTCAGATTGATGCTGTTCGAGGTGTTGCCATTATTCTTATCGCTATGCGTGTTGGTCATTGTAGGCCTTTCTTGTTCCGATGCGGCTCCTCATCCCGAGTTGCTTTGACTAACGGGCCCAAGGCGTCGAGATAAGGGCGTGAAGCATCTTTCCGGTAAATACCAAAATTCTTTTTTCGATCACGAAAGCGCTTTAGCGGTTACCGACGATTGCGAACGGCTTCATACCATTGTCTCGGTTAAGATATTGGTGAGGTTTTTATCTGATTTGTTAAACGTAATAATTCTTCTTCGATAATATCTAATCCTGCCTCCAGGTCGTTATCGGAAATCGTTAACGGGCATAATACACGGATCACATTCTTGAACGAACCGGCTGTGAGGATGATCAAACCACGTTCAAAACATGAATCCACCAACGCTGACGCCAATTCCCCATCCGGCTGGTTTGGGTCACTGTTTGTAACCAGCTCGAACGCCATCATTGCGCCCAACCCACGCACGTCCCCTATGTTTTTGCACTTGTTCTTAAGGATGTTGAATCGATCGCGAACGGTCTTGCCGATCTCGGCTGCACGATCAGGCACGTTATGTTTTTCCATATATTCGATTGTCGCCAACGCCGCCGCACAGGAGACCGGGTTGCCCAGGTACGTGCCCCCAATCGTGCCGGGTTTTGCGCTGTCCATGATTTTTTTCTTTCCAATAACCGCGCCAATCGGCATTCCGCTTCCCATCGCCTTCGCCCACGTCGACAGGTCCGGCGTAACTGCGTAGTGTTGGTAAGCAGCCCATTTTCCGGTACGGCAAAATCCCGATTGAACCTCGTCTATGATAAGCAGAATGCCGAACTCATCACACAAGGCGCGCAATCCTTTCATGTAATCCATTGGCACTGGAATAAAGCCACCCTCGCCCAATACCGGCTCAACGATCACAGCCGCAACATTGCCGGGATCCACCATATACATCAATGCATCACGAAATCGTAAGAGTTCTCGGTCTACGAAAGTATCCAAATCGGACTCGTCCCGGTATTTATAATAGTTTGGAAAGGGCAGGCGATACACTTCGGGTGCAAAGGGACCGCAGCCAAGCTTGTAGGCAACTTTCGACGTCAGCGACATTGCCATCATCGAGCGACCATGAAATGCGCCGGTGTAACAAATGATGCTGCTTCTTCGCGTTGCTTGCCGAGCAATCTTGACCGCGTTTTCGACAGCCTCCGCTCCGGTGTTCGTCAACATCGCTTTTGTTTCGTTCCCGTGCGGAAAGAGAGATACTAGTTTTTCGCACAGATCAAGGTACGGGGAATACGTTGCGACATGAAAGCAACCGTGGATCAGTTGCTCCGCCTGGGCGCAAATGGCTTTCACGACTGAGGGCGCGCAATGTCCCAATGCCGTTACTCCGATTCCGGTGCCAAAATCGAGAAGTTCGCGACCGTCGGCATCGAGAATCTTTGAGTCTTTGCCGGAAATGGCCGTTGCTCGATTAGCCATCCCTACTCCATTAGGTACCAATTTTTTACGACGGCGAATTAAATCGTCTGAACGTGGCATCTTCCTATCCTCTTTCGAAAGTCGGATGAGTTCCGGAACAGTTACGGTGGTCAATCAGATGCCTCCAGTTCCACTTAAAATCAAGCTGCGTCGAGAGGTCTTGTGACAATAATAAGATGGGATCTACCTACCAATCAAAAAAGTAAAAAGCGATGGATACGGAGGTAATATCGGGCGGTGATATCGGCGACACGATACGCGACATAGGGGCAGCGACGTGGGGGTCATGCCTTTAATTCAAAGGCCCTGGTATTCTTGCTCGCAAGTTGTTCAAGACGACAGCTATTTGCGGTTTTTTGTCGCGTGCCACCTTGTCGGGCGCTCGCAATAACGTACTGCCACGAACCGAGAATTTTTCGGCCATTGCTTTACGGCTGTAACTGCAGCGGCAATATCAACACGCGAGAGACATTGCCACACGGCGTACTTCCAAACAATGAAGGCTCGCCGCCCTTGCTTCCATCCCATAACAGCAAAAATTCGCGTGTGATCCAGTCGATAAATTGGTCGCTACCCAGAATGCAGTGCGCGACCACATCCTCGAATGGATCGTCAATGTCCTTGATTGAGCCTCGCTCAACACAAGCAGCATAGCCGGCCATCTTTTCCAGCTACTGATTGCCACGATTGACGATTCCCTCACGGCGTAGCCAGCGGAAAGGGCGGATGGTACGTGGCACACCGGATCTTCATCTTCATTTCGTAAAGGGGTGAGCCACATGACAAAGTAACAGGATCAACGATGCAATTCAAGTCAAATCATTAAATTAGATTCTGCTGAAAAACCCCTATCTTTGCATTTTTAGGAAAGTTTTCTTATCCGTAAATAGATTGGAATAGGAATGTTATGCGTATTTTGCCTTGGCGATTCGTTCAAAAACAGGGGTTTTTCAGCAGAATCCAAATTAAAGGAGTGACCCCCTCCTGGACAAACCCCGTCGCTACGTAACGCCACGATCCCTTCGATAGGGCGATTGGCCTCAGCCGCCGGTTTTGCTGAGCGGCAACGCCGCTCTTTGGAGTACGGCGGCTCGACACCGCTTTAGAACGACACGACGTGCCTACACGGTCGAGCGTGATTGTGCCAGGCGGCGGAAATGCCCAGCCTATGACATAAATCGCGGTAGCCCGCCAGCAGGCTGACCAGACGTCTCGCCCGCGGCGAGTTTCAAAGCGGCATCCAGCCGCCGCACGCCAAAGCGCTGCGCGCAGACGCGCTGTTTGGGGATGCGGTATGTCTGTGGCAAATCGATGGCGCCATCGGTCCTGCAGGACACGCAACAGCACCGAATACCCGGTGCCCAGCACCTTCGGCGTGCGGCGGGTTGCCTGCGGCTGTCTCGTGGCCTGGCCGGACGCCGCTTTCCAATCGCACGTCACGCGTACCGGGCAGTCAGACATGACCACAAATTCAACATACAGTACTGTTTTTGTGCCCCATTTTAACCTGCATATTCGAAATGTGAGCGCTGTGCCATAGACACGTGGAATTTATCTTGTAAAAGGGGACCACTGAGAGCAAAAAATTATCGTCGAAAAGGGGACCATCTAAAAAGGTTCGTTCATGCTGTTTTATTTTACGGTAGTTCAGTCAACCGTGAATTAGGCAGGGAGGACGAGGAGATG
>JAJFLQ010000051.1 GCA_021772615.1 Verrucomicrobiota bacterium | reverse complement strand
ATACCCGGTCGCCGCCGATTTCATCGGCGCGTCAATCCAGGTATTGCCATAGATCTGAACCGGGTAAAAAATCATGCCATTACCAACGACGCCGTCAGGCACTGCCGGACCTTCGCGCAGATCGCGCCGGAGCTGGGCAGTTTTCTCGAAGACTGCAACGTGGCGGGACCAGAGATCGAGAGCTTTACCTGGCCTGTATTGCGACGTGAACTGGAGACCGCAGGGGTAGGTACCGAACTGTGGTCGCCCAAACGCATCGATGTAGGCGATCGCAGAGGCAACGAAGCAATCGCCTTTATCCAGCGTTACCGGCATCAGTCGTTACAGCGACAACGCCGGAAACGCATACCGGAAACCCGGCGACAACGCATCATGCGCTATGGTCTCGCTGTGCTGGCTTTAGCCGTCGGCATTGTGGCACTCCTTGCCATCAATCACCATCTCACGTACGCCTTTCCCAATCCAGCAACCATGGCCGCGATCCTCGCCCGCGAGGGGTATCTGCCTGAAGCCCCTGACACCGCGCCGATCGCGACAGACGTCTGGGACCGCAGGGTTCTTGCCATATCCTACACCTTCCGCGGCAAATCTGCGGCATCGGACTACGATCGTGTGCGCGTGTTGCTTGATGCTAAGAATGGCCGGGCTATCGGACTCGATGCGTGGTCGTACAAACAACCGAACGGCGATGATTTCCATGCCGTGCGCGGCGACTATCTCTGTCGCAAATTCTTCGATCAATACAAGATTCGCAATTTTTCCGGCTACGAGCAGTCCAAAAGCTACGCCGGCGATACGCTGAATATACAGAGTTATCGCGGCATAGATTACATCTGCAAGCAATTCACCAGCGACATACCAGACGGCTACACGTGGCTGCGCTGGTATTTCATCAAATCATCCGAATGGTGACTATTTCTTACAAACGCAGCCCCGGCCACGTTGCGTTGAAAGACACCAGACGCAATCGTTGCTTGACGAATTCATACAACCTCTGCTGAAATTCCGACGACACCTGGTCTTGAACAATGAATGAAACGCTCGATATCCTTACCGACTGTCTCAGCCACATGAAGACGTACAACTGTCGTCATCCATGCGAGTTGGAAGGCGGTGCATTTTGCGCAAATATCAGCATACCGCCAGACGGTGTTCCCTGGATACAGGTAAAATGCGGAGTGATAAATCTATACTATCCATTCTGGCGATCTCCGAAGACGATTTTCTCCAAATATGGCCTTGATGACCTAAAGTGCATTGCGTATCCTGCATGTGATCGACGAACATTCGCCACCATCACATTCACTGAACCAACTTTGGATGAACTGGCTCGATATATCAATCGCCTCTTTCTGTCGCTGTATGATTTGTCGGAGGGGTATCGGATACAAACGGATATAATTGATTTGCGGTAAGCAACCGTTTAAGGCAATGCCAACATCTCAAAACGTTTCATTCGCAGGTGACATGCCGAACGACCACGAATTCGACCATCCGGCAGGCGCGTTTCTTGCCCGATGTCTGCAAGCCGAATTGGATAGCGGCGGGTGGCGCTCATACCCATTCGACAACTGGAGGGATTGCGGCTGGTGCGTGCCCTGCAGGAAAGCAGAAACGCGTTGTGACATCGTGTTCTGTAACACGAAAGGAGACAATTGGTTTATGCAGATCGCGCCGGATTCCACTCCTGGGATTATCGGGTCGGTGTTGGCCGCAGCAGAGGTTGTATGAATGAATCAGGCCTAAGGCTCAGTTCGTAAACAGGGGCAGCGAGGCCAGTAAAACGCCCGCATAATTGGTAACCGGCTCACTGGAGCGCGATAACACCCTACGTGACGTGGGAGGTCGTGGTGGTGGAGGCTGTTTGCCGCTCGTTGGCACCGATCGCATTCAGTACATACAGCACATCTGTCATGGATTGGGGGCGGTCCCCGGGATCCTTTGCAAGACATCGATCGACGATTAATTCGTTCCATCCATCCGGGATATCAGAACGCAACAAATGCAACGAAGTGGGCACTTCGTTATGATGTTTGCGCATCAACTGAATGACATTTTCGGCGGAAAACGGCGGCTTTCCTGTAATGAGATGATAGAGTGTCGCACCATATGAATAAATATCGGATGATGGTTTTACACCTCCGCCGTCGAACTGTTCGGGCGACATGTATATCGGCGTACCAATTGCGTAGCCATGTTGGGTCAATCGTGTATCTCCAATCTGAATCGCCACGCCGAAGTCGCTTAACTTCAACACCCCGTCATCATTGAGATAAATATTGTTCAGCTTGATATCGCGGTGAACCACACCGGCATTGTGGACGGCCTTCAATGCTGTCGCGAGTCCCACCGCAACCGCGCGTATTGTATCGAATGCGATATGACGCCGCTTGCTAAGAATCGATTCGAGGTCGTCACCTTCGATGTATTCCATTACGCAGTAGGGGCAATCGTCAATGACACCGTCATCATGAATCTGGCAGATATTCGGGTGCCTAAGGCGCTTCATGATCTGAATCTCACGGTTGAAACGATGAATTACATCGGGGAACTCAAGGACCTGTTTCATCAACCGCTTCAAGACATAACGTCCACCGTGGCGGGTGTCATCCACTGTGTAAATCATGGATGATGCGCTCCACGACAGCATGTTAATAATCGCGTAGTGATTGATCTCGGTGTCGGCAAGAGAGGTTGTCGCTCGACTGCCTGCCCGTTCGTCCAGCGGCCTGGCGGTCGGTCCGGCCTGAATTTCACCACGCTTGATGAGGATACGAGACCGTGCGATGAGTTCATCCGCGACAAAAGGCTTCGACAGGAAATCGTCGGCGCCGACCTCTACCCCTTGGGCGACGTACTCGGAGATGTCATAGCCTGTTATAAGAATCACGGGTATATTCCTGAACTCACTTCGTTTGATGTAATCACAAACCTGAAATCCCGAAATATCCGGCAGCATCACATCCAGAATGACCAGAACTACGGTAGTGTTTGCAGCCGATACAGGCGAACCATGATACGGTACCCCAATATGCGCCAGAGCCTCGACACCGGTTGACACGATCTCCGCATGGAGTTTTATGCCGTCAACCAGAATCGTTTGAA
The DNA here is from genome assembly GCA_021772615.1 of Verrucomicrobiota bacterium. Taxonomy (GTDB): domain Bacteria; phylum Verrucomicrobiota; class Lentisphaeria; order JABSQK01; family JAJFLO01; genus JAJFLQ01. Next base: position 26,420 of record JAJFLQ010000051.1, on the reverse strand, counting down.
TCGCTTGCGCTGTCGCCTCATCGTCGTCGACAATCAAAATAGTTTGTTTCGGTATATCAGTCATTGGTCGGTCGACAACGTCATGTGAGTGAACATGAATACGTACTAGCCCAGGGAACAGAATTCTGTCGCTGTCAGTTACGTATGTGACAAATCAGCCGTCATAACCGATAATGTGCCGGAACAAAGCAGAGTTTCCACAGCATCAAACAAATTAAGCATAAGATTGTTACCTGCGAGGTCTAATCGTCGCTGCATGCGGTCTGGAAAAGGCGTCGTGGATACGGCTGCGACCAACCGGATATTCGCTACATCCCATCTGTGCCCCCCGGGTGGTAGGTCAACACCACCGGCGTTCGCACGAGACAAGATGCTCCCGAGTGAATTCCGCGTTGACCCAGGAGGAGAACAACGTTCACGCTAACCGACCGGCATGAGCGAGTCAGCTGTCACCAGATTGCGGAATAAGTAGGCGTTCCAACGGTCCGTATCGGTCGACGACGTATGCCCTGTGATAAGCTTGAATCCCTGCTTTTCCAACTTCAACACCTTTTTAGGCGGCAGGACTTCGTAGTCCCCGTATGACTGCCCTATCAATCCCGAATTAAAATCCGATATAACAACGTCCTTGACGCCGTTTGAGCGGAGGTGATTCGCCCACAGATTGGGGAACTTTCCGCAACCACACAGCACGACCTTCGAGAAGCTGTTGCAGCGCTTGAGAACGTCTTGAAAACGGGAGATGAAGCTAAAATCCATAAATTGCTTTTTGGTGAGCTTTTTCTTTTTTCCGCGCGCTCGCAGCGCATCGTTGCGGCCGTCCTCATACGCGTCTATTACGCCCTCCTTTTTCGCAATCAGCTCGTATCGCCTATTTGTATCGAAATTCACTTTCTCCAGGTATTGATCCGGTACAAATTTATCCCATAATATCGCATTGTTCCGAACCAGATAATAGAAGATCTTGGCGATGCTACGTTCTTTCTTGCTGAGCCGGTGCATGATCTTCAATTCGTCACCATGAATCAACCGATATCCTTTCTTGTAGAGCAGCAACGTCAGCCAATACTCTTCACCGTAGAAACAAAAATTTTCTGGGTAACCACCCTTGATGTTCTGGATGATATCGGTCTTGAATGCAACCCCGCATCCGTGAAAGACCGTAGGCAGCAAAGACGACCGTCTGGAGCCGTCTGGAGACTGTATATTGCCAATAAGACCGGCGATGTGATCTGGAGACTTGCGGAGTTTGTCCAGTGTTAATTCAAGACTGTTGGGTAATGGATGAGAATCATCGTCCAGCATCAATATGTATGGCGCACGCGCATGCTGAATACCGATATTCCTCGCTGCCGTACCGGCATTGCGCCCGAGAAAATGGTAATGCTCATTGTTGCGCAATTTCAGGCTCATCGGCTGCGGCGAATTGTCGAGCACAATGACCTCGTACTCAACCGTAATATTCCGTTGCAGACGTGAAAGTGTCGTGACCACGTCCCGAGGACGATTGAATGTAGGAAATATGATTGTGAAATCTGGCTGTTTCATTGCGGCACAGAATGTTCGGATTGCTGTGTGTGTGACTCGGATGACCGCATCTCGCATCCGCTGTACCGGAACATACTGCATTTCCCGGACCAATCCGACGGCTGCAACGAATTTTCTGTAGAAATACCGCCATTTATTGTACGGAGCGAATCCAGACATGATCGTCAACATCCCAAATCACTTCACAAATATGGGCACAACTGATTGCCAAACAAGATGTTAATCTGATAACTGACATGCGCACAGAAACGGCCTCGGTCTATCATATCGCAATGACACCACTGTCGGGAACGTGCGCTTTTTTGAAGATGTGAGGCTATGTGTCGAAAAAATCAACACTCATAAGGAATGGTATCGCACAAGTGCAGCCGTCAAAGGGGAATTATTTTCTGTCGCGGGAAATTTACGCCGCCACGACGGGACACCGGTTATCGGAATCTACCGGCAGTTCCAGGCGAGCAAAGGACGAATCATCGCGATCACCATCTGCGGCCGGGTGCAATACAAAATCGTTCTATGCGGAATTTCTGACTGAACCTGAGGATACCTGCATTGTATTATAACAGGCTATGGATTAACCGTTAGGCGTCCGGAAACGTCTTGGGAACACGGCGGACGTGCAAGTCATTCGCAACAGGTAGCGTGACCGGTCGCTATGGAGACGGACGCGGTTGTCGGAACAATTGTGCCGGATTTGGAATCGACGGCGTCCCGACGGCCGAAAGAGATGACTTGGAATGACAGTAGCAACCTGGAAGAGCTGTTGCGGCAGAAGCAGTACCGCGAGTCGTCGGCCGTCCACGCTCACGGTGACCGGCGACAGAAATTCGCGATGGTGTCGGGATCGCTGCAAGTTGCAGGGTATATTACTGAAGCGCACTGTAGGTAGGCATCGACCGCTGCCTCCGTGATCAGCCGCTCTCGTGCAAACGCCGGTTAATAAAACGCAATTCGATTTCTTTCTCTTCGAGACATGCAACCTGCCCCTCTGCCTCCGCAAGTGCTCCCTCTTCGAAATCGCTTAAATTGCGACTGTTTGACCGGATCCAGTTCAGCATATTGAACAATACTTCACGGATGTCCCGAATCTCATCTGCTGTAATCGGTCGGGATCCGCTCACGACCTTCAGGTATTTCGCCCAGAATTTCAGCAGATTGCCGCATATGTCAACGCCGGCTCCCTGGGTTTTAAGGTGCTGAACGAAAGATTTCAGATCGTTGGACGTATGCGGCCAGTTTTTCTCGTGGATGGCTTCTTTTAAGAAACCACTCATTTCGCGATCGTTAACGACCTCGCGTTGCAGCCATTCTGTAAAAGTCATGGCGACGTTCCCCTATTCCGTCAAGAGTTAAATCCAGTTTCGCTCCGACCCGGCGCACACCGCACAAGGACCATGAAAGCAGCCCGAAACCCGACGAAGCGAATGCAACATATGCATCCTATGCAACCAGTCTAATATAGAGTAAATCGCATTTTTTTTCAACTGTGAATCAGGAAAATTAGGAATGAAATTATTTGACTTGATTCATTTAGTGCCCATTATATCTGGTCACAGTAAGTCGGTGATCGCACAACAGCCGTGCATGTTGCCATCGGGGCCCATAGCTCAGTCGGTTAGAGCAAGCGACTCATAATCGCTCGGTCGCAGGTTCGAGCCCTGCTGGGCCCATTTTTGCCCGCGTCAGAGCCGTACCGGACTGACAACAAAAGACTAATAAATCATCCTTCCTTCGCGGTAGCCGATCTTGCGCGATAACTGCACAGGCCAAGCACGATCCGCAACGATCGCGATGGACCGCGAGCTATGGGGCGAACAGCGGATCAGGCGAGGGTTTGGTGCTCTGCCCCGTGATGAGAAAAAGTCGTGCGACCGCAGGTTTTCCGGTCACCGACGGACAACACAATTCGGAGACATACAATGGCAGTTGAAAATCTAACGAAAGAAAATTTCGATGAAAAAACCGGCACGGGCGTAGCGCTGATAGATTTCTGGGCACCGTGGTGCGGTCCCTGCCGCATGCTGACGCCGGTCATGGAAGAGCTGGACAAGGAGTTGGGCGACGACGTGACATTCGGTAAGATTAATGTAGACGAACAGTCGGAGTTGGCACAGAAGTTTGAAGTACGGAGCATACCGGCAGTGTTTATCATGAAAGATGGCAAGACCGTGGATGTTCATGTCGGCGTCAAGAGCAAGCAGGAATACATTACCGCTCTTCAGGCAGTGACCGCCTAACTCCGTATCAATCGGGACGCAGGCTTTCGACCCGGTCCTGGTCCATATACTCCAGGCGCCACTCAGATCCCCAGCGACGTCCGCTTACCAGGTCTGTTATCACGGCGGAAACAGCGACGGGTCCTGCGGACGGTATGACGAGATCGACGGTAACGTGCCACGCCCTCATGTGGTGCAATGCTACATGGTACGATTCCGAGGCCACACTGGATTGCTTCCGGATTGTCCCGTTCGCAAGCCGTCTCTGCGGCATGCGGACCGACACGTCCGCGTCGATCCCGTACTCAAAAGCCATTCGTTCAATCTGCGGAACATGCCGCCGGTCGTCGGCCATTAGCACGACAGACCGAATCGGCAGTTCAGCCGCAAGCCGCTCCAGGCCGCCGGCAAATCGAACCGTATTGTCGAGGACGAGGACGCGGTCGATTGCCGTTACCCCGCGATGCCGGAGCCAATCGGCCAACGTCCGTGACATCCACTTGTCGCCGGCGTTGATCAAGGTTGGCGATCGTGTGTCCGGCAACGAGACGACGATTAGCGGCACGATCTGGCCGCGCGGCTGGATCAACGTTACATCAGGCGCTTCGTACAGTGGGTATCTGACAACTGCTGCGGTCACACAAGCAGCCAATGCCAGCGTTGCACCACTTCGTACTTTCAACGATCGCGGCATCAGCACAAATGCATAGAGGATCGCATAGTACAGCACGATCATCCACAACGCCGGCCGCTCCGTTGTGATGACAAGGTCATGTCCCGAGGACTGTTCCGCGAGAAAATTCAAAAACGCCAGATTGCAGTCGAGCAGTTGAGCGACAAATCGTTCGACAGCGTCGGGCATGACGACAGACACGGCGCACTTGATTACGGTCAGGAAAAGCACCAGCCAGGCGATCGTGCACACAAGCATGTTGACGACGATCGAAGCGGGCAGAAACAGGTTGTTGTAAAAAGCAGTAAGCCCTAGCCCTCCCAACCATGCCGCAGTCATACTGAAGCAGGATATCAGAAACGTACGGTGCATTCTTCCCTGGACGTATTGTGCCGCGTTCGGCTGGCGTGGACGCCACAGGCGTTTCTCTCCAAGCATCTCGATCAGCTCGCTACCGCGGCGCCATCCCAGCACCAGTGCGGTAACAACCAGGAACGAAAACTGAAATCCCGGTTGGAATACATAAAAGGGATTAACAACTAGCAGCAGCAATGCGGCGGCAGCAACGGTATTGATACCGATACTTGGCCTGTTCAATGCGCGTGCGCCGGACCAAATGGTAAGCATGAGCCACGCACGTATGGCCGATGGCGCGGCGCCGGTTGCAAGAACGTAAATCAGCAGACAGACCGGCGCCGACCAGTAGCGCAACGAGAACGGTACACCGGCAACGGTAAGTACGCCGATGACCAGTGTAAACAGGATGCCGACGTGTAAACCGGATATCGCAAACAGATGTATCATGCCGCTGCGGACATATTTATGACGTTGGTCTGGATCCAGCGCCTGCCGGAAACCAAGTGTCATGGCGGCCAATATGCGCCGTTCGTCACCATCAATGTGTCGGACGATTCGCTTGAGTACAGCTGTCCGTGCCCCGATCAATGCAGCCAGGGCAGTGATTCCTGGTGATGTATCCCGTCTCGATGAGACAATGTCGACAACGTGGAGGAGATGGTGTATACCCTTTGCGCGGAGATATACCCGATAATCCATGCCTCCCGGTAGGCGCCGTTGATCCGGCAACACTATGGCGCCGCGCACATGGATCTTCTCGCCGAACGTCATCGCCTGCTCGTAATCCGATATCAGAACCGTACCGTGACAGGGCTGCCAGGACGCATGCCGTCCCAGTCGAATGGCCTCCAGCCGAAATCGCTTGCGATACGAGACTCCCAGCCACGAAAGGTCTTCGTCCCCGACAACCGTATCATCGACGACTACGCCTCGGATCTCGACATGGGATTCGTCACCAGGGAGATAATACCGGTAGCTGGCCCAGGGGGCTCGTGCGTGCATGATCGGCATAAGGATGCCGAGAAGAGAAACAACACATCCGAGAATCGCCGGCACGGGAAACAACACCCGGGCGAGTATCGTGCAGCCACCCAAGGCGAAGGCCGCGGTGGTCGCAGTGATACACCCGAATTCGCACAGACAGATAGGAAGCGCGGTCGACAGAAATACCACGAGATACATCAAAGCAGGATAGGCGCACATGACATGCGGTTTCACGACCGGAAAACGGCTCTCTGGTTGGGAAAGCATACCGTATCATAGCGCCATAACCGCATGATGTCGCTGCCGTAGTACCTGCCCGCACGGCGAAAATAAAGTCGTTGAACTCAGGATTTTCCAAGTTGGTGCGATTGTGGTTTGGCACAGCGCGCAAAACATCGTTCATTCAATGACATTAAACACTATATCCATATGGCCGATCGCCTCGCGCAACCGTGCGGCAGCTGCATCCGGCAGGGATTGCAACATTCGGTTGCGGACCTCATCCCGCATCGCAGTGAAGCTGCCGAGGCCTGCCCGGACTGCTTCGTCTTCGTCATGTATCGACTGCGTGTAGCGCCGATATACTACTGCAGCAAGACGGGCGAATCCGTCGGCCCGTTCATTGTCCCGAAAGACCAGCGCCTCGTATGCTCGCAGCAATAAACCCTGCACCAACACGTTGGCTTCGGCACCGGACATCGCATTCAAATCACCGGCAATCTGGCGGATCACGAATGTATCGAGATCCGCACGGTATTTTGGATTGGCGCCGAAGTGCGCATCTGTCCGCAACGTCCCAAGATACATTTGTGCCTGGTCACGCTTTCCGAAAGTATATAGAACGACGACCGAATCGATCAGAAAATTTTCATATCCGCTGAGGATCGTGACATTCTCTTCACGTCCGGAGAGTGCGGAACGATACGCACTTGCAACAGCGTCCGCCAGCGCAATATTCGGTGTGGTTTGAAAGTGTTTCCAGTCGTCGGTCGCAATCATTCGGCCCGCACTGAATGCTGCTTTCAGGGCTTGAAAGATCATCCGTTCACAGCCGAGATCGCGGCGATGCGGCGCTACGGTCAATCCGCGCCTGGCCCAATACACCGCATGTGCATCCGGCAATCGAAAATCCAGGTACCCGTACGCGTCCATCGCTTCAAGCACCAGGACCGGGTCAAGGCGTGTTTCCGCCCACAGCCAACGAACACGAAGAAACGTATCCATGGCACGCGCGATGTCACTATCCCCCAGTTTTTTGGTGATGCGCTCCGGCAGCAGAGACCGACTGCGAAAATCACGGTCAAGTTCGGCGAGGGAGTAACCGGTCGTGTCGAGGATCGCGTCGAGGCTTGTTCCGGTGATGGCGAGGCGCGCATTCAGATCGTTCACCGTTCCAGGGCCGGCGGCGAGATTCTGCCACATACTATCGCCGGCGTCACCCAGAATTCGGCCTATGTCACGGGCCATGCTGAATTTGTAATAGCGGTTCATCGCATCCCGCGTATCGCCGATTTTGTCAAGAAAGATCCAGCCAAGTTCGCGGTAGAGATCGACATTGTCGGGTGAGTACGTCAACGCGTCGTCGCGTAGCAGACGGATGCCGTTCCGGACCCAGCGCCATCGGTCTTCGGGCGATTGATAGAGAACAGATACGTTGTACGCCATGTTCCAGGCCAGAAACGACGTAGCCCCGGTGAATTCCGGCTGAAGCTTGACGATCCACGACGCCAATTGGACCATCTCCATATAGTTGCCGTCGTCCTGCATACCGACCAGCCGCAGGAACAGAATATCTGTGATGATTCCACGAAAGCCGCCTAGCGCGATCGTGCCAACGGCGACATGCGGCGGCGCAACGGCCCGAATATCTCGCGGCACGAGTTGGTGATTTCTACCCGTCTGCACCATGGATTCGCGGCATGCCGCCATTCCGATCAGGCCCGCCAACATGATTGCGATTGCAGCAACGGGCCGGGTGTGGGTAAGCACCACGCGCCGCTCGGCGATTTTCCCCTCACCTGACGCTTCTGGAATGTCGTGCTGCATGTGCATCGGGCCGAACGATGTCCTCTTTTTATTCTGTTTCCGCCAGCGCCAACTGCCGCCGTCGAAGATACCAGATGCCCAGGCAGGCGAGTGGTATGCCGCGGCATACAACAAGCTGCAATGCGTTTTCGGCGACAATTCTAAAGCCTATCCGTTCACCGCGCACCAGGCGTCCGATTTCATAATAATCGTTCAATGCAACCGTTGCAAAGCCGGCGAGCTGCCGGACGATCAGGGCAATCTCGCTGATGGTGTTTCCCGGCAGTGCGTGTTGTGTCTCCGGCATGGCTACACGCAACGACATCGTCAAAATTCCGATAACGACGTATGACGACGACAGGAATACCGCCATGGTGAGTGAGAACATCGCCCCGGCGCAGCATGCCAGCGCGGCAAGGAACATGATTTGAATAAACATAAGGAAAACCGCGCAACCAAAGTTAGTCGCAAAGCCGACGGATGGTACCAGAACGTACGGCCCGTCGACCGCTTGGATAATAACCGGATTTCTGTTGCCGTCGCGATTTTCGTAGGTCACAGTTACCCGGCCTTCACTGTCGACAGCATGTCCGGTTACATGCACTTCATGAAAGCGCCCGCTGGCGTAGGCGCCTGGCGCCGGATCGAATATGCCACTTTTCGGGTTTCGAACCCACCAGATGCCGTCCGTTGTCCGCCGGATCCGGTCCATCGGGTCGCCGACATAAAACCGGCATCGCAAGTGCAAACCGTCCGCAGCGGCGCCCGCAACGATACCGACGAATGTCCATGTATGCGTTCCGTTCACGGGTATCTCAACAGCCGACGAGCGGAGTGCATCGCCGGCTGGTCCATGGGATCGTGCCGTCGCGCCCGGAATGTCGGCTCGGTCGGGCGCATCGGTTGCCGCCGCCGCGATCAACACCCGCCCAGTGAGGATTTCATTGTAGATTATTGCCAACTCTTCGGCAGTATAATCGTTGCGCTGTAGACGCTGCATCACCATCACGTAGATCAACACCGACGACAGCGCCAATACGGCTCCGTTCGCAATGACGACTCCAATCCACCTTCCAAGCCAGTATACCGCTCGCGGTACGGGTTTTGTGGCAGCCAACTGAATTCGGGTACTTGATATATCTTCGGCCACGACGGCGCAACCGCTCCAGAGCGTAGCAGCAGAGATGAGAAATCCGGCATAACTCAGGGAGTACATTAGCGTAAGACGCACCGTTCCTGCTGCTGTCCCGTCACCCTGGATCCAGAAACCGATTGGAATAATCCCTGCGCACGCCATGCCCGCAAGAACGCGCATCGAGCGATTGCGTATGGCGGTGCACACCGTGAGTCTGATCGTAGCGAGAAGCGAATGCATAACACGTGATTACGGGAGATTGTCAGAAATTACCCAAATCCCGTTTTCGTCTGGCATGATTTCGGGATATGATATCGTACTGTTGGAACGAATATCGCTTACTGATATTTACGCAACGATACTACCAGGTACACACCATTGAAACGATTTGTCGTAGAAGAAGGAGCCACGGTCGGCAATTATCGCATCGGCAAGAAGCTGGGCCAAGGCGGAATGTCCAGCGTTTATCTGGCCGAAGACCTGGCGAACCAGCGACTTGTAGCGATGAAATTTTTGGAGCGCAACAAGGTACTTGCTGAAGACGACCCCAAGGTCCGCAGCAATATGCGCAAGCGATTTATCCGTGAAGCGAAAACCGCGGCGCAGATCGAGCATCCGAACATAATTGCCATTTACGACACCGACTTTGAGGCGCAAGACTGGTTTATCGCCATGGAGTACGTCGAAGGCGACACCATCCGGACGCTGGTTGATTCCGGCCGATTCTTCGATGCCGATGAAATCGTGAACATCCTGTACCAAGTCGTTGTAAGCCTGCAGCACGCGTGGGATAATTACCAGATTATTCATCGCGATATCAACCCACAGAATATCATGCTGAATGACCAGAACGAAGTAAAAATTGTGGATCTCGGTTTGGCGAAGCCAATGGCGTCGGATGAATTCAACAATCACGCTCCAAAATTGACGCTGCCCGGCACGCCATTGGGAACGCCATACTACATGGCTCCAGAGCAAACTGTGGGAAAAACGGATATCGACTTTCGTGCGGATATTTACGGCATCGGCGCCACGATTTACGAACTGTGCACCGGCAGCCGCGCATTCATCGGCAAAACGACATTCGGCGTCTACAAGGCAAAATTAAAGAAGCAATACCACCCCATTCAGGACGTACGGGATGACATCCCGATGCTGTTAATCACGATGTTCAACAAGATGCTGGAACCGGAACCGGAGAATCGTCTGAGTGACTATAACGAGGTGATCGAAACGTTGTATCGAATATGCGAAGTTCGCTGAATCGGTCCAGACCATTTCCGGTCCCTCACTGTTCCGAATTGCCTCGACCAGTGGCTTTCAGAATTGCCTGACATAGCTGGTATTCCTTAATCGGTTTGACCAGGCTTGTTGAGAACTCGCCTGCAAGTGTTGCTTCCGCCGTTGTGTCCCCCAGCAGGCGGAACAGGATTGCAGGTACATTCTCGCGTTTGCCGGCTTCATGCACGTCGGCCCACAGCGCGGCTGCGTCGGATGCATTGGCCCCGTGGTCGCACAGGACGACGTCGACGGAAGCACCGGCATCGCCGTCTTCCGACAACACCCGGCGCGCCGAAGCCGCGTCCGTGGCCACGTCACATACTGCCCCGAGCCCGACAACCTGATCGCGATACACCGACAGCATACGTGTGTTCAGACCGCAAAACAGGAGTCGGAGACCATCGAGTCTCACCTCGCCGTTGTGGGCGAGACCGCATTCCTTTTCCAATGTGATGGTAAACCAGAAAGTGGACCCTTCGCCGGGGGCACTCTCGACACCGACTGTCCCGCCCATAAGCTCCGCCAGCGTCTTGCTGAGTGCCAGGCCAATTCCCAGTCCGCCATGCCGGCGGGTATCGGATGGGTCAAGTTGTGTAAACGGCTTGAATAATCTATCAACATCATCGGTGTCAATGCCGATGCCGGTATCGCTAACGGCGACCTTCACCGTCGTGTGTGTCGGATTGTCGGCCACCTCACTTACCCGTACTACAATCTCGCCGGCATCAGAGAATTTGATGGAATTGTTCAGGAAGCTCAGCAGAATTTGGGCGAACTTGTCGGGATCCGAGCGAAAAAACAACGGAATATTCGGATCGATCAACGTCGCTAGTTCCAGGTGCTTTTGGCCCGCGGCCTCCACCACACGATCCATGGTCTCCTCGATACATGATTTCAATCCGAAAGTTACGTTGTCGAACGTCATTTTTCCCGAGACCACGCGTGAGTATTCGATAATGTCGTTCAGGATATGCAGCAGCATGTTCCCGGCATTGTATATGATTTTAATATACTCATTGGCTTCCGTCGTGAGACTCATGTCATTGAGTAACTCGGACATTCCGATGATCCCGTTCAGCGGCGTCCGGATTTCGTGACTCATCGTCGACAGAAACTGGCTCTTCGCGCGGTCGGCGGCCTCAGCGAGGTCTTTGGCTTCACGCAGGTCGCGCTCAATGCGTTTTCGCTCACCAATTTCCTTGAGTAGCGTCTCGTTCGCCCGGCTGAGCTCCGATGTCCGATGTTGAATGCGCGCCTCCATCTCTGCATTTGCCGCCTGCAATTCTTTTTCGACGACATACTTGGAACCCAGGGAAAAGGCAAAATGCTGGATCTCGTGGGGATGAAATGGCTTTCGTACATAAAGCAGGTTCTCCAACGGTGGAATGCGGCGCGCGATCTCGCCGGTTTCATAGTCCGAGTGTCCCGTGACCATGACGATATTCACATTCTGATCCATCTTGCGGATCTGCTGTGCCGCCCACACACCATCCGGTCCCGGGGGCATGCGAATATCGAGAAATACGACCGCAAAGGGCCGCTTCTTGTCCAGCGCGATCCGAACCACGTCCACCGCTTCCCTGCTATTCGAGCAAATGATACTTTCGAATCCGAAGTTGTGCTTCCTTCCTGCGCGCCCGGCAAGGTCGGGATCCGGGGTCTCACCGGTGGCCGCGCTCCAGTCTATTGGGAACTCAGTTAAATTGAGGATGGTCGCATAAATTTCGCGAATCAGCGGTTCGTCGTCGGCCGCAAGTACCCGAATATTGTCCAGTTCGTTTGAAGCCATAATCTCCCAAATCTCACATATCGGTGCTGCCTTTCCTGATCACCCATGCAACCAGAAGTCGGCGAGCTATATAGAGTATTACGCAGGACCAATGCCGCCGCAATCAGCTTTGTTACAAATCACTCATTTATTTGCCGCCGTCGAATTGCCAACAACGTCCGGCAGCCATAATGCGGTCTCGGGGCAGCAGATCACAATGGCCAGAGCGATAATCTGAATAATGATAAAGGGGATGATGCCGCGATAAATCTGCACCGTCGTGATCGACGGCGGCGCCACGCCCTTGAGATAAAAGAGCGCAAACCCGAAAGGCGGTGTCAGAAATGACGTTTGCAGATTCATTGCCAACAGAATGCCGAGCCACAACGGATCGATACCCATTTCGTGAAGGATCGGCGACACAACGGGCACAATGATAAAGATGATCTCGATAAAATCAATAAAAAAGCCGGCGACAAAAACGACCAACATCACTGCCAATAGAAATCCGTGCGGCCCGAGTTGGGCCTGTGAAATGAGTTGGGCCAGCTGTCGGTCGCCGCCAAGCCCCCTAAAAACCAGGGCAAAGGCCGTTGCACCAGCGAGTATGATAAACACCATCGACGTGAGATGTGTGGTTTCGATCATCACCGCCGTCAGCGTTTTGAACGTCAGTTTGCGACGCATCAATGTCAGCGCACCTGCACCGAACGCACCCACGGCTGCCGCCTCCGTGGGCGACGCAATACCGGCAAAAATTGAGCCCAGAACAGCCAGCATCAACGCCAGCGGCGCGAGAAACGCGCGGAGCACCTGCCGAGCCAGATTCGGCCCGCGGAACGCTGCCAGTTCCGTCGCCGGCATCGCCGGCACCCACTCCGGGCGTACCATGGCGACCACGACGATCCATGCGAAATACAGGCTGAGCAGAATGCCGCCGGGAATCACAGCGGCAACGAACATGTCCCCGACGGGCACATTCATCACGCTCCCCAGCAGTACGAGCACGATACTGGGGGGGATAATCTGTCCGAGCGTGCCCGATGCTGCAATTGTACCAGTTGAAATCTCAGGTTTGTAGCCGCGCTTGATCATTGTCGGCAAGCTCAGCAGGCCCATTGTGACAACCGTCGCGCCCACGATACCGGTTGAAGCCGCGAGAAGAGCGCCAACGGCAATGATGGAAATGGCGAGCCCCCCCCGCAATCTGCCGAACAACAGTGCCATCGTTTCCAATAGTTCCTCGGCGATTCCGGACTTCTCAAGCATCACGCCCATAAATACGAACAGCGGCACCGCGATAAGGACGTAGTTTGACATGATCCCCCCCCAGATCCGCAACGGCAATAGACGTAGAAAATCCAGCCCCATGGTTGCGGCGCCGAAAAGGACGGCCACGCCGCCGAGGGTGAACGCAACTGGAAACCCCAGCAGCAGAAGCAGGAACAGCGTGAAGAATAGAAGGAATGCCATAGCGTCGCAACGTCCTGGTGGGTGTGAAATGCTACTCCCGCTTCAGCAATAAAACCGCGGAGGAGCATGCACAGGATACACCCTGCAGCAGGACCAGCAGAAAGCCGACAGGAATGATGGCTTTGATCACGTAACGAGCGGGAAGACCGCCCGGGTCGGGTGACGTTTCGCGGTAGGAAAACGAATTATAGGCGAATTCGCTACCTGCCCACACGACGATCGCGCAGAACGGCACAAGAAACACCAGGCACCCGAACACATTGATGAGTGCCTGCCCACGAGGCGTTAATCTCGAGTAAAACACGTCAACGCGCACATGCCGGTTGTGTTTGAGCGTGAAACCCGCACCAATGAGAAAAATGGCGGAAAACAGATGCCACTCGACTTCCTGGATCGCGACCACGCTGCGATTTAGGCAATAGCGCGAAAATACGTCCGCCGTCACGACAAGTACCAACGCCGCCGTGAGCCAGGCGACGGCGCGGCCCGTAAATTCATTGACATGATCGATGATGGCAGACAACGTCTTGGCAAATCTGATCATAGTAACTCCGCGTTTACGGATAAGCTGATGCAATCACGTACATTGAAAATACCTGTCTTCGACGGAATAATACCTTGTACCAAAACGATTTTCAACGGCTGCAGCGGCGTTCGACCGGCCACTCGGCTACTACTCGCTGTTCAACGTCCGCCCTCCCCTGACAGGCACCCGGCATGAATGAAATGAATCGCGACCAGGCGGAGCAACCATTTGCAATGGTGCACTTCAATGCGCCCACTATTCTCGGGCCGGCGATGGTGTTTACCGACTTTACAACAATACTAGCGGCGCGCACACCTGCAGAGGTTCCCGCGTGCCTCGACGCTGTTGATCTGTGGGTTCAGCGCGGCTACTACGCAGTCGGCTATGTTGCGTTTGAGGCGGCGCCGGCGCTCGATCCGTGTTTCCCGGCACGCCATTGTGCCGCTGTTGAGCCGGTCGCGTGGTTCGGAATATGCGCAGAAAAAAATGCGAATGCGGCAACAGGCAGGCACAACGACCGTTTGCAGTGCGTCACGATACCACACGGTGAGGAACGGGTCGATCCTCAGCCGGATCGCCGGCAAACTTATGAATTGGCGCCATGGAAGGCGGACTTGACGGAAGAACAGTATTGCGAGTCGTGCGCGGCGATTCTACAGCGAATAACGGACGGCGATACGTATCAGGTCAACTTCACATTTCCATTGCACTCACGATTTTGCGGCTCAATCTATCACCTCTACCATGATCTGCGCCGCGTTCAGTGCGCCGATTACAATGCCTGGATATACACGGGGGCACAACACGTGGTGTCGGTATCACCGGAGTTATTTTTTGAACGGCGGGGAGATTCCATTCGATCAATTCCCATGAAAGGCACACGGTCGCGGGGTCGCACAACGGCAGAGGATCGTGCGATTCGCGACCAGTTACAGCATGATCCAAAGGACCGCGCCGAGAATATCATGATCGTAGACATGGTGCGCAACGATCTTGGTCGCATCGCCACGGTGGGGTCTGTTGCCGTACCGTCGTGCTGGTCCATTGAAATGTACCCGACCGTCGTGCAAATGACATCTGTGGTTACCGCATCAGTCGATGAAGACGTCTCGCTGCTCGACATCATGAAGGCGGCTTTTCCGCCGGCATCGGTCACCGGCGCGCCCAAGGTAGAAACGATGAGGATTATCGCCGCATCCGAATCCTCGCCGCGAGGCGTGTATTGCGGCGCAGTGGGTGTGGTGGTTCCCGGCGGCGATGCGGTATTCAACGTGGCAATTCGAACACTGACTATCAGCAATTCCGGCGCGGCGTGCTACCATGTCGGCAGCGGGATCGTAGCAGACTCGACTTGCGCCGACGAATACCAGGAATGCCTCGTCAAATCCCGTTGTGTCGCCGGTACGATGGCGCCGGAGTTTTCCTTGTTCGAAACATTACGATACCGCCCAAACAAAGGCTACGAGCTGTACGACGCGCATCTCGAGCGGATGGCGGATTCAGCGCGATACTTCGGCTTCCCATGGAGCCGTGAGCGAATCGAACAACGGATACGCAGTTGTAGTGCCGATTGGTGCCGGGATATGCGGGTCCGGATCCTACTCCACTGTGACGGCAGCGTCGAGATCGAGTCGGCCGCACTGCCGCCCGCGCCGACGTGCGTGCAGGTCCGATTGGCTGACCATCCGGTCGACGACCAGTCTCCGTTCTTGTTCCATAAGACCACAAATCGCAGTGTATACGATAAAGCCAGATCCAATCTGACAGAGACCGAGGACATGATTTTTTTCAATCAACGTGGCGAAATCACCGAAAGCACTATCGCAAATATTGCCGTCAAAATCGACGATGTGTGGTACACGCCGCCGATTTCCTGTGGTCTGCTCGCGGGCACCAGGCGAAACGTCATGTTGGAAGCAGGCGAGATCTCCGAACGGATAATACATAGTCGCGAGCTTGCCCGGGATTCGAATGTGATGTTGTTTAACTCCGTGCGCGGTTGCTACTCCGCGACGTACGTATCGTCCTCGAAATGTACAGAGGCGGCAATCGTGCAATGACCTTAGCTAAGAAGTTGATAATAACCTTTTCGGCAGTGTCGCTCCTGCCCTTTTTGTTGCTCGAGGTCATCTACCTCCACGCGGTTTCAACCACACTCACGGACACCGTCCGGAATCAACTTGAATCTATCGTAACCATTCAGCATCACCGCCTCCTGCAGATTCTTCGCTTTAACAGGCAGAATCTCGCCCTGCTTGCCAGCCGGTCCGAGTTGCAGTGGAGCCTCGACAGCTATCTAAACGACGGCGATGCCGCCCATGCCGACACGATCACAAGCATTCTGTTCGACGCAAAGCAGGCTATCGGGGAGATTGACTGCATCACAGTCATGACGGTGGGCGGCACGCCGGTCGCGTCAACCTCCGCCGCCCTGCTCGCCGAAACGCCCATTACGTCGTCACTGATTGAACAGGCGGCAACAACAGGTTTCGCCGACGACTTCATACTTCTCGACAGGCAGTTACGGCGGATTGTGGCAAGTCCGATAATCGTGGAGGACCGCGTCATCGGTGTGATCGTGGCGCTGGCGAACCCGCAAGGTATCCTCCAGCTCGCGGCCGACCACACCGGACTCGGCGCATCCGGCGAAACAGCGATCATGGCGGCGAATACCGATGGTCACTTTCACTACCTGCTGCCGCTGCGATTTGATCAGGACGCCACATTCATGGATGTAACGACATTGCCGCGCCATGTGATCGACGCGCTGCAATCGCACCGCCAGCCGGTCGTGGTGATAGACGACTGGCTTGACTACCGCGGCGTGCGGGTTGTCGCAGCATTCCACTACCTTCCGGATCGACACTGGCTGATCATGACTAAACTCGACCGCAGGGAGGCTTACGCATCCGCAACCCGACTGCGGATACTGTTGGTATGCACCTTCGTCTGCATTGGCGTGGCTGTAGTCGTGATCATCATCCGTACCGCCCGATCCATCACGCGCCCGATTACGTCCCTGATACAAACCGCGACTCGTATTCGCGAGGGCGACTTGGCGTGCCGCGCAGAAGGCGATCAAAGCACGGAAATAGGTACGCTGGTCACGACCATAAACACGCTTGTGCAGGACTTACAGGAATCCACCGTGTCGAAGCAACTGCTGCTTGACGAAATCGAAGCCCATAAGAAAACGGAACGATCGCTGGTCCAGCAGCGGAATGAACTCGCAATGCGGACGGAGGCGCTTAAACGATCAAATGAAGACCTGAAACAATTTACGTACATGGCATCGCACGACCTGCAGGGCCCGCTTCGAATAATTGGCAGCTACATTGATTTGCTACGCCGTCGTTACGGCGACCAGTTGGACGAAAGAGCGCATGAGTATATCGGTTACGTCATGGAGGGTGCGATGCGAATGCGCCAACTCATCAGCGACCTGCTTGACTTCGCCCAACTTGAAACATCCGCACGCAAGTTCGAAACGGTTGACACCAACGATGTCACACAGCAACTGATCCGCGAGCTGAGCCGGGCCGCCGACACGAAAGCGGTCTGTGTTACAGCCGATTCTCTACCTGTGGTTTTCGGCGCAGCATCACAGATTCGGCAACTCATCCAGAATCTCATTTCGAATGCCGTGAAGTATAACGAATCCGAGCGCCCGACAATCCACATCAGCGCAACGCCCTATGACACCGACGTCCGTCGCCAGCTCTACCAGAATCGTATGTCCGAGGATCTGGATGCTGTCACGGACGCTCTCGCAGCATCACCCGAACCGGTCGACATCAGTCCCCTTGATGCCTCCGCGGCGCAGTTGCCGATGTGGCTGTTTTCCGTCGCCGACAACGGCATCGGTATCGATCCTCGATACGCTCTCAAAATTTTCGAGGTCTTCAAGCGCCTGCATGGACGTGACGAATACGCGGGTACCGGAATTGGACTGGCGATATGCAAGCGAATCGTCCAGAATCACAACGGCGAAATTTGGGTCAAGTCGGAAGTGGGTCGCGGCGCCACGTTCTATTTCACACTCCCGGTGTCAACAAACGATATGACATCAGACTCAGAATTGGACAAAGCGTGAAGAAAGTTGACATGAAATTCGCAACGAAAAACACACAATATATTCCTGTCAAGCAATATAGGATCTATATAAAAATACAGGCATTGTTCTTGCTCCCGTAATCTGATCAACAGAAGGTGCGAGATGACAATCTACAGCGATGATAATATCAGGCAAATCCGGGCGGTGTACGAACGTTTTCGGCAAAATCGTGAAACGTTCCGCCACGCTGTCGGACTGCCGCTGGCGGCATTTATTATCGCCGCGTCGCTTGATTGTCTGTCGACAATTCACTTCATGCTGTTGAACGGTATCGACCAAGAACTACATCCTCATATCTGGTTCATCTCCGTACATATCGGCGCTATCTGGGGTCCAATAATCGGCAAGTTGTATCAAGTATGTCTCGGCTACGTGGCCGCTGTCTATCTCGTGCGGCATGCGACGATCATCCTATGGGCCGGCGCCGCATCATATACCTTCGCGTTTCTCCACAATCTTGGTGTAACCGGATTCTACGCATTCATCTTATACGGCTAGAAGCTTCTCGACCGTGCAGATGAATGCCTCCAGATCGCCCGGCAATCCCGGCAGTCGTGTCCCGTGGCGACCAGGGACTTGGAATTTGGCGCCCAAAGACCGCCAAGCTGTTATCGACTGGAAATCCATCCGGATTCAAGGTTGCAGAGGGAACCTATACCACTATGTTTAGTCAAATCGGGTATTAATGGAAGGTGCCATACGACATGGCCCCACCTGCCCCCGACTGAGGATTGACTATGAATGAAATGCCCATGGGCCTTGCCCTTCTTGTTTGCGATGTCATCATCCAGGACAAGCAAACCAACAAACGCACGCTGGTGGGATTGTTCGATCGATTGTACACCAGTTCGCTCCCCTGCGTACACCCATCACTGGCGATCTTCGTATCGCTCACTAGCGGCCACGGCAAATACGCCTGCGAGATACGCTGCCACCATCAACAGTCCGGAGAAGTCGTCTTTGCCGTAAAAGGGAATGTGGCATTGCGCAACCCATTGCAGGTGGCGGAGTTGGAGTTCAATGTCCGCAGCATCACGTTTCGCAGCGAGGGCGAGTACTGGCTCGAATTCAATGTGGATGGTGTACCGGTGATGATGCGGAGAATCTTCATTAACCTCAAGAAAGAGACAACGAAGAAGTCAGGGAAAGACTAGTCGATGCCCTTGTTCAAATTTGAGGTTGCGGATTCGACGGGCCGCAAGCAGGAAACGCTGATCGAGGGCGACAACGAGAACGACGCCAAACGCCGCGTCAGTGTTCGCGGATTTACCGTCATTGGGTATAAGGGCCAGGCCGACAGCTCCGCCGGAGACTCGCCGGTGTCATTCGGCTTTCGCCGGCGCTTCGACGTCGCTGATTTTACCGACCGACTGGTTCCGTTGCTGCAGGCCGACATTCCGCTTGAGAAATCCCTGGCAATCGTCGAGGATACCGGAGAGAATCAGGAGGAGAAAGAACTCATCAGCAACCTGCGCCGCGGCCTGCACGAAGGGCGAAAATTCTCGCAGCTGATACGAGATCGGAGCAGGCATTTCCCCAAGATGTATTCCAGCATCGTCGAGGCAGGTGAGGAAGCCGGCGCGTTGCCGCAGGTATTGGGGCAGCTTCGCGATTTTCTGAACATGACCCGGGAAATGAAGTCGTTCCTGATTTCCGCGTCAATCTATCCGATCTTCGTCATGATCGTTTGTATCGGCGTCGTGGCATTGCTGCTGGGCATCGTTGTACCGCGATTTTCACGCGTGATCCTGAGCACGGGCCGTGACCCTGCGTTCAGCACGCAACTTCTGCTGGACGCCTCCGCGTTCATTCGCGGATACTGGTGGCTTGGCGGTATCCTGGTAGTTGCCGTTCTGATTCTTATTCACCAGATCGGCCAGGAAGGTAAGGTAAGAGAGGTGTGGGACAATCTTGTGCTCAAATTGCCATTGCTTGGCCGAATTGTGATTCTGGCGAACATTGGCCGCCAGGTCCGTACGATGTCGATCCTGATGCGCAGCGGCGTGCATCTGCTCGATACCGTGGCGATATCGGCCAAAGTGCTACAGAATACCACGCTCAAACAATCGATTTCCGGGTTGGCGGCGGAACTCCGTCGTGGCGAGCGTCTCTCATATGCATTGAGTCGCAGCCCGTATATCCCCCCGCTGGTGATTCGCATGCTGGCTGTAGGTGAAGAAACAGGTGCGACCGATGAAATGCTGTCGCGCGTCGCGGATCGGTACGACAACGATCTCAAACAGATTATCAAGCGCGCCCTGGCGTGGTTCGAGCCGCTGGTGATAATTTTCCTCGGCGGCGTGGTTGGCACCATTGTTTTACTGCTGTTCCTTGCCGTTCTTGACATGCAGAGCAGCTTCTAAAGAATAAAGATCAAATTGACGAAACTGGAGACCTTGCTATGACACGAACAAATTGCCCGACCAGGGCGTGGCAGCGGATGCATCGCAACGCCTTTTCCCTGACGGAGCTGATGGTGGTGTTGCTTATTATCGGCCTTGTGGTCGGACTTGTGGGACCCGCAATTTTCAAGAATCTCACGACCGCGCAGAGTCGTACGGCCAAGACCCAGATCATGCTGCTGAAGGAATGTGTCAAAGGATATTACCTTGATATGAACGAATTTCCGCGGTCCCTCGATGATCTTGGCCGCAACCCGGGTGTGGGCAAAAAATGGAACGGTCCGTACATTGAGGACGGCGTCGTCCCGAAAGATCCCTGGGGCGTGGCGTTCCAATACGAAGTCCCCGGCCGTGACGGGCGAGAATTCGAAATCTATACCTACGGCAAAGACAATGCGCCGGGCGGTGAAGGCGGCGACGCAGATGTTTTCAGCTGGCGAGAAGAAGAAGATTAGGAAGCTCGGCGCCTACACACTGATCGAAGTCATGATTGTCCTTGTGATCATGGCGACGGCGCTTGGGCTGGTCATTCCAAGGATTGGAAAAGTGCCGGCCGGGTTGAAACGCGCCGAGGCCTTTAAGTCGATCAATTCGTCGTTCTACATGGCCTCGAGCATGGCAGCCGCCACGGGCCGGCCGGTCCAGCTGATATTCGACTTCGATCAGAACCGAATTCGCATTCAGAAATCGGGCGACGCGGCCGGCGACGCGGAAAAGGGCAACCGCTCACTCTTCTCTGAGGTGGACACATATGCGCTCCCAGAAGGCACGGTGCTCGATCCGTATGCAACCGACGCGTTCGCATCCGGCAATCCAACCTATGATTTCTATCCCAACAGCGAAGGCGCCGGGCCAATGGTGTCGATACTTATTGGCGGTGCTGCGCGTGTGACCGTTGACATAGACAGACTCACGGGACGTCCACTGGTGGTTTACAATGAAAACTAGGCGATTTACGCTCATCGAGATTCTATTCGCCGTGATGATCCTCGCGATGGCGATGGGGGTGACACTGGCCATATCGGCACAGGCCAAGAGTGAATTGATCCGGGCGCAACAGCGATGGCTCGTACAGCACAGCATCGAGCAGGCCACGGAATTCTGCCTCGTCGCCAACCCCCGTGATCTGGCTGTCCCGGAAAACCTGCTGCCCGAGGGCTTCAGCGCATCATGCTACCTCGACGTCGTTGAAGACGGACTGCCGGATTATGCTGTGGAACCTTACCGCGGTTGGGTTTTGGGCGTGTACACGATCGTGATTACAGACGATACCGGCGAGGAGCGCGCACGCCAGACCGTACACAAGCTTGTTCCGGAAGACGCGGTTCTATGATGATACGATCAACGCGCTGTCGCTATCACCGCTATACGCTCATTGAAGTTATCGTTGCGATTACACTGCTCGTTACGGTGATCGGCGTCCTTTTCCTTGGCACAGCCACGGTGACGTCGTCGTGGGAACAACTGAACCGGCATTCACAACAACTGGAGAACGTGCTTCTCCTCGATCGCAGTATCGATTCGCTGTTGTCGAACATCATCCCTTTCACGTGGCCGAACGACGATTTTCGCCGACCGCCGTTGAGCTTCCGTGGCGACAGCGAACGCGTGGACTTTACGTACATCCATGCCTTCAACAGGCTGGAGGATGGCGCTATCCGTACTTGCGCGATGCTGCTGGAGGACGACGAATTCGTCGCGTACTACTGCGAGCGACCTCCGTTTCCGGAAAGCCTGAGCGCAGAAAAACTGCGGCGCTCGGTCCTTAGCCATGATGTTGACTCGGTGTCGTTTTTTTATCTGGATCAGGAAGACGAAGATGTGGAGTTTATCGATGACTGGGGCGACCGCGACTACCTGCCGCTTGCGATTCTTGTACATGTGGAATGGAACGACGGTACGGAAAAGAACTGGCTTCGGCGCACCGGGGGATCGTCGTACTACGAGCGCTGGGGACGATGGCAGCAACGGGACAAAGAATAATGCAACGATCAAGCGCAATTTGTGATCAAGACGGCCTCGCATTGATGGTCGTGCTCGGCGTCATCAGTCTTTTTTCGGTGCTGTCGGCGATGTTGATCACCACATCCAAGGTTGCCGGGATCAGCTCCAAGGTTAATGTCGACCGCAGTGTCGCGAAGTACCACACGGAATCGGCAACGTCATTCGTGCAGTGGATGGTGATGAATTACAATTTCAACTACCCATCCCGCGACGAACTCGGCATTGACGACGTTGAAGAAGAAAGCTGGTGGGCTGACGGCAGAGATCACACCCTGGAAATGGCCGACGGCTTCATGGCCAAAGTCAAGATATTCGATGTGAATCGCGGATGGAATATCGATCGCCTGAACAGCGAGAAAAACCGCATCATCAACCAGCGGGCCGGCGATGATGAGGAGATGCAGGACAATATCGAAGAATTTTTTGCGGTGTATCAGGATTATGTGGATGGCGACGACCTGCTCCGCCATCCCACATTTGGTATGGAAAAAGACGATTACGAACGAATCGGCTTGGAAGATTTCCCGCGAAATCGGAAGGTCCAATTCCGCGAAGAGATGTATTGGATTAAGAACGTAAAATACCTCGCGCCGGACCTGGAACGTATGGAATCGTCGACAGCGCTGCCGGATACGTTGTTTCGCGTGCCGCCGCCGTTGAACATTTCCGATCCGATTCGTAACAAACGCTACACCTTCTGGTCGGCGCCGATGCACTGGCTCCAAACCAACCTTCCCGGCGGCCTATCGTCGAGCGATCGCCAGACGATCACGGAATGCCGTAGCGAGGGGTTTGTTGATCAGCCGACGATCGAGGAATGCCTGGGGTTGGACCTTGCGTCTCGCCTCCGCAGTCTGGTCACATTCAATCCGCGCGACACCGTCGTTTTCACGCTTGATGCCATCGTTACGTCGCCGAACGGCGAAATCAGCCGACGACAGGTTTCGACCCTGAACCTGCGCAATCTTCCCGCGCAGCGAGGAGACAGCGATGTCGGACGCGTGGTCACACTCCCCTACTGGCAAAAGGTTTATTACTAACAATGCGCAAGGCTTTGGTAACTGGTGCAAGCGGTTTTCTCGGCTGGAATCTTGTCGACGCACTGTCACCGCATTGGGCGTGTTACGGCACGGTGTGGCGGCATCCGTTCAAGGATCCGCGGGTAAGGATCGCCAGTGTCGACCTCACGAATTTCCGCGATCTCAAGGCGCTTTTTCGCGAAACGGCACCGGACGCTGTTTTCCACACAGCAGCGATTTCCGACATAAATTATTGTGAGAATAATCCCGGCGATTCACAGAGAATTAACCTCGACATGTCCGTGAATATCGCCGGGTTGTGCGGTGATCACGGTATTCCGTGCGTGTTTACATCGTCAGATTTGGTATTCGACGGCACGCAAGCGCCATATAAAGAAAACGACGAGCCCTTCCCGATCAATCGTTACGGCGAGCACAAGGTCTTCGCGGAGATTGGTATGCGTGCGCGCTGTCCCGACCTGACCATCTGCCGGCTGCCGCTGATGTTTGGTGACGCCGGGCCCGTTGCCTGCAGTTTCCTGCAGCCATTACTCAAGAAGATGCGTGAGGGTGTGCCGATTCCGCTTTTTACCGACGAATACCGCACGCCGATCTCCGGCGCCGATGCAGCCGGAGGCTTGCTGCTCGCGCTCGAACACCATGCGCCGCTGTGGCACCTGGCGGGTCCTAAGGTCCTGTCCAGGTTTGAGTTCGGACGTGCGATCGCCGAAATTTTCGAAGTGCCAAACGCGCAACTGCGACCGTGCCTGCGCCGTGACGTCTCGCTGCCTGCGGCTCGACAGGAAAATGTAGCGCTGGACAGCTCCCTGGCTGCGAGTTACGGATTCCAGGCGAAATCGCCGCAGGATGCGATTGCCGATCTGTACGCCAAATGTTGGTGAAAGCGGCAGCGTGTGCCGTACTTTACGTTGGTTCGCGTTGTGTGGCACGGCCCACAGAGCCGTGGTTACAACCGTAACGAAATGGATCTCACGCAGAGACGCAAAGCCGCAAAGACAAGGAAAAAGGCGTAATCACCCAGCAAACGATAACCAGAGTTCGACAGAGCTGTAACGTTGAACGACCATTTTATCAACACGCCGCGTCCAGGGTTTAGGCAACACCCCTGCTAAACGTTGCAAGAATGGTGACATTCAACTATCATTTTGTTGGCGGTCGTGATGTCGGCACGAGTCCTGTCAGCTATGGGATGTTTTCGGAGGAAGGGGATGAAAAGGTGGCTGCAGCAGTCTTGAGATTTCTCAACGCTGCGGGGCCGTTGGCAACTTCCGAAGGTTTAACGACACCAGAGCAACGGCATAAAGCGATTCAGGATGCTTCAATTTGAACGGATATGGGTCAATGCTACGATGACATTATAGGCGATAGCGGCGACCCACTCGTCATAGATTCTTTACCTGAATACCGTTATGAAAAGGCCGAGTACGATGTTGAAGATTCTCAGAATATCAGCAAGCCATGGTGGAAGTTTTGGTAACAAAACAAGAAAACCGAACCAATCATTCCACTCAACGTGCTATCCGCTGGCACTCCTAGCACGTAAATGAAGGTAGTCGTTCGGTGAAATTATCTTAGTACTATGTGGCCGTTTAGAGTGAAAAGTTTTCAGCTTGTAATTGAGTTTCCATGCGATTCGCCGGATAGATTCAAGGAGCTTGCCGACGTTCAGAGAAAATTGGAGGGAACTTTGCAATCTGGCTTTGTCGATGGGAATGATATTGGTCAGGGCGTGATGAACCTATTTATCATCACCAAACACCCGAATCGGTGCTTTACGGAGGCAAGAAGTTATCTCGATAAGCTGGAAGTGATGCCATCGGGAGCCGGCCTGAGGAATTTGGAGCAAGAAGATTATATCCGATATTGGCCAGAACCGGACGGTAGTCCATTCATATTGCGATAGAAGGAAAACCGAACATGGCGCTCCACCATAATGGGGAACCCGCTGCCGCTCCATCCCCGTAGCCGAACTCAAACGTTAGAGAAGTCTTATGGCTGTTGAGATTGACAAAATCATTCGGATTCTTTCCACGATGAGTCAAGAACAAATGAACAAAATTTGCGACCGTGGCAATTTTACTAATGGTGCAGCAGGGTATTGGAACGAGATAGAGAGGACACGGTCGGTTTTGCGCCTGTTGATACGGACTCCTCAGACAGTGGCCTTCGGCTTCATTTTCGAGGCGGTATCGAAATTAGCTTAACGAAAGATTTCGATGAGTCCGGCTTGCGGTCCCCAACAGCCGGCCAACATTTCCCATGTTTTCGCGGCATCACGTGCGACTTTATGATACCAGTGCTAGCAGCAGAATGCAAGGATATGAATTTCGAGGAATACCTCTAAATTGTTTCCGCGGAAGGCCGGCATCTTCACGGAAACTGAAGGGAAAGATGGATACATGAATGTATTCTATGAATTTTGGAAAATCGCGAAAGCATCGGAAGCAGAAGCGCTTCCTTACGCTAGGGACGCCCCTTGAAGGGCGCCCCTCCCACACCACCACTCGTACGGGTCACGTAAGTGGCGATTCGGCTGATCCAGAGCAGGCTAAATCCATGGAATAACAAGCCCGAGCTTCTGGAAAAAGGAATCCGGCAAGGCGATATGCACCCACTTGACCCGACTCATCCGCCAAGGACCTTTTCGGGCACAACCGTTAGTCACCGCATAATCCAGAGAAACTCCCCGTTTGAGGAGTTCCCGAACCCGGGTTCTTCGGTTCTTCCACTGTCTCCAGAGGACTGCTCGCAGTCGCCGTCGAATCCAGTGATCCAACGGTTTCAGGCGATTGTAGGATTCAGTGAGACCGAAATAGCCCCACCAACCCCGCAGGTATTCGTTAAGGTTATCCACGACTTGCCGGATACTGCGGC
>JAJFLQ010000006.1 GCA_021772615.1 Verrucomicrobiota bacterium | reverse complement strand
ATTCCCGTCCATTCGCGGTTCCCAACCTCACCCTGCCTTCTCTCCGCCCTGCATTAGCGTCTATTCGCGTCCATTCGCGGTTCCCAACCTCACCCTGCCTTCTCTCCGCCCTGCATTAGCGTCTATTCGCGTCCATTCGCGGTTCCCAACGTCACCCCGCCTTCAGCCGATCCGCCATCTTCACCAAGTCAACGCCAAGACCCTGAATCGCTTTCTGCTCTTTTTCGTCGATCAGGTTACCAGCGGCGTCAAATACCTCGGACGCCAGCGACAATCGTGCATTTTCCTGGCAGCACAATGACGCCGATTTTCCCGAGCGAATCATGCTTCTCACCGCCAATCGTGCTTCGGGTAGCGGCGGCTCAGCGATTTCTTCAATTCCGGGTAAAGGTTTTGCCAGAAACCGGCGAGATCGTCGGTGACCTGCACCGGCCGCATGTTCGGCCCCAATATCTCCAGCAGCACCGGCTTCCTGCCGGCACCGACGGTCGGTGTCGCGGTGAGGCCGTAGAGGTCCTGGATTTTGGCGTTTCCCCGCGGCGGTTTGCCCGGCGCGTAGCGCAGCCGCATCTTGCGACCGGACGGCAGGCGAAGCTCGGCCGGCGCCATCGATTCGACAAAATGCTGCTGCGGCGTCATCAGAAATCCGCGCACCCAGGGAAGAAGCGGCTTCGATTCCACATCCTTCAGGCGCCGCTTCCCGGCACACAGCGACGTGATGACCGACCGTATGTCATCCTCGGTATAACCGGGTATCTCCCGCTCCGGAAACCACTCCGCCACAGCCTGCACCCGGCGGATCCATTCCTTTACATCTTTGTTCCAAGACGTTAGCACCGTCACATCGCGCAACACCTCATCCGCCAACAGCCGGCCGGCAACGTCCGGATCGACATCAGGCGTCCGCTGCTCGTTTACCACCAGACTCAGACAGCGATCGACCACATGCAGCTCGACCGCTTTGGTTCGTTCGTTCCACACCGGGGTCTTGGCGAACTCCCAATCATCCGGATACATATCGATCAGCCACTCGATCGCCACTTCGCTGGCCAATGACAGCTCCACGCGACGGCCCTCTCCCTTGCGCTGAGCCTGCCGAATCTCGACGGCGACGAGCAGTTCGGCATCGCGCACAACGCTCGATCGCGACAACTCGCCGCGTCGGCCGTCGGCCAATTCACAAATCAAACTGCCCTTGTCGCGGCGCCGCGCGAGATGGTCCGGATACGCCGCAAGAATCGCACGTATGACGGCGCCGTTGTCGCGCGGCGCATGGCTGGCGGCATAGAGGCCGTTGCGCTCGGCGATCTGCAGGAATAACCCGGTCGCCCGGCATACCTCGCGTGCGGCGCCGGCACGAATACCGCTGCGACGACAAGCATCGAGGTTGAACTTCGCATTCTCGGCAAACGCGAGCGCGTCGGCCATCATGAAAAAATCCGAGTCCACGTCTTCGTCGCCCGTACCACCGGCGCTTCCGGATTGTCCGAAGTGTTTGATGAACACCCGCCGCGATTTTGCATCCGACATCGTGAAGGGTCGTTCACTGATCATGGCGGCGATCGTGGCGGCAGTGCGCAGGCAGCCGCTTTCGCCGGCGTCAATCAGCATCCTGGCGAGTCGCGGATGCGCCGGAAACGCGACGATTCGCCTGCCGAGCGCGGTTAGTTTGTCCGACCTCGGGTCGACTGCCCCAAGCAGGTGAATAACAGCCTGCGCGGCGGCGATTGCAGCTTGATCCGGCGCTTCCAGCCACGGGAATCGCGTGATATCCGGAAACCCGGTACAGCGCAGGTACAATGCGGTTTCTGCAAGATCGATCCGGCGGACCTCGGGGTCGGTGTGCTCGGGTCGGCGCCGATGCTCGGCGGCGGACCACAGGCGCACGCAGCGCCCCGGCGCCTCGCGACCGGCGCGGCCCGCGCGCTGGTCGGCCGACGCCTGGCTGATCGGTTCCAACTCCAGCGTATTGATGCCGCGATGCGGATCGTAGCGGTGTATGCGCGCCAACCCGGCGTCGATCACGCAACGGATGCCAGGTATCGTGAGCGACGTCTCGGCAATGTTCGTGGCCACCACCACCTTACGCCGGTCCGTCGGCGCCATGATACAATCCTGCTGATCGGTCGGAAGACTGCCATACAGCGGCAGCACCGCTACCGGCTCCGGGAGCGACATATCTCTGATAGCGGAAATGGTGCGATTGATCTCGAAGGCGCCGGGCATGAAGATGAGCACATCACCTTCGATACCGGTTCGCATGATGCCCTGGAGCACGCGTGACGCCCGTTCCCAGACCGGCCGATTGCCGGCCGCGGGCTCGTATGATATCTCAATCGGATAGGAGCGTCCCTCACAAGTGATCGTCCGGGCGTCGGCGAGATAGTCCCCGAGTATACCGACGTCGATCGTTGCGGACATCACGACCAAGCGCAGATCGGTTCGAGCGCTTTCCTGCAGGCGCCTGACCAGGCCCAAGCCCAGATCGGTGGTGATTGAACGCTCGTGGAATTCGTCAAGAATCACCGTACCGACACCGCGCAGTGCCGAATCCGACAGAATCATCCGCGGCAGGATGCCCTCGGTAACGTAGAGTATGCGTGTGTGTGTGGATGCTTTTGAATCGTACCGCGTCCTGTACCCGACCACATCGCCGAGCCGTGTGCCCATTTCGGACGCAACGCGCGCGGCGAGCATACGTGCTGCAATCCGCCGTGGCTGCAGCACCAGTACCCGCCCGCCATCTCCGACGGCGTCACGTGCCATTTTCGGCACCTGCGTCGACTTGCCGGAGCCGGTCGGAGCCGCGAGAACCAGCCGATTCCCTGCGGTCAGTGACTGTTTAATCTCTTTTTCGAATGCGTGTATCGGCAGTCTGCTCATGATGCAAAGCCGACTCTTGTTGGACATTGATTCGCCATGATTACACAGCTCCAAGGGTGATAATTCGGACCGAATGTCCGATTTCAAGCAGACGTTCGGAGTTGGGTAGATTACATCTCGAATCCGGGCAAATGCGAACGCCCGACGTTATCACCAGAAGCACCGGGCGCAAACCCGTAAGTTGGGAAATTTCGACCCGCACGAGCAGCCATGGACGCACGTGTGTGGCAATTATCGCGGGTGAGCCTACGTAGTAGCATAGACATTCCTGTCTGTGTTTGTTAACCCTAACGCCATGTGCGATCCTGTCAGCTCGGCCTCTGTGGCATGAACATTGCGAAATCGCGGAGGCACATATCGCCAGCCGGGCAGGTTTCAAAAACAGCCGTTCGCCCATCTATGACGTCCGTTGCGGTGATTCTTAAAGACGACTACGACATGCCATCATCTTCTGGAAGACCCGCGTTGCAGTGGTACGAGAAACTCCACTTCAAGATTACGCTGTGTCAGCTGACGCTGCTTATCGCGATGGTCGCCATCACGATAGCCGTCCTGCTCAAGGTCGAACGCGCGTTGATCATCGAAAAGGAACAGGCACTCGCGGTCCAGCTTGGCAACCGGGTGGTATCGAATCTGGGCGAACCCATCGCTGCGATGGAAGCACTTGCCCTCGCCATCAGCGACTTATGCGAAGCGATGCCGGCCGATCGCAAGGCCTTGATGGATGTTCTTCCCCACCTCCTGGATGACGAATCCGAAAACACCATCATTGCCGGCGGGGGGTATTGGCCGGAACCGTACGCTTTCGATGAGCGTGTCGAACGCCACAGCTTTTTCTGGGGTCGAGAGAATGACGGAACACTGAAATTCTACGACGACTACAACGATCCCGATGGCCCGGGGTACCACAACGAAGAATGGTATGTGCCGGCACGTTACTATTCGACGGCGACCCCGTTCTGGTCAAAATCGTATATGGACCCGTATTCGTTCGAGCCCATGGTGACATGCACGTATCCCGTGTACAGGAATGACCGCTTCAGCGGCGTCACCACGCTCGATATCAGATTGTCCGGTTTGCATCATATTCTCAAGAATGCAGCCAGGGTCACGGGAGGTTACATCTATGCCCTGGACCGAAACAACAAGTTTCTCTCGTTCCCAAGGCCGGACATGGTAAAAACGTACCAGCAGGACGATAGCGGAAAAACCGCCGAAGAATTTATAAACGCGGACGATCTGGCACGCAATTTTCCGGTGTTCACGTCGATTGCGGATACACTCAATCAGCTGAATGACGATCTGATTGAACGTGACGATGATACGGAATCCATAGATAAGCTAGCTACCACCATCGACGAGGACAGCTACCAGATAAACCACAAGGAGGCGCAACTAATTGCCGCCATCATCGACGATCAGGCCACGGACAGCACATCCCAATCGTACGAGAAAATACGATTGGTGCTTGACGACGACTGCGTCCTTAACGAGCCGGTACTGGTATCGATTTTTCTGATGCCGTCGACATATTGGAAAGTGGTTGTGGTGACACCGTTGTCGAAGGTGTACAAATCGGCGGACGCCATTACCAAACAGGTTATCGCCTACATCGTTGCGTTGGAGACGATCTCGCTGCTGGTCATGTTCATCGTCTTACGCCGCCTTGTAATCCGACCGTTGCGCCGAATCTCGGCAGACTTGACCGCCTCGTCGAAATCAAACCAATCGATGTGC
Organism: Verrucomicrobiota bacterium; assembly: GCA_021772615.1. GTDB lineage: Bacteria > Verrucomicrobiota > Lentisphaeria > JABSQK01 > JAJFLO01 > JAJFLQ01. The sequence goes on along the minus strand of JAJFLQ010000006.1, from coordinate 2,344 downwards.
AATCAACTCGACGATCGCGCACGAAACGAACTCGGCCAGTTGTGTTACGAATTGAACTGCAGGACCGGTCAACTGGAATCGGTGAACCGTGAAGTAGAAACGGCGAAATCCGAACTCGAACACAAAGTAGCGGAACGCACATGCCAGATCGAGGAGGTGCTTCTGGAAACGGCCGCGGCAAAGGACGCCGCCGAACTTGCCAATCAGGCTAAGAGCGAATTTCTTGCGAACATGTCCCACGAATTGCGGACGCCCTTACACCATATTCTCAGTTACGCCCGGTTCGGCTACCGCAGGATCGAGGACACGCCCAGGGAAAAACTACATTCCTATTTTCAAAAAATTGAAACCAGCGGCGATACACTCCTGCGGTTGCTGAATGATCTCCTCGACCTCGCAAAGTTGGAGGCGGGAAAAACGACGTTCACCTTCGCCGACTCGGATTTGCGGAGCCTGATCGAATCCGTCGTCGATGAATTCAGGCTGGCGGCGGACGAAGAGAAGATTTCGCTGGTCACTTGCTATTCACGGTCCGAAATACACACGAGCCTTGACCAGCAACGGATGAAACAGGTTTTCCGCAATCTCTTAAGTAACGCGTTGAAATTCTCGCCGTACAACGGAAGGATATCAATTGACGTAGATGCGGGCAAAGACAATATCACCGTACGGATATCCGACGAAGGAATCGGAATTCCGCCCGGCGAGTTGGACTTCGTATTCGACAAGTTTGCTCAATCCGCTATGACCAAAACCGGTGCGGGCGGCACCGGCCTTGGACTGTCGATCTGCCGCGAAATCGTCAGCGCTCACGGCGCGATTATCTGGGCCGAGAATAATCCGTCCGGGGGCGCCACATTCATCATCGAATTTCAAACCGCGAATGCCTGACACCGTGCGATTTTCCAACAGGTTGAACTGGACAGCCAAAACCAACGCGTTCAGCCGGATAATCAGGGAAAAAGAACAGAACGGCATCGCTGTCGTTGATCTGACAAAGTCGAATCCGACAACGGTCGGATTTGATGTTTGTCAGCAGGATTCGGAGTCGTCAATGTCCTTGGCGGACGTCGTATCGTACGCGCCCGAACCTGCCGGCTTGTTGCCGGCTCGCGCCGCCATCGCCGCTTATTACCGCGATCACGCGATCGATGTCGATCCGGCGCAGATCATCGTAACGGCTTCAACCAGTGAGGCCTACTCTCATCTGTTCCGGCTCCTGGCGGATCCGGGCGACAGCGTACTCACACCGCAGCCGTCATATCCGCTGTTCGACTACCTTGCCGCCCTTGATGGACTCCACGTGGCTCCATACCGGCTCGTGTACGATAATTCGTGGCGTATCGATCTCGTGTCAGTTCAGAAGGCGATTTCGCCGCATACCCGCGCGATGATCCTCGTAAATCCAAACAACCCTACCGGGTCGTATATTGCTCCGGCGGAGCTGGTTGCAGCAAAGAACATCTGCCGGCATCGGGTTCCGTTGATCGTTGACGAGGTTTTTCTGGATTACGATCTATGCGACACCGGCGCGAATCGCCGCTCGCTTTGTGGTGACCACGAAGACGTGACCTTTATTCTCAGTGGTCTGTCCAAGGTCGCAGCCTTGCCGCAGATGAAACTGAGCTGGATCGTCGTGTGTGGGCCTCGACCGCCACGTGAACGCGCCGTTGCCGCACTGGAGCTCATAAACGACATGTACCTTTCCGCATCCATCCCGGTGCAAGCGGCCGCGCCGACGCTCCTCGCCGCGCGACACGCCATCCAGTCGGCAATACGGACACGGCTACAGGCAAACCTGGACATGCTCGATCGAGCGCTGGCGGCCACGGCGGCGACCCGACGTGGCGTACAGGGTGGTTGGTCCGCCGTAATCGATCTGCCGCCGGTACGCAGCGACGAGGGCTGGGTTCTGCACATCCTCGACAATGAGAACGTAACCTTCCACCCCGGATTTCTTTACGATTTCGAAGACGATCCTGTCGTTGTCTGTTCACTGCTCACGCCACCCGCAGATTTCGAACACGGTATCCAGGCGCTGACCCGCTGTCTGCCGGCATCCTCTCCCCAATAATACGGAATTTGGCCGTATCGGGTATGGACAACACGGCGTTTCTATCTATATTGAGGAGTCGATAATTGGTGTTTCTTTCCTGAACAAAACGGCGTGGTAGCCAAGTGGTAAGGCAGAGGTCTGCAAAACCTTTATTCACCGGTTCGAATCCGGTCCACGCCTCCAATCTTTTTTTCGATATCGAAAAAAAGAGTCGGCTAAACTTCCAGCGGTTCCACCGAAAGACGAAAGCCAAGTCCGTGGAGTATTGCTTCGAGCGTTTCGAGTTTT
>JAJFLQ010000050.1 GCA_021772615.1 Verrucomicrobiota bacterium | reverse complement strand
TTGCTCGATTTTGAAATGCATTGTAATCACCTGTTGGGTTAGAGGATTTATGTTGCTTGATGGTAATATAAAATACTCTATCCCAACAGGTTAATCAATATCGCCAATGCTTTTTGCGCCGTTTTTTCACGCTTTCAGGTTACAAATCTCGAAGGAGAATACTGGCGTCTTCACATGTGGGATTCTCAACGGAACTACTTGCGTCGGTGACGGCAGGAGCCGTTAGCGCATACGTAAGGATCGAGCACCGCCATGAATCGGACTTTGCCTGGAGGGCGAGCGAGCCGCAAAAAAATCCTGGAGCCGCAAAAAAAATCCTTGAGGGCGAGCGGCCTCGCGAGCCGAACTACGCAGCGGTGTACGGTCGCAGGGGACCGCTACCAACACCGCCGCACGCATCGTGTGTATAGCGGTCGTAACACGTCAATTGTCTCGCTTGTCTTGACGTCGCTTGCGGAAGAACTCCTGAAGTATACACAGACATTCTTCGTGCAGCACCCCCGAAAGAACCGTGACCTTGTGCAAGTGCCCGTCAAAAGCGGTAACATTCAGCGCGCTCCCGGCCGCGCCGGCGCGCGGATCGGTTACGCCGAATACGACCGTGCCCAGTTTGGCGTTCACCATGGCGCCAGCGCACATGGCGCACGGTTCCTTGGTCACGTATAACGTGGCGTTGCTGAGGCGCCAGTCCTTTATCGCCGCCGAAGCCTGCGTAATCGCCAATATCTCCGCATGGGCCGTTGCGTCCCGAAGTTTTTCGACCTGATTAAAGGCGCGCGCGATTACATGTCCCTCCACGACCACCACAGCCCCGACCGGCACTTCGCCTTCGTCGCGTGCTATTGCCGCCTGATTCAGCGCCAGGCGCATGAAGGTCTCATCGTTGCGGTGGAGTAAATTCATAGCCCGTTACATTCGCATCTTGCAAAAAGATATCAACCACGGTAATTTGCGCCATCCTGTATATACAGGCACGATGTTTCACCGTGCGTATACCTGCGAATCCCTAAACCGGAGTGTGCGGCAAGATGGATACATTGATGATTGAGATTGAAGGTCTGCCGGAGGAAAGATTTGAGAAGGGCGATGTCATTCTCGAGGAAGGCAAGAAGGGCGACCGCGTATATATCCTCAAGGACGGCTCCGTGCGTGTCACGGCATCAGGCAATGAATTGTGTCGCGTGAACACGCCGGGCACAATTTTTGGTGAAATATCAGCCCTTCTTGACGGTGACTATTCAGCTACGGTCTCCGCAGAGCAGCAAACCAGCTTTTACATCGTAGACGACCTCTACGAGTTGTTCCGTACGAACCCGGAAATCTGCATGAATGTCGCCCGGCTTCTGGCATTGCGATTGATGAACATGAATCATCTCTTTGCAGAATTTAAGCTCGAAATCGAAAAGCTGCAGACCGATACATCGACCAAGCATGCCAGCAGCAAATTGTTTAAACTTGTGCAGAAAATGGATGAGTTCTGGGGCCGCGACGTACTCGACCCGTTTCGACGAAAGGGGAGCCGCTGATCAACGACATTGGGCAGGACCTGCGCCGGTCAGGCAGTCAACACCACATTGTCGATCAGGCGCGCCCGCCCGAAACGCGCCGCGACCGCCACGATTGCGTCGCGATCGAGGTGATCCAACGCATTGAGATCGCTCGTATCGACACAGGACACATATTCAATTTCACCCCCTTCGGCCGCAATTTCGCCGGTCACAATCGCGATTAGCGTTGCTGCAGATCGCTCTCCCTGGTCAAAGTACTCACGGCAGCGGGTCAATCCGCGGTTTATCGATGTCGCACGGTACCGTTCATCGGGCGTGAGATACAAATTTCGCGAACTCATGGCGAGGCCATCGGGTTCACGCAGCGTCGGTGCGATGTCGATCGCGATCGGAAAGTTCAGGTCGCGCACCATGCGTCTTATTACGATCGCCTGTTGAGCGTCCTTCCAGCCGAATACCGCGACATCCGGGAGAACCGCAAGAAAAAGCTTTGCCACGACCGTTGCCACGCCGCGGAAATGTGTCGGTCGTGAGGCGCCGCACAGCGGCTGGCTCAGGTGTTCCACGTTGACCCAGGTGGAGAAACCCGTCGGATACATGTCCTCCGCCGCAGGTAAGAAAATGGCATCGACACCGGCAATGAGACATTTTTTGCGATCAGCCTCAAGGTCGCGCGGATACGCGGTCAAATCTTCGGATGGCGAAAATTGGGTGGGATTGACGAAGATACTCACTACGGTTATGTCGGCCAATTCTCGCGCTCGTGTCACGAGTGATATGTGGCCGGCGTGCAGGTAGCCCATCGTCGGTACCAGCGCTACGGATTTGCCGTCCATCCGCCACCGGCGAGACTGCGTCTGGATCGCGGCAATACTGGTGACTATATTCATGGTGTGGTCTGGTCTTTGCCCGGGAAGTTTCCGCGGGTGACATCGTCCGCATATTCGCTTATGGCAGCGCGGATGTCGCGCGCAAGATTTGCGTAGCGTTTTGCATGGCGCGGGTTGAAATCTTCGCTCCAGCCGAGGATGTCGTGGACGACCTGAATCTGCCCACTGCAATGCGGTCCGGCGCCAATCCCGATCGTGGGGATACCGACCGATGCCGTGATTCGCGCCGACAACGCCTGCGGCAGACCTTCCAGAATAACGGAAAAAGCGCCGGCATCTTCCAGTGCGCGGGCATCGGCGATAATGGCTTCAGCCTCTGTCTCGGTGCGGCCGTGAACGCGGTAGCCGCCGTCAACGACAACTTTCTGGGGTAACAGCCCCACATGGCCCATCACCGGAATACCGCATTCCACGAGGCGAGCTACGGTGAGGGCAACGGCGCGGCCACCCTCAAGCTTTACGGCATCGGCGCGCGCTTCCTGAATGTAGCGGCCGGCGTTGCGCAGTGTCTCATCGCTATGCATGTGAAAACTGAGAAACGGCATATCCCCGACGACAAGCGCACGGCGGACGCCGCGAGCGACGGCGGCCGTGTGATGGAGACTCTGTTCCAGGGTGACCAACAGCGTGTTTGGGTAACCCAACGTCGTCATTCCGACCGAATCACCGACCAGGACGATATGCACCCCCGACTCGTCGGCGAGTCGGGCTGTTGGCGTGTCATACGCCGTAAGCGCGACGATTTTCTTATCGGCCTCATAGAGCGACGCGAGGTCGCGCAACGTCAATTTTTTCTCGGCAGTCATAGTGGGATCGTGGGCGCAGAGGCAGGTCGTTTCATCCAACGGTCATTACACATCAGGAGGAAAGCAGCGCATTCATGTAGTCACTTGCCTTGTAGTTTTCGATGAGAATCTCCGACCTGCCGTTCCAGTGAGCGCGAACCCGGGGCGCCTGAATTTCCGGTGTTTTATGTGGCGCAAACAGAATGTCGTCGTGTGTCGCATTCTGGCTGTGGACGAACTTATCCGGTGTGAGATGCCCGCCGAGATGGTCGCTGCGGCCGGTCGCAATGTGGAAGGTGCCGAATATCTTTTCGTCCTGAATATCCCTGCCGGACACGGGCAGGCGCTGTGTGCCGAACCCCAATTCTCCGAGTTCGCCCGTGACCGGATCGGATTCGAGCTTTTTGACATGGGCGTCGACCGTGTCTTGATTGCCGCTGATGAGTGTGGCGTGAACGATGCGCCCGTCCTCTACGTCCATCAGCCCGATTGTGTCGTCGTCCTCATATTTCAGTGGAAACTGTCCTGAGGCGCCTTTCGGGACAAAATAGATTTCGCCGGCCGGGAGATTCGCGATATCCGGTTTCTTACCGCGGCAGAGTCCGTGACTTTTCTGAGCTTCCTGGCCACCCAGCTCCAACTTCAGCGAAAGCGATCGACCGTTAACCACGAAATCGATTTCGACCGAATCGGCTTTGGTCATGCCGAGACGCAGCTTTTCCGCGTCACGGCTGACATCGTCGTAATCCACTGCCAGCCCTGAGCCGAGGATAATCTCATTGAGCCCGTGCAACGTGGCGCCGCGAAAACCAAACTGCTTCGCGAATGCGGTGAGCGGTGCCGTCGCGGAATATGTGGAAACGCACAGGATGATATCGTAGGACGTGTAAATATCCCGCTCGAGACTCAACTGGTTCCCGGCCGTATCATAGACCTCGTCAGGCAGATCCAAGTTGCTGCCTCCAGTGATCTTGTAGGCAAAAAAATCACCGCCTTTAAGGCCAAGTTTATCGGCAACACCGTCCCGAAGGCCCTTATAGAATACCTCGTATGCATGCCGTTGTATCGACAATTGCGGGGACTTGAGAAAACCGAAATCCCGGACGTTCTCCGGCGATTCCAGATCGATTAGTATGCATGTGGTCTCGCCGCCGTCCGGCGCGAAAACAGTGCGAAGAAGGCGGCTCAGGCTGAACGGCGGGAATGAAAGTCCATCAAATTTCATGGGAAATCCTTTTTCGTTTGACTGGGACACGCCAGCAATGATCGGCAGCACAGATCGGTGCGCGGCATGATCGGTGCAATGCAAAACGACGTTACGTATCCCCGGAGTCGAGATTGCTACCTTGGCAACATACGACTACGGCTATGATTATGGGTTGGGCCATTATAGGGCTGCGACGATTAATTTAAAGCGGAAAAGCCTGCGATTCTTTCGATTTCAGGTAAAAGATATCGCATCGATCTCTTCACTGAATTGTTTTGGAACCGGTATCCTTGAAAACCGAATATGCGTCGCTAGGTTAGCGATGTGGTTGTTGTCGCATCGTGTAATCATATAAAACGGAAAGGACGCCCTTCGCATGGCACAGTCAATTATTCGCGTAGCCGTTACCGGCGGAGCCGGTCAGATTTGTTACAACCTGTTGTTTCGAATTGCTTCAGGAGAGGTATTTGGCGCCGATCAGCCGGTCGCACTGCACATCCTCGAGTTGCCCGTAGCGATGCAGGCACTTGAAGGCGTGGCAATGGAGCTTGATGATTGCGCGTTCCCGCTCCTGCGTGAGATCAATTTGTCGGACAACGTGAACGACGTGATGGCGGGTGTGAACTGGGTATTACTCGTAGGCTCGAAGCCGCGAGGACCGGGTATGGAGCGTGCGGATCTCATTCGGGAGAACGGGCCGATATTCACCAGCACCGGACGGGCCATCAGCGATAATGCCGCTTCAGACGTTCGTATCCTGACCGTGGGCAACCCATGCAATACCAATTGTCTAATCGCGTTGCACAATGCGCCGAATGTGCCCCGGGACCGCTTCCATGCGATGACCAGGCTGGACGAAAATCGCGCGGTGAATCAACTGGCAGCAAAGGCCGGCGTGTCCGTGTCATCTGTAAAGAACATGATTATCTGGGGTAACCACTCCGCGAATCAGGTGCCGGATTACAAGAATGTCAAGATCGGTTGCAAACCGGCAGCCGAGGTCATCGGCGATACCGATTACTTGCAGGGAGACTTCATGTCGACGGTCGCGAAGCGCGGCGCGGCCATCATCGCCGCCCGCGGTAAATCGTCCGCGGCCTCCGCGGCCTCTGCGGCTATTGATGCCGTTAAGTCCCTCGTCACTCCGACGCCGGACGGCGAAACATTCAGCTCGGCGGTGATAAGTGACGGCAATCCGTACGGTATACCCGATGGGCTTATCTATTCGTTCCCTTGTCGCTCCGACGGGGACGGTACATACGAGATCGTTCCTGGTTTCGAATGGGACGCATGCCTTCGCGAGAAAATGAAGGCTGCCACAGATGAACTTGTAGCCGAACGCGACGTAGTGAAGGATTTACTGTCGTAATGGTGACGTGCCGCAACGGCCGTGTTGCGGACAGGCCTCCGGCGATCCCGCCAAAGAGGTTCCCATCCAATGTGCCACGGTCGGTATGGTTGCCGGACGCGTGAAGGTGGTTTTGGGATCGATCTTGAAATCACATGTGTGGTGCCTCAGTCTCCTCACCCGTTCGCGCCGGGCGCAATGGCCGAAAATATATGGCACCTGAGGACTTACTAAACGCCACGCCGATTATCCTGACGCTGATATTCAGTTGTGTATATTGCTTTCTCGGCTACCGGTTTCTGCGCTTTCAGCTGGTTCTCGCCGGCGCCGTGCTCGGATTCAATCTCGCGTTCATGATCTGTAGCCATGTATACCCCGGTCAATTCTACGCGATGTTCGTAAGTGCGGGCGTTGCCGCTGTGGCCGGGGCCCTGATGTTCATGACGCTCTACCGTGCGGGGATATTTTGTATCGGACTTGTTGCCGGACTGATGGTCGCACCTGCTGTCATAGACATACTGCCAAAAGCCCCGTCGGGATTTGCCGGGGATGCGCTGCTTGTCATCATGGTCGCCGCCAGCGGCTTGGCTGCATTCAAATTACACAAGGCGTTTCTGATCGCATTTACATCGGTAATAGGCGGTTTCGGTTCCGTCGTGGCGTTGCATCTTCTTGTGCACCACCGTTTCGATGCGCGTCCGAGGGACATAAGGCTTTCGTACAGGGAGTCTGTTGACGAGTACTGGGCCGCTATCCTGATCATGATCGCGGGCGGAATAATCTGGCAGTTGCGGCGTCGGCGCAGTAACTAACCCGCTCTACGCGGGTGTGTGCGCGGCTACTCTGGCGCGCCGGTGGCCGCTACGCCGGTGGCAATCGTTCCCACAACGTTGTGATGGCAGTCGGGGCAGTAGCTCAGATTCACTTTGGTAAAGTGGCGGAGAAAATCCTTAACGGTAACCCATTGTCCGTTTTGATGACGTATCGTCCCGCAGCTCTTGCACACCGGCACGAGATCCTGAAGTGCCGTGCGTTCTAGTGATTTCGCCTTCTGGTCTGCCTCGCGTGCCGCTTGCAGGAAAAATTCGGTGTGTTCTTGCAGTTCCTTCTCATGCGCTTTGCGGGCATCTATCTCCGTCTTTAACCGCAGTGCAAATTTCACCCGCGCAATGAATTCCACTCTCTTTACCGGTTTCAGTAAATAATCGGTTACACCGGCGTCGAATGCCAGTTGCAATACTTCATCATCGTCATTCGCCGTGATCATGATGATGGGGACGTCACGGTAATAGTCGTTTTCGCGGATGATGCGACAGGCCTCGATACCGTTGATATCGGGCAACATGAAATCGATGAGGATAAGGTCGAATACATGCGTATCGAACAGGTCTTGGGCATCTGCAGGTGAGTCGGCGATATGTGTATCTTCCATACCGTGTCGTCGTAGGATCAGCTGCAATAACTTCTGGTCCGACTTCGAATCATCTATGATCAGTATGCACATTGTGATGTATCGCTTATCGCGGCTCCAGTTGTGTAATTCTGTTTCTCGAGTTGAGCGGGATCGCCTGCCACAACGGCAGAGGACGACCAGCGGACCGTTTTATACTGATGGCCGCAATAACCTTGCCACATTCGTGTTCGGCGCATTTCGCTCGTGCGCCGCAGCGAACGTTTGCCGCGGCGGCGGAACCCCACAGCTTCCGCCGTGTCTCAGCGATTGACTGATGGATGACTATTGAGGTGGACCGAGAATGACAATATACAAAAATCACAGGGTATTCGCCGGCGTAATCCTGGCTATGACATGGATGATTTTGGCTGGTTGCCAGACAGTGCCGTCGGTTGCGGTAGATCGCGATGCGGACGTCGATTTTTCGACATTCGCCACATTTGCCTCTATTAAGCCATCCCATGGAAGCGGGCCGCCGCCTTTTGGCCCCAATGAACGCAAGCGCATCGTACAGGCAGTACACGGGGCGATGAGCATCCTGGGATACGAAGCCGAGCCTGTCGGCGCCGCCGACCTCGGCATCGCCGTCTACTACGATCGCGATGTCACTGGTGACAACAGTGTCGTATTAGGCTATTCTACGACATATTGGCACCGGCGTCATCGCCACCATGGCCACGGACGCCAGCTTCTGCCGGGCGCGGGACGGCGGCATAGACACGCGCATCGCGATCACATTGCCGGCTATCATGTCGATACGTACCAGGCAGCCTCGCGCGTGAAAAACGAGGTCATTGTCGACGTTGTCGATACCGTGTCGAACGAGCTTGTATGGCGAGGTTCGAGCGGCGAAGTATCCTATGGCAGCGCGAAATTGACCACGCAGGACATCGTTGCACAGGTCCAAAAGATTCTGGCTCACTTTCCATCAAAGGAGAACCGACATTAATTTTTCGCCGGCGCGAAAAATTAATGACCGAATAACGGCGTCATCCATGCGATCTCCTGGGCGGTTACACAAAAAGGGAGCTACGCCGGCAAGCCGGCCAACCTGGCGATGACCTCCGACAGTGGGCAGGACTGTGATTCATGCCAGTCTTTGTACGTCTCGGCGGCGGCACCTGTGAACGTGAAAGCGTCGTTGGTCAGGTATTCGTGCCAGAGATGCCAGTCGTCCGGTAACGCCGTCACGCCAGGCACGGGGCCGGTCGCATACAACGTGTGCTCGGATGTCAGCACCGGGATGCCCGCACTGGCCAGTTCGGCGAGTCTGGTCACGGTGCCGAAACCTTGCCTTTGTGGCGCGATAACAGCTGTGGCTCGAACCAGAAGATCGTCTAGCGCGTCCTGTTCAAGCCAGCCGTGCACGGTCAGATTGGTGATGTCGGCTGCGTAATCCTTCAAGACAATGTCAGAGCGGGCGCCGGCGACAATGAATCTTCGGGATGCCGATGCCGTGTCGTTCCTGACATTGTCGAAAAACCATCTCATCGATTGCGCCGTGGTGTGATGGTTCGCGCTGCCGAGCATGACGAAAATACCGACTTCCGGCATGGCGTCGGCGCGTCGTTTGCGGATTTGCTCGAGTTGCGTCAGGATGTCGCCAACAGGTCGGTACGGGTAGACGCGTGAAGCAAGGCCAAGGCCGTTTACCAACGCTGTTTCTACCCGGGAAATAAAAAGTCGCACATCGCAGGCGGCGTACATTGCAAATTCATCCGCGAAATCGCGCGATACCTGCCGGAACGCGTTTCTCCCGTTTCCGGCCGACACATGCATATCGAGAGATTCAAGGTTGTGTGGCACGCAGATCGTGGGAATTGCATGCGCACGGTTTATGGCAGCAATGGCGGAAAAGCCGGGGTCGTCGATGACGGATATGACCGGTCGGGACGCCTGGGTTAGAAAATCGCGATATGCGGCAAGCATATCGCCGGGCAGTGATCGGCGTGTGGTAAACGCAGACCCCGAGCGCAGCCGTGCCGGATCCTCAATGAATCGCCCCGGATTGCGGAGAAGGCGATTGATTGGTTGTCGGATTCCGGCCGGAATGAAACGCGTGACCGCGCGGTGGGTGCGCGGATGGCGTCGGGACACGTGCGTTTCCTGTTGCCAATCCGGCAGCGACAGGATCTCGACTCTGTTCTTGCCGGCAATACGTGTCAGATCGTAGGCAATCTGGTAGCCGCGGTGTGCCGCACCGTTGCCGATCGACGTCGAACGCGCTCTGGAGACGAATAGAATAGTCATCTAAATTATTCTCAGAGGGTTTGAATTGCTGAGGTTCACGGCGAATCGTGTGTAAGCGAAGGTAAGTGACCGGTTGATGGATACATTTGCAACACATTGTTGCCGTTTGATACTCGACAGCGGGCTGATATGGGAACCGCATTGGTGACGGCGAGCGACGAATGCATGATTAAACGGCGGAGCCGCGACGCCCGCCGCGGTTACGGTTTCCGATCAGCGGTCTCGTCTACAGATGTCTTCGATCGTTTGTACTCCGAAGTATCGAGTTCATGCCCTCTACCGGTGTCCGACTCGATGGTACCATTCGTAGTCTGGATGTACCGATGAATTCTGTATCTGACAGGCTCGTCGCGGCGGCAGTTCGACTGCGGCACGACGTTGACGATCTTCGGTTTTCGGCACCCGTGACCCACGTCTACAATCCGCTTGATTATGCATGGGATGTGCATTGCGACTACATCTCGAACTATGGCCGAAATCGCAAGCGCGTGGTTTTTCTGGGAATGAATCCCGGTCCTTTCGGTATGGCGCAGACAGGGGTTCCATTTGGTGAGGTTGCAGCGGTGACGAGCTGGCTGAAAATCGGGGGCACGGTGAGGCAGCCCGAGAGCGAGCACCCGAAACGCCCGGTCGACGGATTCTCGTGCGCGCGCTCCGAGGTCAGCGGCCGGCGGCTCTGGGGGCTGTTTCGGGCTCGATTCGTAACTGCGGTGCGTTTTTTCGAGGAACATTATGTTGTGAACTACTGCCCGCTGGCGTTCCTCGAGGATAGTGGTCGAAATCGGACGCCCAACAAGTTACCGGTGCACGAGACCGCACCGGTGTACGCTGCATGCGATCGGCATTTGCAGGCGGTGATCGACATTCTGGAGCCGGAGTGGGTGGTCGGTATCGGTGTTTTTGCGGAAAAGCGACTGCGACGGGTTACCGTATCAAGATCGCAGAACGTGGGGAAGATGCTGCACCCGAGTCCGGCGAGCCCAAAGGCGAATCGCGATTGGTCAGGGCAGGCCGAAAAGCAATTGATCGATCAGGGAATTTGGGGTTGACCTGTCGTTTGCAACGTGATCATCGCCGCTCCACGCGAGGTTGTGTCGTATGAAAGCACCAACCGTCTCCGTTGTCATACCGAACTATAATAATCGGCCATTCCTCGAAGCCAGGCTGAACTCGGTGCGGAGGCAGACATTTCAGGATTGGGAGTTGGTGGTTGTCGACTTCAATTCGGAAGACGGCGCCTATGAGGTCTTTCAACACTACGCCCGTTCAGAGCCCAGAATGCGATTGACGTCGGCGCCGAGACTGACAATATACGACAATTGGAACCACGCGATTCGTCTGGCCGTCGGCAGGTATATTTACATTGCGACCAGTGACGATACGATGCATCCGGAGTGCCTGGCTCACATGGTCGCCGGGCTCGATGCACATCAGGACTGTGATCTCTGTCACTGCCTTCTCGATATTATCGATGAATCGGGAGCCGTCGTGGCAGGCGCCTATGAGGCTACCGCTGTGTACCGTTATTTTGGGGAGTGGATGCAACGTTGTCACATACGCAAGGCACCGCACGATGCCATCCTCCATAGTGGCTTACAATCGATTTATGTATCTGTTACGCAGCTGTTGATTCGCCGACGGCTGTTCGACGCGATCGGCATGTTTCGTGCCGACCTTGGGGCACAGGCGGATTTCGCATGGGCCATGCGTGCATCCGCAACGGCAAATACGCTGCATATTCCGGAGCGTCTCGCAACGTGGCGGCGCCATGGCGGGCAGGCAACACGCGGCAAGCGCAATACGGCCGAACATTTCTGTCGTCTCGAACAGATTGTCGCATCCGTTCTCTCACAGGTGTGTGACGACAACCCCGCGCTGCTCGGGCAGCTGGATTGCACCGTCCTGAGGCGACCCTACGCAGTGCGCCGCCGCGTCGCGCGCGTCGCCGAAATCAACACGGTGATGTCGAAAATGTTGAATCTGCTCGCCTGTATCGTGCTGGCGCCCGGACAGTGCGTGTCCCTGTTCAATGACGTGGTGATGCGGAAGCGACAGTCGATGACGGATTTGTTTTACATTCCGTACATGCGTCGGCTAGTTCGACGATTCGGGTGTGAACACCATGTAACGCCGACACGGGTCGACTGATATATCGGTGGTTCGGCTTCAGTGCCCCGTGCGATCACAACAATTTTCCGGTTTCGCAGTATAGTACGTTTTCGATGCGGCAGACAAGCATCGCCGTAACCTTTTCGTTCATCCGTTTGGAGTTCTCGTACTTGAAGCTTCTTATATTGCTACCATCTACGGCACGAGGGGGCAACGAGGAATTCGCGTTGACGATCGCAACCGCTGCCGCACAGCGCGGTTGGGCGGTCCATGCAGCGTTGCCCGGGACAACCGGGACCGAGTCGTTGTTCCGTGACTTCAGGTCTATATCCGTGACGTGCCACAAGGCCGATCTGTCCGAGTGCGGTGAGAAGGGCTTCCGACAAATTGCGGGACACGTTTTCCGTTGTCTTCGGGTTCTATCGCTGATTGCGCGGCTGCGTCCCGACGCAATCCTGCTCAGCTTGCCCTGGGCAAGTCTGGGGCTCGGCGCCATGCTTGCCTGCGCGTTGCGGAGGCAGCTGGCAGTCGTCGTCTTCCAACTTGTCGGCGAAGGCATCCATTTCACACCGCGACGGGTAGCGTTGAGCAACTGGTGCCGCCACCGTCAGACATGGGTGGCGGTATCGGAGAATAACCGTCGATTGCTTGCTGCATACTTCGATACAAAGCCGGACCGCATCGCGCTCGTTCGCAACGGCGTTTCGTTGCCTGAGAACGGCGGGGAGGACGTGGCGCAAACACACGCGCGGTCAGAGATTGTGCAAGCGTGCGGCTGGAATGACTCCTGCAAAATACTGCTGACGGTTGCGTCATTGGTTGAGCAGAAAGGCCATCGGCATCTGATTCCTGTCATGCCGCACATTATCTCCGAGTTTCCGGATGCCCGATGGCTGTGGGTAGGGGAGGGGGTGCTTAGAGACGAATTGCAACAATGTGTCGGGGACTATGGCCTGCAGGATCACGTCGCAATTGTGGGCTATCGCGATGATGTCGATGCGGTGATGTGCGCCGCCGATCTGTTCGTCTTTCCCACATTGGGGGAGGGGCAGCCGTTTTCGCTTCTCGAAGCGATTTCATGGAAACTTCCGGTTATCTCGACATCTGCCAGCGGTATAAGTGAAATCGTTACCCACGGCGAGCACGGCTTGTTGTGCCGACCCGGCGACAGCTGTGAACTGCTCGAAGCGATACGGTACGCGCTGCGTCATCCGCGTGAGATGAGGCATCTGGCGGCGAACGCATACAACAGGGCAGCAACATTTTCGGAACAGCAAATGATTGAGGAGACGCTGTCGCTTGTGGACAAATCGAACCGCTAGCAGCCTGTCGGACTTTGGGGATCGTAGCGAGAAGTATGAGAAATCGAGGGCATTTTTTTCACGAATTGAGGCGAATATTGGACATATTCAACGAAAATTTGGGAGAAGATGCGCCGATTTTGTCAATTTCGCAGTAGATTCGGCCGAAGTCCGACAGGCTGCTAGAACCACTTTATGTCATCACCTGCGGCTTCGATTGCCTTTTCATCTTTCTCGCGGAGCTTCATGTCGACGAGTGCAAGTGCAGCGGCAATTTCGGCCACACCTTCAAAACCGCGCGATGTCCGGTCTTCGCGAATGCCCATTTGGTTTAGCGCCTGGATGACGTGATATTTTTTCATGATTATGTTGCCGCGTGTAACAAGACTGTCGACGTCGCGTTTGCTGAATGTTTTTTCTTGCTCATCGCTCATGGAGCACCGTCCTATCGTGGACGTCCGCCAATGCGCCGGCGAGACGGTTTTCATGGTTTCACATCAGATGTAACTGTTTAAAAAACGCATTATTGCAATGCTATATCCAGTTGCGATTTCGTGCCGTCAGACAAAATCCAGTAACCCTTTCCCGCAGTGAGATCCGCGGCGGTCACAAAGCTGTTCTGTTCGGCATCCCACAACCAGATCGCCCCTGCCACGCCCTGCTGTTGCCCCGGCAGATCACGGGTAGCGCCGCTACCGGCAGGACCCAGTAGATGCCAACCCTGCGGGAGGAAGGCAACGGTCGTTGCCGACGTCAACGGGCCAGGAATATCATCGAGCGCACCGGACTCGCGGGCATAAAGCCAATATCCGCGGCCGCTTGCGAACGTTGTTGCCGGAACCATCATCGCAGCACCTGCGTCCCATTGCCATACGCTGCCGGCGGCGATCGGAGCGGCGTTTTTACGGAAAATGTCGTCTGGCGCAAGCTCACTTCCCGTGTTTAAGGGAAAGGATATGAGCTGCCAACCGTGTGTTACGACCGGATTTTGAATGGTTGCACCGGCGAATATGCGCAGCGTATGGACGGCAGATACATTCTCGGGCGAATCGAAAATCAGAGCCGATCGAATGTGTAAGAAATCCTGAGCGAAGGTATCCGAATCAATCGCGGTGTAGGTAAGCGGCAGATCGGAGACTGCAAAGGACATCGAGACCGGGTTGCCGCCGGCGTTGGTCAATGATCCCGTGATCTGCGCATTGGTGATGTCGAATCGCGCATCGCCGGGATCGGTAATGCCCAGGATCGTTGAGGTGATCTCTGCCACGGTTTCGCCATTTGCTTTGCGCAATATAATCGGTGATTCGACGGATGCGGTCACAATGTCTGGCGGCGTTACCACGAGGTGGTTGATAAAAATGTCAATCTTGCCGTTCTGATCGATGTCTGCGCCGCCCGCATTCTGGCCCAAAAGATTGCTGGACAACGACGCAAAAACGGCCACCGCGCCGTCATCGGACAACCGGCCGGCGAACGTGTCGTCATTACCAAGTGTGCCGTTTACATTGCTGACTGCATGTTGTTCACCGGTATTGGTGTTGTACCGAATTCCCTGGCCGCTGGCGTCCGCGAAATATATGTACGCGGCGTCATCGGAGATTGCCGCTCTGCCCGCATCGATTGCCACGTTGTCTGCCGTCCCTGCGTCGGCCAAGTCGGCAATTAGCAGCTGTCCGCTGTTGCGGTATACGAGATATCGACCGCTGACGGACAGCTCCGGTCGGTCTCCAGTAGCGATTCCCGTTTGGAACGACGATGACGTGACATCGTAAATGCGAATGCCGCCGTCGTGCTCAAAGGCGATAATATCGCCCGATCCGCTGATTGCGGGTCGCCGTCCAGCAGCGATACTTTGAATCGTGCCCGCGTCACTCCGGTCGTACAACCGGATCGTGTTGTCCTTGCGATAAACCATGCGTGAACCGTCGTCGGACAGCGCCGGCAATTCGAGGTTTATGTCGGTATCGATCACCTTTCGTTCGAGTGTGTCGATGTTTTCGAGTATGAGTTGTGGATCCGGCTGAGTCTTCACGATATAGGCGACATCAATGCCGTTCCCGGCGATCGCCGGAAGAATGCAGTCCGTACCCGCGGGGAAATTATCACTTACGTGTCTTGAGCGACCGTCGTTTACCTGATACAAAAATATATCCGCGATAGTCGCGGAGCCGGAGCCGCCGAGTTCGGCCGCGGTCGAGTCGAAGATGACCCGGTCGCCGTCGTCACTGATATCGACGTTTCCTTCCTGGAGATCGAACGACTCACCGGACGTTTCGCTGTCGTCGTTGCCTTCGCTGATTCGGCAAATGCGTCCGTGTGCCGGTTCGACCACGAGGATCTGTATGCGGGAGGCGGCAGACCGGCGATCGTTGCTGTCGACGGTGACGAAGTCGAAGTGATCATCCGCGCTGCCGGTGTAGGACCACGGTAACGACGTGGAATCATAGACGGTAGCAGTGTCGATGGCAACACCGTTCACATCGGATAAATTGCCGGTCTGCGGCGGCTGAACAACCTGGAATTTGGGTGGCCCGAAGCCAATAGCGGTCTGTCCGGCGGGCGTGAATTGGCGGGGTTCACCGGTCTCAGCTGCAACGGTTATACCGTGTGATCGCGGCGCAAGACGATCCACCAGGTAGACATGGTGCGAGGTGTTCTCCGCAGTTACGGCCGCATCGAGATTTGCTGCGGTCGACACAAAGGTGACATATCGGCCATCAGGGGAAATCTCAGGAGCAAAACAATCCCGATCGGAAATCCGTCGTTCTGAGGTGGCGCTTATCAGTTCGAAACGCAAATCCTGTCGGTCGAAGATGTAGATTTGAGACACACTATCCGGACCGCGCGGCCGCTGACTGAAAACCACGAACCTGCCATTGTAGTTCAACCGTGGCGCGGACGGTACTCCGCCCCAAAAGTGTCCGGGTATGTCAAGTGCTGTAACAGCGGCGCCGTCCCAGATGAAAAGATCGGCAGCGCCCGTTGCATCCGTACTGGTAAAGCAAATAATCTGACCGTCGCCGGAAATGTCCGGCGTGATCGCATCACCGGATCCGAGCGGCGATCCGGTACGCTGCGAAATCAGCGTAAACGTTCCGTCCCGTCGCAGAAAAATATCTCGTACCCCATTGTCGCCGGATCCAACAAAGATCGAATCCGTCGCATCCGATGCGAACACAATGCTCGTACCGTCATCGGAGATTGCCGGCGCGGCGCTGTCGTCGTCGGATCCGGTATCGACGGTGACGTTTTCGATCGTAGTCGGATTGGTGACATCGTGAACCCGAATGTGGGACACACTGCCGATACGCTGGCTGAATACGGCGATAGTCGCTGAGCCGGAGAAATCGGCGGACTCGACTTCTTTCTCGCAAATGAGGCCGACTCGGCCGGACGCCGTTAGTGTCGAAACGTCAAGTTGATTTTTCAGCCTGTTGTCCTCGAAAACCGGGTTTGTCTGGCGCAAGCGATACCGTGTCAGACCGGCATTGTCGGTTGCTATCCAATATGCGTTGTTGTTGGCCGGGGCGGCGCAGATTGCATTGAATATGTCTGTTTCGGGAAGATCGATAACAGTGAGTTCATCACCAAGTCGACGGTAAATATCGATCACGTTGTTGGTGTCGGCAGCCGGATCCAGTCGCGATTTGCTCAGGAAGATGACGGACCCGTCGTCGATAACGGGAGATCGACGGCTGACCTCGGGAATGGCAGCGCTCGATACGGAAATCCCGCTGTCGCTAGATCCCGGCATACCTGTGGCGTCGCGCGAAATCAGCGTAATGTAGCCGGCGTGCACAGGCATCGTCATAATAAGGAATAACGCTGATAACGTAATAACTGACTTCGGATGTTTGAACATGACTGGTAAGATAGCGGTTGCCTTGATCGCTGCAAGGCACAATCTGAAATCGAGAGTATCTCGAGAGGGTCTGTCCAGTAGATGCATCGCGAATACTAACGGATGGCCATTCGGGTTTGCGCTTCGGCGTACTTGCGCCGTTCCACGCGTAGTGTCGCGCGTGGCGTGACGTGAAACCCACACTGAAGTGTGAACTCCAGCGGGCTGTTGGAAGTTCGCGCTTTAGCGTGCTTGCGTTGTTCCATGCGTATTGCTCTGCCTAATGTGGCGTGACATGAAACCCACACTGACGTGTGAACGCCAACAAGCCGCCAGGTGTCATGTTAGCGAGTATCGACCCGGCGCGATGATGCCGTTGGGGTCCAGCGCGTTCTTGATATCACGTGCGGCTTGCCAGAAGCTGTCGTCGGCATTGACAACTTGCGACATGTGCCGGACCCCGGTTCGGTAGGGAATCAGCCCCTGATCAATCAGTTCTTGCTGCATGTCGCCAAGGCAGTCTTGAGCAGCGCGCGTTCGGGCCTTGTCTGTCCGATCGAACGCCAGTGAAATGACGCAATCGATCGCTTTTGGACTCAACATGTTCAATGTGATGTACGGCGTCATTGTGTGGGTGTGGGCTATCGCGGATATGCGTGCCAGCGTCTGCTCCACTGTTTTTCCATCGGCGGGGAGAATCGGCAGGCAGTAAAGCAATCCGGGGCGCGCGTGCCGATCGGGCTGATCGATATGTACCTGGGGTAAATCGTGTGTCACGGGCCAGTACACGCTCTTCATGGCCGCATCCGTGGGAATACCCCACGCGAGACCGTTGAGTGGCTCGACCGCGTGGAGGAAGGCATAGATGTTCTGAATTCGCGGATGAAATGTAAACTTGTGCAAGAGGCGTTTCGCGCGGCTGAAGCTGCGTTGGTCGAAAATCATAACTTTTGCAATGGGCCGCAGCGCATGCAGCAGTTCACGCCTTGCGGCAGCTGCCTGGCCTCGTGTGCCGCCCCAGCTTAATACCGCGCTCCAGTCGGTGAAACGGCGTTTGCGCATCACCTGCTTCGCTCTGGCCAATGCCGCCTCAGCCGGAATGCCGCACTCGTTGCAGAAGTAATCGTACAGCATCGGCGTGAGCGTAATTTCGGTACGGCTTCGGTTGCCCACGCGAACATCCATTTGAATGGTGCTGCCGCGCATCAACGCCTGTAGCGCATCAATGAATCGCGGCAGCGCGACATGGTCCGGAACGGTGATGATCGCGGCGAACCGGCAGTCGGGTTTCGGCATCAGCTCGAACCCCGCAGCGGTGACGATGCCAAAATTGGATTGCGCGAACAGTCCGGTGAGGTCCGGGCCGATGCCGTAACGATACAAATGGGTTGTCGCGGCGTTGGCAAAGTGGCCGAAGCCGGTCGTGAGCTTTTTGCCGGTGCCGAGCACAACTTCCACACCGCTAAGGCTGTCGGCCCGACTGCCGAAATAGCCGACACCGCGTTCGAGCGCGTTCCCGATAATACTGGTGCCGCGTGCAGAACCGGTGACATTCATGGCCACGCCAGGGTTTTGTGCAGAGATGTGCTCGTAGAGGTCACCCTGCGTTACGCCCGGTTCGATCACAGCATAGGCGAATCGTTCGTTGACCTCACGAACCCGATTCATTCTACTCAGGTCAACAATGGCGCAGCTGTCCCTCACCGGGAGGCGAGAGCCAAGTCCCCAGTTCTTGCCGGTACTCACCGGATATAGCGGTACGCCGGTGTTGTTCGCGATGTGCACGATTGCCTGGACTTGTGCCGTGTTTTCCGGCAGCAAAACGGCTGAAATGTCGCCCTCGTAGCCGCTTATGTTATTGTGGTATTCACGAAGGTGTTCCGTATCGCACAGTACCTCTTGCCGGCCTATCTCCGAGCGCCATGCGCGGATCGCGGATTGTGTCCGTTGCTCAACGTCTGAGATTTGTATGGCGGTCGGCAAGGCGTGATGTTCTGGTGGATAAGCAGGTGAGTCGACGACGTTGTCTGGCAATGCCCCGGTCTTTGTCGTCACGGTCAGATATCGTCAAGCGGCACCGGGAAGCGTATGGAAAACGTCGTGCCGCGGCCTCGTTCGGTTTCGACGGCAATCACACCGCTGTGTTTCGCAATGATTTTCTTGGTAATGAAAAGACCGAGGCCGGTGCCGATGTCGGGCGATTTCGTTGTGAAATACGGATCAAAAATCTGTTCGAGATCGGCCTTGGATATTCCGCAACCGTTATCGATGATTCTGATCTCAACATTTGGTCCGAAAACGCCGCATTCGATATATACGACTCCGTTACAGTCCTGCACGGAATGCACGGCGTTGTCGACGATGTTCCTGAGTGCACGATACAATTGTGTGTCGTCGCCGATAATTTCGGCAGGGTTGATATCGGTCTTGAATACACACTTTGCTGTTCCGTTCGCCCAGCCGGATTGGAATTCGGCCACCATGCTTTTCAAGAGATCGGACAGTGAAAACAGCTCCCGCCGCATGTGTTTGTGAGGGGTAAGGTTCTTCCATAACTCGATGATGTCGCAGCAACGCATCACGCTGTTTTCGACGTCCGACAATTTATCCAGCGTGTCGAACAACTGATTGCCGCTGAGATTGTGGGTCTCGTTCAGGCGGCTGACGAGAAATGACACATAGCCGCGAATCGAGGTGAGTGAATTTCGCAGGTCGTGGGCGAATTCGACAGATGCCTGTCCCATTTCCGCATCTTTCTCCAGTCGTGTGCGCTCTGCGGAAAGCTGGGTGGTAAGTTCCCTGAGCTTTTCTTCGGCCGCATTGCGTCGCCGGATAAGATCGGCCCGCGCCAGATGCTTTCGCACGAGTTTGCGCATATCGTTGGCGTCGAAAGGCTTCGTGATATAGTCGGCCGCGCCCAGGCGAAGCGCCTGTTGCGCTGTGGAAAGCGTGCCGTAGCCGGTAAGCATGATGACGGCGGCATCCGGATCAATTGCGCGGATCTCTGCGAGGCCCTTGATGCCGTCCTTCTCCGGCATATTGATGTCGAGAATGACGAGGTTCGGGCGCTTTGTTTCAAAAATTTCAACGCCCTCGTTCACCGATTCTGCGCAATATACCTCATAATCGTACTTGAAGAGCATCCGCAGGCTTTCACGCGGACCGAATTTGTCGTCGATGACGAGAACCGACTCCGTGCAGGCGTCGGACTTGTCAACGGTATCAACCATATTGTCCAGAATTAAGTCCATAGTGAACGCTCCTGATGCAGCCGGCCATGGAATGCATCGCCGACGAACGCGCCCGAAGTCGGGTTCGTTAAGTTCCAAGCCCATCTAATGTGGTGATCGTTTCGTCACAAAAGTCAAGTATGCGGCTCTAAAAATCGTATTCGTAAGACAATCCGACCATTTGCGAATGGCTGTCGTACGCACCGTTGAATGCCGGTTGTTGATTGTTGTCTACATCGCGACCGGTACCGATAAGGTAGGAGTACGCCGCAAAGATCGAGTGATGGCCGCGGGTGTACTCCACGCCAACGGAAAAGACGTGGCGATCGAGGTCCGGCAATGTCGGCAGTAAATGCGTGTCGTCGATCGGGCTTTCCACAAAATGGTAGCCGAAACGCATCAGTAAGACGTCGGTGCGCTGCCAATCGGCGCTGACCCCAAAGGCCCAGTTATCGTTCCAGTTTTGCGGTATTGACGCCGGTACCGCGATTCCGGGACCACCGGGCGACGGCGCGTCATTCAGATTGTTGCCCAGCTCAAGGGGGATGTCCTCGAGCGTGGAGTGCCCGACCCATTCAACATCAATTTCGATGCGGAGCTGGTCGCTGCATTCAACACCGTAACCGAGCCCGATGATATCAGGAAAATCAATTGTCGAGTCGAAATCGCTGCGTGACGCGATTGTGCTCGGTGACGGGTTGCTGTCCAGGCGAAAGTCGCCGTCATAGTCCACGCTGACCGCGGATCTGTATGTCAATCCCAGGCGATGGCGCTCTGAGATACGCCACGTCATGCCGACATTGTAACCCACGCCGCTGCCCTCTGCATCGAATCGCATACGGCCATCGGGAATCGCTGGTCCCGTTGGCAGCATCTGACGGAGTTCGAGTTCGCTGATGTAGACATCGACTCCGGCGCCAACATAGAGCGCCGGTGCCACTTTCATGGCAAACGTCGGGTTTATGTTGATCAACCGCATTTCCGCGAAATAGGGCGATACGTATTGGAAGTTGCCGTCTTTGTCCCACGTCGTTGATTGGCCGAACGGTGTCATGATACCGATGCCTGCGGCCATGTCGCGGTCTGCTATCGGGAAGGTGGCGTAGAAGTACGGCAACACGTGAAAATTATCGCGGGATGTCTCGTCACGTCCCTGTGGAGGATCAAAATCCGTGGGCGTGTACAAAAGTGTGGAGCCGTAGGAAACCGTGGCCGCACCAGACTCCAGCAGGTTTGCCGGATTATGCCAGATTGCAGATGGATCGCCGGTATAGGCCTTGCCGCCGATACGATTGAATCCGGACGGGCCGTGAGGTGGATTGCGGAAGCCGTCGGCAAGAACCAGCTGACTACACAATAGTATGAAACCGCAAAGTTGAACCGATGTCCGCATCCAGGAAACGTTGACCATCACCATGAGAACTCACCATTACTTTTTTATTGTGACGTTCCGGTGTTATACTTATCCGTCCAATGAATAGTGTTGCGAATCTGTGCAATGCCTCAGTCCGGATAAATTCCGGGAACTTATCCAAAGATCTAATGGCATACAAATGAATTTTTTGTTAAATATTCGTTGTACACACCTGCCACCCCCGCAATTCATCTGGCGCCTGCCCTTTTTCGAGCGTGGTCAAACCAGTTCGGTTCGATGATGCGGAGCACCAGAGTCGTCATAACGGGCCTCGGCGTAGTCGCGCCAAACGGCACGAATGTTAAAGATTTCTGGCAAACCGTGCGGGACGGCGAGAGCGGCATTAAGGCCATCACGCATTTCGATGCCAGAAAGCTGAAGGCGCGCATAGCCGGCGAGATCCGGGATTTTGACATCACGGATTTCACGGATTTGCCGGTAAAACGACGAATTGCGCGGCACACGAAGTTCGCTATTGCTGCGACGGCGATGGCACTTCGGGATGCTGGGATTTCGGTCGACAGTCTCCGCCGTGCGTCGTCGACCGCGGTAATTTTCGGGGTCAGCACGGTTGCCCACGATTTATTCAATCCCAATGTTAAACAGGTAGCGCGCAAAGGCGCTACGGCAGCGTCACCGAGGTTGATCTTTGATGCAATACCGGGTGCTGTGCCTGGCGCGGTGGCTGCTGTTTTCGGACTCTCGCCGCTGTGTCAGGCATTGGCGGACGGATGTACGTCCGGCCTGCAAGCGATCGCAACCGGCGCCGCACTGGTTCGGAACGGCGACGTTGACTCAGCGATTGTCGGCGGTACGGACGCCCCGATATTCGAGATCCCATTTGGCAGCTTCAGTAACGCAGACTTGGCGTCGACAGCAAATGCCAATCCCGAGACAGCCAGCAGGCCGTTTGATTTCTGTCGGGATTCTGGCGTGATCTCGGAGGGCGCCGGCGCGTTGGTTCTCGAGAGCTACGAACGGGCAACGGCACGCAGGGCGAGGATATACGGCGAAGTGCGCGGCTATAGTGCTGCCGTGGACAGCGATCCGAATCGGCCGTGCGACGGGATGGAAACCGCGATCCGGCAGGCAATGGCCAACGCAAATGTATCGACAAAACAGATCAGCTATATCTGTGCTCACGGACCCGGGCACCCGGTGATGGATCGTATCGAAACGGAGATTATCAAGCGCGTCTTCGGCAACGATGCCTACCGTGTCCCTGTGAGTTCGATCAAGGGCGTGACCGGCAACCCGTTATCTGCATCCGGCCCCTTTCAGGTCGCCGCCGCTGTATTGGCACTGGCACACTCTATTGTCCCGCCAACTGCGAATTGCGATGCCGTGGATCCGTTGTGTGATCTGGATTACGTCACGGAAGGCGCTCGCCACGTCGCCCTGGAGACCGCGTTGATCAATACCCACGGGATCCGCGGGAACAACGTGTGCATGGTGGTCGGCAAGCACCTGCACTAGACAATCTGCCGGGCATCGAATAGTTGTTGCGTAACGACGCCCGCTTTTTAACCATTGTGACCGGCGGCTGCCGTTGTCGCACCGGCGAGTGATGCGCCGTCCAGCATCGCGGCGCGTAACATTCCCTATCCCATTCTCATTGCGATTAATATGTCCCTTTTGCCGTTTCGTTACGCCACGCGATCTTGTGCTTGATTTCGAACTTTTTCCTGCATAGATTTAGAATTGCAACACGGCCCGTCGGCAGCTCCTCTAGCGCCGGGTCCCACTGAAGTTGGAAGCGAAACCGTCGCCACCTGATAACATGTATTCAATTTATCTGACTGTTTACGGCCCGTTACTTATCAGTGTCATCCTTGGCATCATTGTTTACCGGACGAATCAGGAACGGGTGCTGAATCAATGTTTTCTGGTGTTGTCGGTCGTTATCGGGCTGTGGCTGACGTGCCTGTATTTCGCGTTTTATGCGGCCGAGATTGAGAATCTCGTGATGGCGGAATTTTATATTCGTCAGTCGTCGGCGATCGGCGTCTTTATTCCGATCGGCTTCGAGCTGCTCCGCCACTCTATAAAGTACACCGCAGATGGGTTCCTTCAGATACTGAAACGGTGCCGAATATGGCTCGTTTTCTGTGTCGGTGTGGCGGCGATGTGCGAGACGCCGTTATACATTAATGGCGTCGTGATGCCCAGTGATGTGGGTGCTGGCCCATTGCTCGCAGAACCGATTTACGGTCCCGGTTTGGCGGTGTTTTTCCTTTATTTCCTGATCACGTTGATGATCCTGGTATACCGTTTTACGGTCGATGCAAGGAAGGCAACCGGCGTGAGCCAGGTCGAGTTGCATTTCATTATGCTGGGCGGCGCCTCCGGACTCGTTGTCGGGATTACCTTTGCCGTAGCGATTCCGTTCTTGGTGACCGGCAGTTCACAGAGCATTCGGTATGCGCCCTTAAGCGTGATTGTTCTCGATTCTGTGATTGCCTACGGGATCGCCACCCGTCGTATACTCGATGTCGCATATTTCGTTCGGACGGCTGTGGCGTATTCACTCGTAGCTTGTTATCTGCTCGTTATTTACGCTCTGGTCTGGAATGCCGCCTCGTATATCACCGTCAATGTTTTTCTTCGCGACACGGCGGTAGTCAGCCATTCATTGGCGGCGCTGGCAGTGGCGTTTTCACTCTCTCCAGTGCACGGGGTGATGCAGCAATTTGCCGACCGCCTCTTTATCAATGTCCACTCTATGGATGTCGGCGAGACGTTGCAGCAGATGAACCGTATTCTCCAGTCGATCGGCACATTATCCGAATTGCTGGCAAATTTCGGCGACACGCTCGCCAAATCGGTAGGCACCGACCGAGTTATTATATTGCTGCAGGAAAAGGACGTTTTCACTCAGCGCTTTCCCTCCGAGGATGTGCAGGGTCCCGGAATATTGCTGAGCGCAGACGACCCGCTTGTACGACGGTTGTCCGCATCCCGGGATCCCATAGTCGCAGACGAATTGCAGCGAAGTCGTCAGGCCGTCGAGGTCATCTTGACGCGGCAGAAGATGGCAGATCTTACGACCAAACTTGCACTCGGGATCTATTCGCAGCAACGTCTGGTTGGACTCCTGCTGATGGGGCCACGGCTGTCCGGCCGGATCTACAGCCTGACCGAGCAGAGCGTATTGCAGATTCTATGCGACCAGTTATCGGTGGCGCTCGACAATGCACAGCTCTTTACCCAGGTTCAGAACAGCAGCATCTATCATGAGATTCTTCTCGACAATTTGGTGAACGGGGTGGTCGCCGTGGATACAGATGGCCAGGTGACGGTGTTCAACCGCGAAGCGCAGCGAATATGTCGGGCGGAGGCAAGCGATGTATTGACACAAGACTACGAGCGTCTGCCGGACGCACTGGTGAGGGTTATCCGCGGCATCCTGAGATCGCACGAGTCGATTCGCGATGTGGATGTGATCATCCATCGTGGCGAAGGAAACGAGGTGCCTGTGCGCCTCGGCGCCAATCCGATCCAGAATAACCATGGCGATATTATTGGCGCCCTCATCGTGTTTCACGACCTCAGTATGATCCGCAAGCTCGAGATGCAGGTCCGTCACAATGACCGGCTCGCCAGTATCGGGACATTGTCTACAAGTATGGCACATGAGATAAAAAACCCGCTTGTGGCCATAAAGACGTTCACGCAGCTGCTTCCAGAACGGTTCGACGACGAGGAATTCCGTGAATCGTACGAGACGATCATGGCAGGGGAGGTCAATCGTATCGATACGATCGTGACTCAGCTGCTCACCTTCTCGCGACCGGCGCCGCCGACGCTCGAAGTGATACATCTTACGAAAGTAGTGAACGATACCCTCAAGATCATCGAGCACCGGCTCGGCCAGGCCGAAGTCGAATTGCACCGATCGTTTGACGCCGTTGCGGACGTGATAAACGCGGATCCCAATCAGCTGCAGCAGGTTTTTTTTAATTTATTCCTGAATGCTGCTGAGGCGATGCAGTCCGGCGGGATGCTTTCGGTGTCTACGGCGCTGACCTCACATAACAAACAGCCTGAATTCTGGGAGGCCAGGGCGCGAGATAGCCACATAAGTGTCACGATATCCGATACCGGAAGCGGTATTAAGCCGAAGCATCTGACAAAGATATTCGATCCATTTTTTACGACAAAATCCAATGGCACCGGTATGGGACTCGCCGTTGCATTTGGTATCTTGAAGGAAAACGGAGGCACCGTTGACGTCGACAGTGAGTATATGAAGTCGACTACCTTTACGATCGTGTTTCCGTTGCATTCCGCGGAGGGGACGCCGTGAATACGTTGCCTTCCTGCTTGTTGTATACGCAGAATTCCGAACTGGCGGATCACGTCCGCGGCCTGCTGCAGCTTCAGGTGAATGTACGTCACACCGATTCGGCGGCGCGGTTGGAGATGCTGCTGCATCAGTCGGGCGCCGTCGTTCTGATTCTTGATATCAACGCCGACGATTGTCTCAACCAGATTGTTACCGTACAGAAACGATGGTCCGATACTCTCATCATTGTCCTCGGTACCCTGCAGGCCGATCCAATACGGGAAGCCGAGTCGCTCGGGGTATATGCCGTTGAGGATTGCCAGTTGGATCGCCGACGCTTCCAATCTCTGGTGATGCGGGCGCTGGATCATCTTGCGTTACGCCAGGAGCTGCGGGATATTGGCGAGGATCGGGCGCAGCAGCAGGCCGCAGCACCGTCCCTGGTGTCACCGCTGCAAAGGTCCGAGCGGATCGCATCCCCACGATTATTCCGACTGTTGTCGAGTGCGTTTCGACGCAGTAATTCCCTGACGGCGCTGCTCGATGATGTTGTCGAGAGTGTATCGAATTCTACGATGGTATCCAGGGTGGGCGTATTCAGTCAGACACCGGGAGAGTCGGTCTATCGGCTCCATGCCGGTCTTCGGTGTCTGAAGGAATCGTACGGGCTGTCGTTTACCGAGCGAGACCCTTTTGTGCAATGGCTCGAGATGAACGCGCACCTGGTATCGCGCAACACGATCGAGAACATTCAGGATCTTGAACAACGTTCACTCATGAAACGGTCGCTCGACGCCTTTGGTGCAGAGGTGGTGATTCCGCTGCATGCGCACCAGTCTGTCATTGGTTGGTTGTTCGTCGGCCATCGTATCACCGGATTGCCGTTCGACTACGATGACCTTGAAGAACTCATGACGGTCGCGGATTACATATCTGCGATGCTTGAGAACGCGATGTTGTATGACGAGGTTGCGGTGAAAAAGTCACTACTTGAAACGATACTGGAATCCATTCCGACCGGCATCGCTGCCGTTGATGCCGGTGGGATCATTCGATGTTTCAATTCCGCCGCGGAGAAATTGCTGGATCTGGCCCACGCGGATGTGATAAACCGTCCCGTTCATGTACTGGCAGGTCGTCTCGCTGCGTTGCTCAATGATGCGTTGCAGGATCGCGTCTCCGACGAATCGGTGAATTGGGTCCATCCGATTACCAATCTTTCGATCTCTGTGCAGCACCGGCAACTTCTTGCGGACAGCGTATCTCTGGGTGCGGTCGTGCTCATGCAGGACCTTTCCAATGAACGGCTCATTCGGGACAAGCAGGAACAACTTGAACGTGCAGCGCTCGTGGCGGAACTCGCCCGCACGATGTCGCATGAAGTGAGGAATCCACTCGTCACGGTCAAGGCGTACGCTCAGCTCCTGCCGGAGCGATTCGACGATTCCGAGTTCCGCGAGAGCTTTACGGAACTCGCATTAAAGGAAATCGACGATCTACTGGAGATAATCGGTCAGATCCATGAGATTGCACATCCGCCCGAGATCAAGGCCAAGCCGGTGTCTGTTGCCGTCATACTTCGCAAGCTTATCGATGAGACCAGGAAGGCGCAATCGGAACTGGTATTGGATATTACGTCGCAGATTCAAGATGATTTACCACTGATCGACGGTGATCCGCTGGCGCTGGAGCAGTGCTTGTCGCATCTCATTATGAATTCGCGCGAAAGCCTTGCTGATCGACCTCATGGGCGGATTGGGATTACCCTCAAGCAGTTCGGTTTGCGCGACGAGCGCGATGGTATCATCGTGTGCATTCAGGACAACGGACCCGGGATCCCCGAAGAAATCCGTGATCGAATATTCTCACCGTTTTGCACGACAAAGGATGCCGTTCTCGGTTTGGGCCTGTCAATCGTCAAGCGTATCGTCGTCGAACACAACGGTACGATCAGTATCGACACCGGCGATTTTGGAACTGCGGCAATCATCACGTTTTACCGCAGGAAAGCCGGAGAAAGCGTCGGCTGAAGCAGCGACGTCGTGCATGTATCACATGCATACGCAGGTTGTTACCACACCCTCTCCTCGACGTCAGTCGTCATCGACACACCAGCCGCAAGCGCGAAAACCTGTTATCCTCGCAACAGAATGATGATGATGACGGTTGTCAGTATGTTGAGGATTATTGACGTGATCGCGATGATCTTTAGCGGCGACGCCGGAATCGTGCAGATCCATTCGACAATCGCAACCGCACGACTATGCGGTGAAAACTCGTGCACCTGGACTGGGCGAGATTTCTTCTTCGGCACCGGCTTCGGCGGCATACGCAGCGGCTTCTTGCCGTGGCGTTGGTCGAGCACATCCGATGCGGCATCGATGAAGTCCACCCATGTCTGGTACCGATCGTTGGGATCCTTCGCAAGCATCTTGTCGACTACGGCCGAGCACTCCGCCGATACGCCGGGATTCCGTTCGCACGCTGACGGTGGAATCTCCTCACATTGGCGATGAATCACCATCAGCGGTACATCATCGGAAATCGGCGGCGTGCCGACCAGCGTTTCGTATACCACCACCCCGAGCGAAAACAAATCACTGCGGAAATCCAGTGACTCAGTCGCACGTATCTGCTCGGGGCTCATATATTCCGGCGTCCCCAATGTGTAACCGGCCCCGGTTAGGCTGATCGCATTCCCGGATGTGAGCTTTACGATGTCGAATCCGGTGAGGCGAACATCGTTCTTGCGGGTGACAAAGATATTCTGTGGTTTGAGATTTCGATGGACCAGCTTGCGTTCGCCCCAGATGTAATTCAGGACATCCGCGATTTTCAATGCATATTTCAGCGCCTGCCGTTCGTCGACAGTGCCTACCTTGGCAAGGTACTTGTCGAGACTAATGCACGGTTCGTACTGCGTGACAAAAAAATAGGTGTCACCATCTTTCCCGGAATCGATCGCACACCAGAGGTTGACATGCTTCAGGGATCGCAATAGATCCGCCTGTTGCATAAAGCGTGCAATGGATTCGTCGTCGACGTCGTCCAGGTCCGTGAGCATGTTGACGCGAACTTTGCACTCCGTTCCCAACGTCTTCCCCAGATAAACATCGCCCAGGTGCGTACGACCTATCTTCTTTTCCAGCGTGTACGCATTATTCAGAATCCGGTTTTGTTGCATGATTTTCCGTGTCCACATCAGAATTCTGGTTCTGGTGATAACTCACCGGGCATGTGGTGACAAGTTGCTGCATGGCACCGGTAAGTATACTAATGGAGATTAAGCGGAAAATGTCAAACAATCCGGCCCGCGGTGCATTGTCTCGAAATTTTGCGACCGTCGCCTAAGATCTGGCGCTGACGATCGAATATTGAGTACAAGGCAGCCGGCCGGTAGTTGAGTTATTTGTTAATTCGAGTATCCGTCGCGAGTCGTTGCATGCCGCAAGGTGGGGACGTTAAATGTCAAATATGAAGAAGCAGAAGGGGTGTTCACTGGAGGAGAATTCGATGAAGATGGCAGATCATTATACAAGTAGTGGCGACTACGATCAATTCGTCCTTAAACTCTTCAAAGAGGCCGATAAGATCTATCAGTCGGAAATTCTAAATCTCATTCGGCGTCCCGCCGCATACCGCGGCACGAAGACGATCGGGCATCGCGAGCGATTTCTCCGCGAGAGCGGGCCGGATTTTCAACCAGCGATACTCGACGCGATCGTGCGCGGTTGTACCACTGGTGAACAAAGCTGAGGGCGCTGATTGTCTCCACTCTTGATCCCGCCTGTCTAATCACAAAAAAAGCCCCTGCCAGTCGCGGTTCCGGCAGGGGCTCGTTAAGGAAGTAGGTCCATTAACGTTGCTGAAAGACTATCGACCCAGTGTTTGCCAAATTTAGTCCAAAACCGGATGTTTTTTTATAAATTTCACTCAATGCCGATCGAGGATACTCTTTAACGTCGTCAGAATCTCGTCGTCGCTCTTGTACGATCGCACCATCGAAATAGTCGTCTCTACCAGTGGATTTACCGCACCCGGCGGAAAATCCATTGATGTTGCAGCCTCTTTGCAGCACGTCTTTTCGTCTTCGGTGACGCGGCCGTCGATGATGACCATGGCGGTAAGGTCGATCAAATTTGAGAGCCGCTTGTCAAGTGTACGGGGTACCACGTTTTTCTTGACCGAAGCCGGATCGGACAGGATGCACAGAATATCCGTCTCCTGCAATCCCATCTTCATCCCGATGTTGCGTATGAGATTGCGTTCTTTAACGTCGATATTTCCATCGGCTCCAGCGATATCAACGAGATTCTTAAGATGAGATTTCTTTTCTTTCGTCGTTCTGCTCTCAAAAAACCCCACAATATGTCCTCCTGATCTCCCTTTGATCAACCTGACGCTGTCACGCCAAGTCGCTTCTTTAAACGTCTAAAATCATGTGAGTTTTACAAAACCGAACGTAAGTTCATTTCGCGGCAGGCAGATCGTGACGAACCGCCGTTGATTCCGTGCATCGCCGGGGTTGATGATTTTTACCTCCTGCCCCTCGGCAAACAGTGCGTCATGGATCAGGCCGCAAATCACGTAGTCTATGTGATTGTACTTCTTCGACAATTTTCGAACGGACTGACTCATCTGAAACTCGGATTGTTCGAAGAAATCTACACCGAGGTCGTATTGCACAAAAAAGCGATGGTTGCCAATCTCGACAACAGGATCTTCCGGTGATATTACATTCCAATTGTCAGGCATGTTATCCGGGATGTCCTGACTGGCCAACGGGTAATAATACACGCTGAATCTTGAAAGTTCCTCTCGCCCGATGTCGCCTGGCCACAAATTTCCACCGTGTATGATGACGCTCACGTCGCGATGCACGAATTCATCCAGCAATTTCTTCCAGTACCGATTATCAAGCTGCGAAATGTTGCCTGTGTCGGAGATGACGCCGACAGTGAATGGCTTGTTATGGCTCGTCACCAGCGGAATCCGGCTGAATACGACTTCCTTGAGGTCGGTGTTTACTATCGCAAATCCGTGGCCATCGAAACCGTCCTGCACCGCGCCAGGGTTGATGAAGCTCGACGGCGTGCCCTGCTTGTAGATCTGATGATGCGTGTGCCCGGCAAACATCCACCGAACGCCGTCATGATTCATACTTATCTGGTGGATGATCTTCTCGAAATTCGCTTCGCTCCCAAACAGAAAGTCCCACGATCGCTTGTGTCCCACATAAGCCTTGAACGGGCCAAGATTCACAATGCGATCATTGGGTTTGGTAATGTGCCAGCCGGCCGGGGCGAAGGTGAAGTTGCGGTCGTACCGCTGTTCTTCGATCAACGCACACACTACTGGAAGATGGCCGAATAGTTCGGCATTGTAATGAACCGGCTCAATGTCACCACAGTGAATCACAATGTTGACTTCCCGTCGCTTGAACTCATCCACAATGCTTTCGACGACATGATTACCTATGTCATGAGTGTCGGAAAGTACCCCTAATATCATGCGACTGTATTCCTTTCGTGATGAATGCCGTGAATGCCGCTCGTCCTTGCCGAAGGTACTCTCGATCGTCAGGAAGAGTGGCAGCGATCACCGCGGGGGGGGATCTGCACAACCGGTGCGGCAAGTAGAGATTTGCCCCCGACCAGATGTTCCGGGGCTACACTCGATGCCGTCGCGTTAACAATTTCCGTTGGCATCACGGCATCCGCGATGCCGTCACGCCGCGACGAAGACGGACGTATCGCGTGCGGTGCGCGACGCACCAATAGTCCTGAATTCACCGACATAGACGCTGGACCCGCAACGATCAGAGTACTCACTGAAATTGACCACCGCCGTGTTTTGCAAAGCGCGCTACATGAGGATAATCTATTCAGGTTTCGCAGATTGACAATGAGCGGCGGTAATAATCGCTGATAATCGCAAACATGACGGCGAACATTTGCCCGGGGAGATTGGAGTGTCTGATTACCCAACACGTGAACTGATTGAATCCGGCGGCGCCGATCCGGACGTCGATATTGCTGTTTTTGACAGAAAACGGTTCATGGAGAATGTTCGCGAATATTTTCAAGTCAGCAACGCTCGCGGCGCATGGTCGGTCATTCGGCAATGGATCGTGATCGTTGCCGCTGTCTGGTTTGCCCTGTGGTCGGCGCACTGGGCCGGCTACCTTTTGAGTGCTATCATCATTTCGACCCGTCAGCATGCGCTTGGCGTGATCATGCACGACCAGTGTCACTACCGATTGTTTACAAATCGCAAACTGTCGGAGTTCGTAAGTGATCTGTTCTGTGCATTCCCGATCGGTCTTAGTACCAATCTATATCGTGTCCAGCATCTGGCGCACCACCGCCATACCAACACGGACGAGGACCCGTACTGGTCGCAGATGATGGAAAGCGAGGACTGGGATTGGCCCAAGGCGCAGTGGGAGTGTTTCAAAGTGCTGCTATACGATCTCGTCGGTATTAATCTCCTGAAGATCGGCCGGATCCTGTCGCAGTGGAGCCCCTGGCCACTGGCATTCAAGATCCAGGACCAACAATTAAGTCGCGAAGAACGGTTCCGTTTCCTGCTCTTCGGAGCGGCGCTGTTGACGTTTCTCTACTGGACCAACGGCTGGTTCAATTACCTGGTGCTGTGGATCATGCCGACGCTTACCTTCATGGGGGTATACTTTCGTATGCGCGGCATTGCTGAACACCTGGTTTTGCCGAACGAACACGAGTTGAACAAGACACGGCACGTCCAGGGTACGTGGCTGGAGCGCCACTCAATCGCACCGTTGAACGTAAACTACCACATCGCACACCACCTGTTTCCTGCGGTTCCCCAATACAACCTGCCGAAGGTCCATGAGATGCTCATGGGCGATCCCGATTTTCGCAAGAACGCCTGCATCACGCCAAACTACACCAGTCTTCGAAACGGTGTGCTGGCTGAAGTCATCGCCGGGCGTGTCTCAGATGAGACGTTCAGGGCACGATGTGTTGCCCATGATCGTACGCCGCAGGATCGCATCAGCAAGTGAACACACGACGATAACTGGCCCGATTCACAGCTCGAACCATGTCTGATCACGATTTTACGCCTGCCGACGACGTCGACCACCGCATCCCCGGAGGCTGCGGTATGTGGCATTGTTCGCGCAAGTTGCCAATATGGTTGTCGACCGATTGCCGCATCGCTTTCGCATGACTGAGCTGTTCAATAAACTCGTCGCCTTAACGACCGACCTTGTAGGCATACCAGGTACGGCGGTTCGGACCGCGGATCGCGAGCGATGTTTTGAGCGTCTGTTGGGCATCGTGCGTCATGTTCCCGGTGTTGATGTCCGAGTCTACCGGAGTCGCGGCATCCCTTCCTTTGTGGCGCTGCCCGCGCACAGCCGTACGGCTGACGTCCTGCTTTGCGGTCATCTCGATGTCGTCGACCACGCCGATACCGGCGTCTATGCCGCACACGTCGCCGACGGCCGGATCTATGGTCCCGGCGCGGGCGACATGAAGGGCGCTCTGGCAATCATGCTTGAGCTTTTCAGGGACCTGCATACCCGCCATCCGGGTTCTGAAGTTGGGCTCATGATTACGGCCGACGAAGAAACAGGCGGCGCCTTCGGCGTGAAACACCTGGTCGACGATTGTGGCCTCCGCTGCGGCGTTGTACTTGTGCCCGACGGCGGCGGTGTCACAGAGATCGTGTCGGAGGAGAAAGGGCTGCTGCATCTGCGCATTCGCTGCTGCGGCACTGCGGCGCATGCCGCACGACCGTGGCGCGGCCACAATCCGCTGCACAGCCTCGTTCGCGGCGTCAACAGACTGCTGGAGCATTTTGATAACGCACGTGCCGACGATGCGGAATGGCAGCCAACCTGCTCCCTGACCGTTCTCAATACGCCCAACCAGTCTGTAAACTGCATACCGGATGTCGCCGAGGGGCGGCTCGATATTCGTTTCCCGGCGCCGCACAGTGTTGGCACCATTCTTTCCACTGTCCGGGAGTCACTCGGGGCCGACATCGACGTCGACGTGATCGTTGAATCCGAGCCTTCCGTATTCACATCCGACCCGTTGTTCGTCGCCGTCGTCGAAAGCATTACGGGCCGCGCGGCGGAGTGTATCCGCGCCCACGGCGCCAGCGACGCCCGCTTTTTCGCGCACCACGGTATACCCGTCATCCTCGCCCGCCCCGAAGTCGGCAACCTTCACGCACCCGACGAATGGATCGACATCGCCTCCATGGAAACCTTCTACCGCATCTGCCGCAACTACATCGTCGAGCGCCTCGGTTTGAAAATGTGATACATCCAGCGAATCTGGTTCGATGAGTCTTTTTTGTGAGGGACGCAGGCCTCTGCGTCCGCTTGCGTGCCGGTCGTCTCCCGAATGTTATTACCGCGCGATCATTTCGGCGCAGGTTGGGCGACGTAGAGCTTGGCTTTGACCTCGGCGAGGGTATCGGGAGGGAGGTCGAGTTCATTGAGGGAGCGTTCGAGGGCAGCTGCATTGTGATCGATGGCGTAATAACCGCAGGCTGCGATGAACTCGGGGTTGGCGGCGTAGATGAGGTTGCGCGGGTAGTCGCGGCACATGCCCGGACGGCTGTCGTAAGAGTCGCAGCGCTTCGCGACCGGGTCCCAGTGGGTACAGCGGAACACGAAAATCTTGAGGCGGCGGTCGTCGTGCAGAAACTCGAAACCATTGACAACGCGGTGCCAGGCTTTGATGAGCCAACGGATTGTGCGGAAGTAGAAGAATTTGGGCCAGATCGGGATCATCGGCGTTTCACAGCACGCACCGCAATGGTTGCAGGAGCCGCAGAGGCGATATAGCGGCTTGTCCTGGACGGCTCGCGTAATCCGCAGATCTGTCATGTAGGCGGCGAGCGCCACGCGCTTGACTGCGCGTCGTATGATACCGTCTTTCATGTGGACAGCGTCGCTGGAAGGTTAGCGGAAAGACAACAAAGAGATGCGGCATAACGGCGAGATTTCCCACCGCTGCGGCCAGGTCGGACAGGCGAAACACCGAATGTCGAAACGACACACCTCTACTTGTGTTCCGGCTACCATAGCTGTCGGTCCATGGTGCGGTACTGGATGGCTTCGGCGATGTGGTGTTCGGCGAGGGGGCCGACGTCTTCGAGGTCCGCAATGGTGCGCGCGACGCGGAGAATGCGATCGTAGGCGCGAGCGCTCAAGTTGAGGTCGTTTATCGCCAATTTCAGCAGGTTTTGACAGCCCGCGCTGAGCTTGCAATGCGTCTGAATGTCGCGAGGTTGCATGCCCGCATTGCAGGTGACGCGGCCGTTGCCGAAGCGCTGGATCTGTAAGTCCCGCGCCGCGACAACGCGACTGCGGATCGTTGCTGAACCTTCGCCCGATGGCGCCGCCATGAGCTGCTTGTCGCTCAATGGCGCGACTTCGATATGGATGTCGATGCGGTCGAGCAGCGGCCCGGAGATCTTCGAGCGGTAGCGCTGAATCTGAGGCGGCGTGCAGCGGCACTGGCGTTGAAAACTTCCGTAATGCCCGCACGGGCACGGGTTCATGGCGGCCACAAGTTGGAAATCCGCCGGAAAGGTCATGGAGCCCGCGGCACGGGATATGGTAACGTCGCCGTTTTCCAGCGGTTGCCGCAGGACTTCAAGCACGCTCCGGCGGAATTCGGGGAATTCATCCAGAAATAATACGCCGTTGTGCGCGAGGCTGACCTCGCCGGGGCGCGGATTGCTCTGCCCTCCCAGCAGTCCGGCGTCGCTGATCGTGTGATGCGGGGCACGGAATGGACGTTCGACAATGAGCGGAGTGTGGCTCTCCAGGTTACCGGCGATGCTGTGCACCTTGGTCGTCTCGAGGGCTTCTTCCAGGGCCATCAACGGCAGGATTGACGGGAGCCGTTTGGCAATGAGCGTCTTGCCGGTACCGGGCGGACCGATCATGAGAATGTTGTGGCCGCCTGCGGCGGCTACCTCGAGTGCGCGTTTTACGACATCCTGGCCTTTGATGTCGACGAGATCCTGTGCCGGCTTACGGTGGGCCGTATAGTAGCTTTTTACGTCGACAAATGTCGGCTGTATCGGAATACGGCCATTAATGAATTCGACGGCTTCGGCCAGGCTCTTGACGCCGATTACCTCGATATCGCTTACGATTCCAGCTTCCGACGCATTGTCGGCAGGGACAATTAGCGATTTCAGCCCGCATTGGCGCGCGTGCAGCGCGATGGGAAGGGCACCTCGGATTGCACGTACGCTGCCATCCAAAGCGAGTTCGCCGATGATGAGATTGTCATCCAGCCTGTCGGGATCGATCTTCGATGACGCCGCAATCATGCCAACAGCGATCGGCAAATCAAACGCGGCGCCTTCTTTGCGAACGTCCGCCGGAGCCAGGTTGATGGTGGTGTGGCCGAAGGGATGCACATAGCCGGATGCGCCCAATGCGGAACGCACGCGTTCGCGGCTCTCGCGCACGGCGGCATCCGGCAGACCGACAATAGCGACACTGGTCTGCTCGCCGCTGCCGGACGCGTTGATCTCGATTTCGACCGACAGGGCGTCGACGCCAACAACGGCCGCGCTACGCGCCCTGGCTAACATGTGTCCATTGCTTCCCCGTTATGAATTCGGCTTATCGCCCCCAGTTTGTCAGGTCGTCGGAGTCTTTGGCATTCGCTGTGCGAGCATCGCCAGCATCGTCAACGCCATTGATTCCATCATCGTCTACGCCCGCTTCGCCGTGCGCGCCATCACGTCCAGTCGACCATAAATCGAACTTTCCGACGTTCATCATCCCGATGTTGGGTTGGTTGCCTTCCTGATAATAAAACGGGTTGCCGTAGGGGTCGACGTAGCCGAACGTTGCGTCTTCGTTCAATTGCATCTGTGTGTTGTCGATGAGATTGCGGCGACCGGTGATGTCCGGGGTACCGTCGTCGTCTGTGTCAATCTCGAACGGAGTGGTGCCGAGGCTGTCCCACCAGTTTGCATCGAGTGCCATGACATCGCCGAT
The DNA here is from genome assembly GCA_021772615.1 of Verrucomicrobiota bacterium. Taxonomy (GTDB): domain Bacteria; phylum Verrucomicrobiota; class Lentisphaeria; order JABSQK01; family JAJFLO01; genus JAJFLQ01. The sequence goes on along the minus strand of JAJFLQ010000050.1, from coordinate 3,557 downwards.
CGTGTCGCCATTCGTATCGGATTCGGGATAAAATCCCCAGTAAATACGGTATTGATCGAGGATGGATTCGATGGTTGAAACCTGGGATTGCGTGCGGCTGGCCTTGGCCATGCGGCTCGCGGCAATGCCGCCGCCCGCTACGGCGCCGAGGAGCAAGACAATGATTGTCATGACTGCAAGAATCTCGATGAGAGTAAAATACGTTCGTTTCATGGTGGTGCTCCTTCGAAAAGCCGAGCGAATCAATGCGGTCGGCCCGCGTGGGCGCGCTCGGCCCGGCAACGGATAAATGGCAAAGCTACAATTGAACCCGAATATACCAACGGACGGTATCAATATCCACAAGTAAACGGAATAATCTCGATGCTGTCGATGCCACTAGCGGATCGGCACGCGCACAACGCTGCAATGCAGGCGACCACTGGGCTATTGTGAGGTCAATACCAACAATGCGACTTGCGCCAGGCCGATGATGAAGCCGAATACCGCGCCAAGAATCTCAATGGTCTTCAGTTCCTTTGCGGCGATACGGAAAACGATCTCTTCGAGCTTGACATAATCAAAATTTTCGACCTTGGCGGTGACAATGGCCTTGAAGTCGAGTTCGGTTTCGAGGTGGGTCAAGCATGCATCAATAAACTGTGGTGTGCCCGCATTGAGCTGATCGACAAGCATGGTTTTTACGTTTTTTGCCATCTCGCCCTGGAGGAACATCGCGATCATCGGGTGTTTACCCAGCTTATCCGTCATGAAGTCGTCCACCTGTTGTTCTATCAATCCATGTATTTTTCCCTGTATCTCAGCGCTCGACAGTACCTTCTGGATGTCGTCGTGCGAAATGAGTTCGCGTTCGATCGTTTCGCCCAAACTGCGAGCGAGATCCTGCTGCCGTCGCGGGATGAGTCCCTGGATTGTCAGGCCCATCAGCCGTAGCGGCTGCCGAGGGCGGAAAATCATTTTCACCGCGATGTAATTCGTAATCCATCCAATAAGGGCAGATACAAATGGAATGGCGATGTAGACGAGATGGATTCCAGACAAGTCGGTGTTTCCTTATGTCAGAGAGAGCATTATTCTTGTAATCGTCCTGGGCGCCGAATGTCGTTGAGTTAAAACCCTTTCCGCCAGAAATGCATCACGAACCTCGTTGGACGTTCACAGCTTCGGATGTGATTTTTCCAGCGCCTCGCAAACGCAGCGACTTCAGTCCCGTATGCGGCGACAGTGAATTCCGACGAAAATCCTTAATTCAACGACATGGTTTGCACACCGTTCAAACGTTTCAACATTGTACCGGCCAAACGCGGTCCGGATTTGGACCAGCCTGTTTGTGACGCCCTAATGCCGTTACAGTTCCCTGAATCGTAAAATTTTCGGTACGGGAATGTTGGTGTGGTCGCCAATGTGCGGAGCAGCGGCACAGGCAACTGCGGCCGTCGGCCGTCGGCCGGCGCTACTTCGTGTTGATTGCGGTTCGGGTCTGGAGTAAGCTTACGGCAATGTTGTATCCAATTTCTAAGGTTCCTCAATGATGGGATGGAGATAGTGTAATGAGATCCGCTGCGTTACTGGAAAATGTAGTACAGCCTTATGCCTGGGGGTCACGTACCGCGATCGGCATACTGCAGGGCAGGGAGGTGCCGACACCGACACCCGAGGCGGAATTGTGGATGGGGGCGCATCCGCGGGCGCCGTCGATGGTTGTCGCAGGCGATGTGCGAATCTCGATGATCGATTTCATCGCACGCGATCCGGCGGCGGTTCTGGGCGCGGCGGTAACCGAGCGCTTCGGAGGTACGCTGCCGTTTTTGTTTAAGGTCCTGGCTGCTGAAACACCGTTGTCGATACAGGTTCATCCGAACCGTTCCCAAGCCGGCGACGGGTTTGAACGCGAGGACCGCATGGGTATCCCGCGGGATGCGCCGCACAGGAACTATCGCGATACGAATCACAAGCCCGAAATCATCTGTGCCATGACCGATTTTACGGCACTGAACGGTTTCCGGCCGGCGTCGGATATTGCGGCATTGATGCGTCAGACGGCCTCCCCGGCTCTGGCAGGCATGGCGCAGCGGTTCGAGGACGGCGTTGATCCGCGCAGCGTCGTCGCGGACCTGTTGCGAGCCGATCCGGAGTGGTGTGGGAGGGCTGTGACCGAGGCTGTCGGTTATGCCGCGGGTGGCGGCGGGGATGACCCCGTTTTTCATTGGTTGCCGGTGCTGAATGCGTCCTATCCCAATGACCCAGGTGTGCTTTGTGCCATGCTGCTGAATCTTGTACAACTGGTCCCGGGACAATCCATGTACATGGGGCCGGGTCGGCTCCACGCCTATTTGCAGGGAACAGGTATCGAGTTGATGGCCAACTCGGACAATGTCCTGCGTAGCGGCTTGACCGTGAAACACCGTGATCCTGATGAACTGTTGCGTCTGTTGTCTGATGACTTTTCTGCCCCGTCAGTGATCGCTCCGGAAGCCGCGGATGATGCAGTGAGATGTTATGCCACACCCGCCGAAGAGTTTGAGCTGGCCGTGATCGATCTGGTCGATGACAGGCCGTTCAACGGTGACGCGGGTACGTCGCTGGAAATATTGCTTTGTACCGCCGGCGCGGGTCGTCTGGAGAATGTCGGGCTTGTGGTGAAGAAGGGAATGTCGGTCGTAGTGCCGGCGTCGGCTGGCCGGTATTGTCTCACCGGGAAAGGTCGCTTTTTCCGGGCACGCGTGCCTTCGCGGTGACGGCTTCAGAGCGCTCCGCTGTGCGACATTCAGTAGAGTTGTGTGAGCGAGGTGTTGGCGAGGCGCAGGAAACGCCACATCGAAAGCCGTGAACGCCAACGAAGGGCGGGGCGCGGGAAACGCCAAAGTTGAAGCTATGAACAACGAAGGGCGTACAACACGTGGCGTGAAGAATCCTCAATTCGCCGGACATTGGGTGTCTTAAACATCAACCCTTTTGCATCTCTTATGCCTTTTTGCGGCTATGTCTAAGTCATACTCCGTTGGTGTTGCCGTCGTTACACCAGTAGGGCAGGCGTTGCTGGTAAAGCGGCTACCAGGGCGCGGAGGATTGGCCGCGAAAAGGCGCAAACGTCACAAAAATGAAGGGCGTGGTGGTACATTACAAGATTTTCGTTGGAGTTCGCGCTTTGCGTGCTTGCGCTACGCCATGCGTACTGCACAACATGACCTGAAACCCACGACAAATCGCGAACGTCCAAAGAACGGCATCAGCACCGTGCTCCAGAGCGTACGCTCAACCGTCTGTAAAGTTGAATGCCATCATCCTTGCACCGTTTAGCAGGGACGCGGCGTGTTGACAAAGGACGTTCAACTATACAGCTCTGTCCAACTCTGGTTAACGTTTGCCGGGGGATCATGCTTTCTTTTTTTCTTTGCGGCTTTGCGTCTCTGCGCGAGTTCAGATCTCTTGACATAGCGTGAGATTTAATTTCCTATGCGGCGATGTCAAATTTCATTCGCAAGTGAGTGCCAGGGTAGTGGGCTTTGATCGCGGTGAGTTCATGGCAAAGACGTTCGAGCATTTGTGTTCGTTTG
>JAJFLQ010000049.1 GCA_021772615.1 Verrucomicrobiota bacterium | reverse complement strand
CACCCAAACGAACACAAATGCTCGAACGTCTTTGCCATGAACTCACCGCGATCAAAGCCCACTACCCTGGCACTCACTTGCGAATGAAATTTGACATCGCCGCATAGGAAATTAAATCTCACGCTATGTCAAGAGATCTGGTCTATACAATATTGCGCTATCGAGTATCAGGCCGCTCTTATGTTGCTTCATCGCATATACATGGATGCTCTCCCGCAATGTGCCTTTATTCGCGTCCATTCGCGGTTCCCGCCCTCGCCCCTTCTTCTCGTTCGTCCTTCACTTCATCGCTCGTGCAACGATCTCCCAGAGCCGACCGCTGACGTGGTCTTTTGAATAGTGCGCCCGGATGTGTTTTCGCGCTTCTTTGCCATATGTCTCAGATCGCTCCGGGTTCTCTGCTAATTCCACGATCGCCTCTGCCATGCCGTCCACATCGCCTTCGGCAACGAGGATGCCGGTCTTCCCGTCAATAACGGCGTCGACGATGCCCCCGTGCCTGGTAGCGATTACAGGCAGACCCGAGGCGCCGGCCTCCATCACGGACACCGGCGTGCCTTCAGAGTCCCCGTCTGAGGCTGTGATCGAGTGCTGGATCATGCCGCGCACCAGACGCATGCGCGCTGCGATCTCCCGTGGAGGACGGACGCCGGGAAAATCGACACGAGCATCGATTTTCAGTAGACGAACGATTTCCTTGCAAGCCGGCAACAAAACACCGTCACCAACCATCGTGAGCCGGATATTCGGACATTGTGCATAGGCGCGAGCGAAGGCATGGAGAAGCAGATACGGCGCCTTTTTATCGACGAACCGACCAACAGCCAGGAAATGCGGCGGCGCCTTCGCCGGTGCGGCGCCGCGAAAGTCGTGCAAATCCACACCGCATGGGTTGAAATGCAATTTTTCCTCGGGAGCGCCCAGCGCAAGCAGGCGCGCGTACATGTCCCGCGATACGACCACAATCGCCGATGCATAAGCGAACATTTCCCGATACCTATCGCCATAGCGCTCAATTATCGGCTGACGATACGCGTCGAAACCATGAAAATGGACGACAAGCGGGATGCCGGCGAGACGGCAGGCATCCATAACCTGGACCCCAACGGGACCGAATTCTGCCAGCATACAATCGAATCGATGCCGTTTGAGATATCGCCCGAATGCGCGACTGCCGGATAACGTGGTGTCGACCTCCGCCGACTCCAGGACCGCAGTGGCGACACGACGCGGCAGCGACAGCACACCGCGGTTATCGAGCATTGCGGCAGGCGGCTTACGCAGGTGAAAAAAATGCACATCCGCCGGCAGCCATTCCATATGATTACGAATGAAGGTTTCAGAATAGACGTTTCGCAACTGGGTGATCAGGGCGATCCTCGTACCGGCCTTTCCCTGGCTACGTGTTGTATTGTCGCGATGCCGCCGGCTTGATACACGGGGCGCCGGCCTGGCGTCCTGTTCAAGACTGAGTGTCCGGGCGCGGCGCCATAAATTGCCGACCGCGCGGTCCAGACGCGTCATGATTCGAATCCACGTTGCAACGTACAGGGACAACGGGTTTTTGCGGCATTCGCCGGCAATATCAATGGCGCCGAGATTGTAGTTCCAGCGGCTACGCATATGATCGCGCAGACTGTCAGCTGCCGCTGGGGACGCGGCGGCGGGAAACAACAGGAGACACGTACGGTCCGGCGCCGCCTCGACAAGAGCAAGCATCTCGCGGCTGTAGAAAGCCCACAACTGCAGTGCGAGCCTGGTGCGCGCCACGGGGTTCGTACATACAATCCGATGCACGCCCTCGGAGAGACAGCGCTGCACCAGGACTGCCGGATCGCAGATGGCAAACAGCCATCGGGCCGTCGGCATGATCTCGTTCCAGGGCTTGATAAACAGCGCCGAATACCGATCGCACCACCCCCAGGGCGACGAACGCCGGTGGACGGCGTCGAGTCGGCGACACGCCTCGTCGCGGAAGTCCGCAGGCATCTCAAGCGGCTGCAATGTTGGCGGATCCATGCCCCCGGCGCCATGCCGCTCCAACACGGTTTTGTGGAGATTCGACACCCCGGTATCCGGCTTGTTGCCGGAAAGTTGTACGTAACCGTTCGCATCGGGCGGACTCAGCGTTCCCCCAAGAAACAAGCCGGCGTCGAATAGTGCCTGACCGACCATGTGGTAGCCAGACCAGGGCATTCCGGTAACGATCAATGCAGAATCGGCTGATTTGTCTGTATGTGTCATCCGTTCATCTTCCGCTGATGCAGATCGTAGAGGTTGGCGTAGCAACCGCGCTGGGCGATCAAGTCACCGTGCGTACCGGATTCTACGATCGCGCCGGCATCCATCACATAGATGCGGTCCGCCATGCTCACGGTGGAGAAGCGGTGCGACACAATGATGGTGGTTTTACCGCTGGCCAGATTTCGATACTGGGTAAAAAGCTCGTACTCGGCGCGTGCATCCAGATTGGATGTGGGCTCGTCGAGCACGAGGATACCGGCGTCGCGCGCGAATGCTCGGCCGATCGCAACCTTCTGCCACTGCCCCCCGGACAAATCATGCGTTCCGAATACCCTACCGAGAAGCGTGTCGTAACCGTTTGGTAACGCATTAAACGCTTCGTCGATGCCGATGCGTTGCGCCAGATCAGTCACGGCCTTCCTGTCGTTCATAAACCGGCGCCAGTTGCCGTAGGCAATGTTCTCGGCAGCGGTTGCTTCGTAGTGGCCAAACTGTTGAAACACAAACGTAACTTCCTTGTAAATTGCGTCATACGTCCGCTCGCGAAGATCGATCCCGTCAATGCGTACAGCGCCACTGTCCGGATCATAGAAACGGGCCAGGAGCTTTACCAGTGTGGTCTTACCGGCACCGTTTTCCCCCACCAACGCTACTGTTTCTCCGGGTGCAATGCGAAGGGAAATACGCCGCAACGCGGGTCTAACCGACCCCGGATAGGTGAATGTCACGGCGTCGAATTCGACCGTGCCTTGTGGCGCATGCCCGGATTCACTGCGGCGGCCGGGTTCGAGAATCGGCTTGATCTCCAGAAACGCGACCAGTTGGGATATCGACAGAATCTGCCGCCTGAATCGGGCAATCGATTCGATGCCCTTCTCAACCGTTGCACGAAGCCGGGTTGTGGCTCCGCCGAAAATCGCCGTGTCGCCAATCGTAAGCGCGCCGGATGCGGTCAGAAAAACGACACGGATGAAAACCACATAGAACACCGACGTCGTGATGGTTGAAAACACGACGGCGCCGTTAAAGTGCTGCCATGTGAGTTTGCGATCCTGATCCTTGAATTCCCTCATGAGATTCCGGAATTTATCGATCAGCAATGGAGCAAGATCAAAGATCTTGACTTCACGGACGGTGACGCGGGACATGAGGCATGACATAAAATAATTCATCCACCGTTTCCGCGTCGTGCGTGTATATTCGAGCCGGAATCGCGCGCCGGCAAGGTACCAGCGGAACAGGAAATACGGCGCCGCACAGGGAACCAGCAGATACAGTACCCAACGATCTATGGCTACCAGTATCACAAACAATCCTATCGCCTGTACCAGGCAGTGAAGGGCACTGAGCGCCTCCGTGACGACGCCGGCAGCCTGGCCGGCCCCGCTCTGCCTTGCACGTTGCAGCGCGTCCTGAAACGCCGAATCCTCGAAATACGCATAGTCCAGCGTGGCAACGTGTTTTATCAGTCTTGAGGCGATTGTAACATTCAGGTCCTCCCGCAGCCGTTCATTACACAAGTTATTCGCATAACGGGTAGTTACATCCACAATAGAAAGCGTAAACCCCAGTGCCAACCAGGGTTTCAGGGCGTCGGCGTTGCCGGCATTGGAGAGCACGGCAACAAGCGTGTTGATGACTTCCCGCGCCACCAGCGCCAGCCCGACGGGCGCCAGCCCGTTTATTACGGCGAAGCAGAACAAACCGATCAGTGCGGTGCGATTGGCAGACCATGCCGTCGCGAATACCCAAGGCGTGTATTTCCGGAAAACTTCCGCAGTCGTCGGGTTCGCGGTTTGTCGGATTTCTGTCATCGATGCGGTCTTCATTTGTGCTTGTACACCGCGACGTATCGGCCAAGGATCTTACCGCAATTGAAGATGACGGAACACAGCGCATGGAAGCGCTTCGGCCCGCGGTACAGCAGCCCGGAATTCTTGCGCACGGCACACAATCGCGACCGCAACCACAACCGATTATCAATAGATACACGGCTTGCAGCACCCACCTTCACGCTCCAGAATCCGTGGACATATCCCTCGTTAAATAGGCCACACAACGTGCGTTCGTTGCGGTGATAAATTATCGCGCCCGGCTCGTACACAAGCACATATCCCGCGTTGTGAATACGATAAGAAAGATCACAATCCTGCCCGCGCAACAATGACTCGTCAAATAGCCCGCACGACTCGAGCACGTCCTTGCGTGAAGCCCAACTCATGGAGATGACATATGGCGGCTTGAACACATTAATCGCTTGATCATGGTTATGAATCGTCTCGCCAAACAACTCCACGGCATTGCAGGGACGTCGTGAAAGAATCTTGCCGCCGACGATGCCGACGCGGTGATCTGCGAGAGGGGCCGTAATATGCGCCAACCACGCCCGGTCCACGATGCAATCCGCGTCGGTAAAGGCAATAACAGAACCCTGCGCATGGCGTATACCGCAGTTACGCGCCGCGGCGGCGCCGCGCTTTGGCTCATGCAGGATTGTGATGCGGCCCTCATACGACCGCAACATTTCCGGTGTGGCGTCCGACGATTGATTATCGACCACAATAATCTCGTGCCGGTCCGCCGGAAAATCGAGAGCACAAATCGAGTCGATACAGGAAGAAACGGTCGTCGCTCCGTTATAAACCGGCACTACTACGGACGCGAATGGCGCACAGCTATTCATGGATCAGCAGCCCCGCCTTGCCCTGCGACATCGGCGTTTGCGGCAGACGTGCGAGAAGAGCCCGCGTCCTGCCGTTTTTCGGCGAGCACCTCATGAATGGTCCGACCGAACCACACGGACTTCCTGCGACAGAGTTCGTCGGCTCGTGCCTCTGGCACGTTGTGCTTCCTGAAGATTCGCCGGAGGTTACGTATTTGCTCTTCGCGGTCGCGCAGCGTGAGCCGCTCCGCATCGTGATCGCGGTAATGATAGAGACACGATGGCACGACGGCAACATCGGCGCCGTTCTCAAGAAGGGTCCAGACCATATCGTAGTCGTCCGGACCGGTGAGCCCGATATCGGGGTCGACACCTCCGATTCGGCGCAGCGGCTCGCGCTGAAACAAAAAGAAATGTTTGAGATAGCTGGCCCGCTCCTCATAGGATGACAAGCCCTGGAACGCCGCCATTGAGGGCCGATGTTCGTAAAATAAATCAGAGGCCCCGTCCCGATACATACGAAGACCGGTTGACACAATTTCGGCATCGTGAGCAAGACATTCCTCTACGGCCGTGTGAGACAACCAGTCATCGGAAAGCAGCAACCCAATGCGATCGGTTGCAGCGTGAAAGATACCGGTATTGATGGCATCCGCGAAACCCGCGCCGGACTGCCTCTCGATCGTGACGCCGTTCGGGCCGTCCGATACGATACGGTCCAGTACAGCCAGATTCGACGCCGGCGTGCTCTGCGCCGTCACAACCGTGACACAACAAGGAACCGTCTGTTGCGCCGCCGACAGCACACATTGCTCCAGCCACTCATCCCGCTGACGCAGAAGCGGGATGACAATAGTTGCTCGATACGTCATGTGATACACTGGGCCATAGTGGGATAGTCGATGAGAACCCGCCGTAGTTTTTCGTAAGAATTCATATTCAGGAAGTACGTTAGATTATCTGGAAACCGGCGCGTCAGTGCCAATGCGATCTTGGCGGCATAGCCATGGGCCGTCGTATCTTCGACAAGAAGGTCGTCATGGCACAGCCGCCAGTTGCCGCAGTTGCGGGACGCAACGATATTACACCCCAGGACCGCCGCTTCCACCAGGATACCCGGCGCCGCGTCGATGAGCGACGGACAAACCACCGTTCTGGATCGTCCCATGAGTTCGAATAATGCCTTCGGTGCGGTTACCAAACCGTGCCATACTGCAGTCGTTGAGACGTTACGTTCCGGCGGTTCCCCGGCAATATGCACGTGCGTCGCCGGTAAAATTCCTGCGACGGCAGTAATCATATCCACGTTTTTCTCATGGCGACTCCAGTTGCTGGCCACGAACAGCACGTCAATGTCGCGCTGCTCGAATGGCCGAGCCAGCTCGCCGTACGCAGCGGCAGCGGCGGCAGCGATCTCGGCCTCCCATAGGACCTCGGAGTAGATTTTGTGTTGCAACCCGGGATAAAAGCGACAAAAGAGATCGCGTACCTGATCGGAATGCGGCAGCATCGAGTGACAGTTTGCCAAGGCGTAGACTTCCGGTCGAAAACGCTGCTTAACAATACCTGCGAAGTCGCCATCGGATGCGTCCAGCAGGTGCATCGCGTCCTGTGCACCGTATCGCTCGATACAGATCTGCGCCAGCTTACAGCCGGCAGTACGAAATAAGACCCGCACATTGCCGGCAACCCGGATCATCAGATTCGCGGCAATAAAGCCTTCTGCCAGAATTACGTCCGGTTGAACGTCGCGAATCGCAGCCGCAACATCCTCGTGTTCGCGAAACGTCAATTCATCAAGGAACACATTTTGCACATTCTCGAGGTTACCGGGATTCCCCAGGCCGGCGCCGAAACGATCTGCCAGCACTGTTGTCTGCGTGTTGATTAGATTGACATAGTGCACGTCAAAACCATCGCGACGCAGCATACCAAGCAAACGGTACGCAATGGTGGCGGCGCCGCCATAGCCCGGCACCTCGTAGCATCCGATAAGATATCGCTTAGACACAGACCGCTTTACCAATAAATTCGTGAAAGATATCGGCGTTCGCACTCACGTCGCTGGACATCGCCATTTCGTACGTCGACGCGGACCGCGTGAGTCGCGCAGCCAGGATAGTCCGGTTCGCCGCGAGGCGGATCTTTGAAAACACCTCGAGCGTGGAGTGGCTCACGATAAATTCAAGGCCCTGATATATACCGATACCTATGACGGCATCACGTATCAATGTCTTGAAGACACTGGACTTTGACGCCGGTGAAATCGCCGCCGTGCCATTCAACTGCCTGTATGTTCGAAACAGAATGCATTTCCTGAGCGCACGAGTTTCGAGACGGTCGCTCCAGTACTCGCAATCAATAAAATGTTTCAGACCGAATTCCATACGATCTATCGCATAAATATACTCGTCCGGCACGTCCTTCAACCGCGCACCGTCGAGGACACCGATGCGTAGCTGGAAGGGATGGATGAATCCGTGACGATCAAGAACGGGTTCATCGTCGGAAATCAACTTGATGCCGTCACGTTCGAGCATGGCCATAGCCATGGTCGATTTCCCGCCGCCCGGCGTTATCGGCAGCAGGATCGCGGTATCCCGGTACGACAGGGCCATCGCGTGGATACGCAACATCCGATTGCGATCACAGTGTTGACCGAACAACGACAATACCATTAAATAAAAAGCCTCGCGCAGAAAATTATGGTCGCGGCTATGGACGTGAAACACGGATTCGCCGGCTGTTTCGACGACAATTCCTTTACCAAAATAATCAATCACCTTCATGTCGTCGCCGCGATAAACGATATTTCGCGGTGTCGAGAACGATGCCCGCAAGGTCGGCAAGGACGCATACGGCGGATCGTGTTCATGGATCGAGACCGTGACGGCAGCATCGCCGCTATCGCATAAAAACCGTCTGAAAGGACGGATCATAATGTCCATTAGCGACGGTGACGGCGTGCATAACGCGAGTACGAAACCGTGTATATTTATTAGCATCGTCATGTCGTTTTTATCGTGTCGCTATTGTCAGGTAGGCAGATCGCCGGCATCGGTCGCCACTATCACGCTGGCGCGCTCGGCCAGCGACACGAGGTCCTGGAACACGCACAGACCGAGGGCTGGATTGCGGCCCGCCGCCAACTGGTTCAGATTTTGTGACAGCCGGTCGTACAGATCGGGTGCAACGTCTCTGCAGTCCAGACTGCATTGATGGTGCGAGGCGGCGATCGACTTTTTCCGCAGATACAATTGCAAGAAAAGATACCGTTGCAACACGGACTTGGGCGATATGTTGCCGTCGCCATTGGCAACACCCAAAAAATCGCGGCTGTAAGGATATGTTAGAACAAACCCGGTCTGCTTGCATATGTGCCGTGCGCAACTGGATATGTCCGGCGCCGTGCACCAGGCAAGCGGGTCCGATCCGATGAGAACCGTCCGGCTGTCGCTCAGTCTCCCGTGACGGAACGGACTGTAATCGTACAGATAGTAATCGAATAACGCAGCGGTAAACACTACTATACGAGACGTGCAGGACTGCGCCAATGCAGGCATGCGTGTCAACACGCGGACAAGATTAGCATCCGCGGCATCGTTCTTGAGCACGACATACAGGATTCCGTCGGAGGCCATCACGCTTTCCAGCGCGTCATTCTCAATGTCGAGCAACTCCGTACCTGGAAATGCTCCTGCCGCAGTGGTTTTGTCCCCACCGACAGCGCCTGGCGGCGGACCTGCAGATGTGGGCCCGACATCCGTTGCGTGGCCGGGCATCAATCGGAGTGCCGCGGTCGTCAACGCGGATAGCGCAACGCTGACAATCTCCGGCCAGGAACACGATTCGGCCGGCTTAACCTGCAGAGGAGTCGGTTCACCGAACTGCGCGTAGCGTACGATTTTCGCCGTAATTCGGCGATATTCCGCCAGGGCAACGGCGTCCAGCGTCTTGTCAACGAGAAATGCCGCTAGTATATGCTCAAGATAGTGGGTGAGAGCGTGATCCAGCGCATCCCGCACCAGGCGCTCCTGCATCGCCGGATAACGGCTGCGGACGACGTGCTCGCCAGATATGCACGTCCACTGCCTCGCCTCATAGCCGCGGATCGTGAACCGCGTCCACGCGTGGATAAAGTCGTCACGAATGACATTGATATCACCGAGAACGGGAAAGCAGCGTCGCACCGTGTCCCACGCCCGCCAAAATCTCGCCATCGCCCGAAAAGCGTCACGACTGTCCATCCCGTGCTTTAGGATGATGGTAGCGTCAATGTCGCTTAAACCCGGCACCCACGTTCCGTTCGCCATACTGTGCCGCACGTAAACACTCCGTACGAACGGAAATCGCGCACCCAGGCTACCAAGAACGCGCAAGGCGACGAAATACGGCAACCGGTTCAAACTGGAGAACGGAAAGATCCGGTTCGTGGCCAGAAAATAACGCTTTACTGTTCGGTATCGGCTGATGAATCCACTCCGGAATCTACCCAATCTGCATGCTGCTCATATCCAGCAGCGATCAATGCGGCCCCGGCAACGTCGTTAAACGCATGTTGCTCCGCAATCGACATCAGCGTTTTCCAGCGTCCCGGAAATCCTGTTGTATAGTCCGGATAGAATGTCGTATTCTCATTGGACGTCACGATCGCGTCAAGCTCATTCTCGGGCACGGCGACGGCGACGTTACAGGCTTCGTACAATGACCGGATGTTCGGAATTGGGTTGGCAATCAATTCCTCGTAGCGCACAACGTGGAATTGCGCTCGCGGGAATATGGTCTGCGTTGTGGCCACCTCAACGGCCTCACTCCAGGTCGTTGCAACCTCTTCGAGTATCTGCGGCACCGCGCGCCAACGGGCATTGTGCCGCGCAAGTTCCTTGTGGGACAACCACACGTCCCGACCGTCGCGCAGACAGAAGACGATATGCGCGTCCGGAAAGCAATAATAAATCATCTCCAGCGACAACGCATGTGACGGCGTTTTCTCGACGAAAACAGCAGCATTGCGCTCCCGGGCGAAGGCGTGGTAGTAATCGGTCGCGAACTGTTTAATCAGGCGATAGATAACGTGATGATCACGGTGAAATGCGTAAATGCCCGACGTTCTCTTCTTCTGCTCGGAGTACGCCAGCATTTCTCTGAAATGCGTGAAGAGCCGTGTCTCGTTGCCGCCCGCGATACTCGGGTGCGCCTGGATAATCTTGTTTATCAGCGTCGTGCCGCAGCGGGCATGGCCGACCACGAAGATACCACGAATATGCGAGGGCTCGCCGTCCATTTTTCAGACCGCAGGGTTGAGTTCGACGGTATTTTCCTTCTGCGGAACTCCCAGCTCCGTACATATTAACCGCCTGTAGATGTCGGCGCGATGCCGCCAGGTGTGATGCGCGAGCATATACGCAATCGCGCACTGCCGATCCCACGATCGCGTCGTCGCTTCCACGACACATTGTGCCAGATGGTCATCGTTCCCGTACGGCGTGACGAAGCCGAGACCGGCATCGGCAATCAGGCTGGTATTCGGAACCGAATCCTCGCACACGGCAGGTAAGCCGCTGCGAAGATAGTTGTACAATTTACTGCTTTCATTGTGCTGTACCGGCCCCTGCCCGAGAACAATACCGACATCCGCGAAGTATTGGTAATCCCATACCAGCTCATGATCCACCGGTCCCAGATACTGCACCGCGTCCGCGTCGAGCTTGTCCGTGCGCCCGTTACCGACAAGGACCAGACGAATGCCCTGCCGGCGGAGCTTGCGGCCGATGCGATTGAGTCGGTCCTGCCACAGCAGATTTATCTCGCGCTGCGTAGTCAGATAAATGTTGCCGATGTACACGGCTATTTTGCCGTCGATACCGACATATGGATTCGTCTTGCGAGGCGGTATGGTATGGTCCACGCCGGTGGGCACCATAAGTACCGCGTCGTCGCGCCCGTGCTCGGTTACCCACAACCGGCGGCTGGATTCGGTCAAGATCGAGATATAGCGGCTCGCTGCCGCGATGTGTTTCTGTGTTTGGTAGAGCTTTTCCCGCTCCTCGCCGTAAAAGAATACACCATCGGTAGCGTCGTCTGGTCCGACCACGGATCCCAATTTGCTGATGATGAACGGATGCGAACCGACCCCGGCGGCAACCAGTTCGTCGATACCGTGATGAAACAGCGTCTTGATCACGTCGTACCGGTTCCAGTCGACATCATTGTACGAAACGAGATTGACGTCGTCGCGGCGAAATGATCCATTGTGCTCCGGATGGACGATCATATCCACCTCGAAACCGCGACCTGCCAAGGCCTGAGACATCCGCAACCAGCGAACGTCGGACATGTCGAAAAGACCGTCATGCCTCCGGCGATAGCTGTAGTAGACGGTGGCAATCCGTATCGTTTTTTCCTTGCGTGCCATAGCTGGGTATGCTATCGCCTGTTTTCAACGATTCAAGCCCGACACGACAATGTTCATGAATACATCGACATCCTGTTTCCGACAATATTATGATGCGCATTCTGTACTGGTCTGAATTATTCTGGCCGTACATCGGCGGTGTTGAGACGTTGTCCGCCGCGATGTTGCCGGCACTGGCCGCGCACGGTCACGTTATTACGGTCGTCACGTCGCACAACGATCTCGACTTGCCCGAGACCGAATCGTTCAACGGCATCACCGTGAACCGATTCGATTTCCGCGGCGCCCTCCGCAGACATGATATCGAGGAGATCGTCTGTGTGCGCAGCCAAGTCGTGAATGTGATAACAGCCGCTGGACCGGACGTGATCCATCTTGATGGTATCGGTTCCAGCGCCATGTTTCTCTTGCAGACACGACGAAAGATCCGGGCGCCTTTGTTGGTCACGCTGCATTCGGACCTTTTGCGCGGCCGGAAGAACAATGACGCCCCACTCCACACATCGGTTCTGCGTGTCGCGGATTGGGTGACGACCGTGTCCCGATCGGCCTTGCGCCAGGCGGAATCGGTCGTTCCCGATATCGCAGAAAAATCCAGCGTCGCTTACAGTGGCATCAGAATACCTGCGCTCGCTCCCGCCGCGTTGCCGTACCACCCGGCCGTCATCCTGTGTCTCGGGCGTCTTGTGCCGGAGAAGGGATTCGATCTTGCGATCGCGGCGTTTGCCGAAATCGTAACGCACAGACCAGATACGCGTCTGGTAATAGCAGGCGGCGGCCCGGAGTCCGACCGGTTACGCGCCCAGAGCCGGGACCTGGGTATCGCGGACTGCGTGGAATTTCCCGGCGTCATCGCGCCGGACCAAGTACCGGGCCTGATCAACACCGCAACAATCGTTGCGATGCCATCTCGACACGAGGGCATGCCTGTCGTGGCCATGGAGGCTGCAGCGATGGCACGGCCGATTGTCGCGACGAATGTGTCGGGACTACCGGAGATCGTCACCGACACCGTTACCGGGCTTGTCGTCACTACAGGCGATGTGACTGGTCTATGCGACGCGTTGCTGTACCTGCTGGACAATCCGGATACAGCGACTGCCATGGGCGCCGCCGGGCGCGCACACGTGGTGACCGATTTTACTATCGAAAACGGCATTGATTCTCGGGAAAAGCTGTATACAGTCCTTACCCGTGGAAATACTCCCTGAAAGCAAAATCATAGTGGCAACGACAACCCGGATATCACGGACCGCGTTCGTGCGGGCGTATCACAAACGAAACGGCGTACCATGACTCACAGTGATTGTTTCGCAATTCATGCAAGCGAGGTGGCAGCAAAGATCATCGACGGCGAGGTCATACTCATTCGCCTGTCGGACGGCATGTACTACAGCATGGACGGCACGGCTGCTTCGATTTGGGAGGCGATCCAGAGAAAGGGCAGCTTTGGCGAATGCGTGGAAAACCTTACAACACGTTACGATGTCGCCGCGGAGCAGGCAGAGACAGATGTACGCAAACTACTCAACGAGCTTGTCGATGACGCGTTGATTATACCGTGTCCGGAACAGGATGAAGGTCAGTCAGCAATCGACCGTATCGCGAACGACCACGCGAGAGAAGCCTATGCACCCCCTGTGCTAAACCGATACTCTGACATGAACGACCTGCTGGCGCTGGATCCCCCCCTTCCCGGCATGGCCGATGTTGCCTGGGAATGACTGCGACGCGACCAGGAGAAGCCTTGCCGAGCCGCACACAGACGTGCTTGTTGCAGGCGTGTCTGCTGAGCGGCGAACCTGCAAACCTGGCGTGGACGGAATGGCTGGGCAGAGTACACGATCCCTACGCCTATTGCCGGGATGACCGATGTGGCGTGAATCGGGTACTGCCGTTGCTTTTCGAATCAATCAGACGTAATGCCCTGGCGGTCGACCGGCAGTGGTACACCTGCCTGAAGACCGCGCGACTGCGGGAATCCCTCCGTAGCGCAACATACGAGGACATACTCGCCGCATTGCTGGATAAACTGAGTCGGCTGGATATTCCGGTACTCGTGACGGGTGGGGCCGCACTGGCAGCTTCGGAATACGCAGAACCCGGCCTGCGGCATTGTCACGAGATCGAGATCGTTGTTCGGGAAGCGGATCTCTGCGCCGTGCTGGCCGCCGTGGCGACGGCCGGCAATGGCGATGCCCCTAACGGCGACGACACTCACCCGATTACCGTATATCACAAATCCGGCGTCCCGCTTGACATTCATTCCGGCCGACTGGGAGGAACACCCGGTGCACCAACATTTGCAGATCTCTGGCGTCGGAGTCGGATGGTTGACACCGCTAACGGCCGTATGCGCATACCCGGGTTGCATGATGCCATACTCTATATGTTGGCGAAAAAATGGATTCGGCATGATCGCGACGCCTATACCTGGGTTTGCGATGCCTGGATGTCGGCTGTCGCGGCTGATTTTCGCCGTTGGGAGGACATCCATGCAGGAAGAACGAACCATAATCACCCGAAGATCCACTCCATGTTAAACTATCTGGAACAACATTTTCCGCGTGGCATCAAAACGGCGGCGCCAACCACGTCGACACTCGCGGGTCGCCTACTGGAATATGTCGACGAGTAATGCCCAAACTGACCTGATTACGTGTATCGTGCCGGTGTTCAACGGCGAGTCATATCTTGCCGACGCGCTGCAATCGATCACCGATCAACGGTATCAACCGCTTGAGATCATTGTTGTCGACGACGGCTCCACCGACGGCACGGCGGAGGTTGTCGCACGTTTCGACGGCCCGATCAGCTATTTCCGACAGGACAACGCGGGACCGGCTACAGCGCGTAACCATGGGCTATCCCGGGCCGCCGGCACGTTCATTGCTTTTCTGGACGCCGACGACGTGTGGCATCGGGATAAACTGCGTCTACAGATGGCGCACATGCGTGCGCATCCGGAAGCAAGCGGCTGCGTGACCCACATCCAAAATTTTGTAAGCCCGGAACTGGACGACAAGACAGTCAAGAATCCGAACCGTAAGCGAACGAAGGCGGCGCCGGGTTTCG
>JAJFLQ010000048.1 GCA_021772615.1 Verrucomicrobiota bacterium | reverse complement strand
TCTTCGGATCAATGCGGGCTTTAGACGGTCCAAACAACTCTGAGGCGCTGTCCCTCAACTCTTTCTTCCATTGGCTGATTTGGTTGGGATGAACACCAAATTCTGACGACAATTCGTTGGTGGTCTTATGCTCTTTCAGGGATTCAAGGGCAACTCTCGCTTTGAAGTCACGGCTGAATCTTCTCCGTTTCTTGGACATTGATGCATTCCTTATCATAGTCGGTTTTTCGTACTATGATTACACCTTAGCATGTTGTCCAAAATATGGGGTCCACTATACTCCTGCGGAGTTCGGCTACCCGATCTTACAACGGCTCGGCGCGGAGTTGGGTGCAGGCAATGTGGTGTTCGACGATCTGACCGACGTATTTCAGGACATTCGGGACACTGTCTATCGCGATAAATGCTGCCACGTGAACCAACTGGGCTACACGTATATTACGGAACGTATCGCCAGCAGGATATGCGCTGTCAAGGCGGAACCTCCGGGCATACGACGCAGCAGAGCAGTGCCATGAAATCGACCGTGCTGAACGCCGTTCGAAACGAGGGCAAAACAGTATTTCCCCTTTTCGAGTAGACTCGTGCTAGGCCTTCGCGCTCGTGTTTGGGGTGTGAGCATCGCGTGGAAGGCGATCGATAAGTGACGCGGCGAATCCGGGCAACGTCGCGTCCCGGGCGCCCATGACCAGCATGGCATCGACCTCGTCACGATGTTGGATGAACCAATCCGCGATTTCAGCACGCGTCGGGAAATGTCGGGCCTGGATCCCGTGCCGGGCGACGGCTGCGGCGAGGTCCGATGTATTTATCGTCTGGTCGGCGGTGCCGCCCAGATAGAGTATGTCCGGGAACGCAAGGAAGTCGGTTGAGCGTAAAGAGGTGGAAAAGACGCGGACCAGTCCGTCCCATGCCAACCGGGTAGGGGCAAATCCGTGGGGCTGGTACATGACGGCAAGCCGTGGATAGTGTGCCGTCAGGGTCGTAAGCGTCGCGGCGATTTTCTCCGGATTGTGAGCGAAATCGTCAAAGACCGTCACGTGATCGACACGGCCCACGGCCTGCAGCCGCCGTCGAATGCCACGGAAGTCCCGGAGCGATTCTGCACACTGCCGCACCTCGAGGCCTCGTGCGCAACAGGCCGCCAATGCGGCTAATGCGTT
This sequence comes from Verrucomicrobiota bacterium, assembly GCA_021772615.1. Classification (GTDB taxonomy): domain Bacteria; phylum Verrucomicrobiota; class Lentisphaeria; order JABSQK01; family JAJFLO01; genus JAJFLQ01. Next base: position 146,893 of record JAJFLQ010000048.1, on the reverse strand, counting down.
GGCCGCGTTGTGTCGTCCGAGGAGCGAAATATGGCACGGCACGGATCCTACGGTAAAGCGTGTGCCGCTCGCCGTGAGCTCGAGATTGTCGGCAAAAAAATCCGCATCGGGCTTGCTCAGACTGAATGTGGCAGGCTTCATCGGCAGGTGCCCGAGATGCATCGTTTCCGGGCAGTCAAGATTCAATACGAGTCCTATGCTCGCCGCCGCGGTAAAACCTGCAAATAATGCCCTGACCTGGTCCAACGGCATGTGGTCTTCTGTGATATTGGTAACAACTGCGATTCCTGGTGTGTAACCGGAAATCGAGCCGTCGCTCTCATCGGCTTCTATCACCATCTCGTCCGGTGAACCGCAGACTGCATTGCCGACCGCCGATTCGTTCTCGGCATCGATCATGATGCCGCCATTGATAATCGTTGGTTGCCGGTCGCACCTGGATAGGATGTGTCCAATCATGCCTGTGACCGTGGATTTGCCACTTGTACCACCGACGGCTATGCCGTCGCTGCTGTTGAAGATACGGGCGAGCAGTTCGGCCCTGTGCGTTACCGGAATCCCGAGGGCCAGAGCCGCTTTGACATCGGGTATGGCCGGCTCCACCGCCGACGATACAACGAGCTCCCGAACCGTACGGTTCACACCACTCCCATCCTGGGCAGCCAGGCGGATACCCTGCCGCCGCAGTTTCTCCGCCAACGCCAGGTTCACACTACGGTCAAAATCCCGATCGGAACCGAGAACGGTGTCTCCACGTGCGGCCATTATCTGGGCGATCGCACTCATGCCGCTTCCGCCGATGCCGCAAAAGAAAAGTGTGTTTGATTTGATGTTCAACTCCAGCTTTCTACCCAACGAAGTTCGTAGTGCACGTGGCGTAAGAAATCCTCTATTCAACAATTTTGAGTTTCTACCCGCATGCGAGTTGCCGCCGGGCAACACCCGGATCGGGTATTGGTACCGACGCCAACAGGGTACGTCCGTAAGCCGATTGTGGTCCGGCCGTAAACAGCCGCTCCGTTTCCGTGCATTCGAGAATACGCCCCTGGCTCATGATCGCTACGCGGTCGGACACATGGCGGACCACCGCAAGATCATGGGAAATCAACAGCAATGTCAGGTCGTGACGCCGCTTCAGTTCGAGCAGCAGATTGAGGATTTGCGCTTGAATCGACACGTCCAGGCTGCTGACTGGTTCGTCGCAGAGTATGACGCGCGGCTGGACAACCATCGCCCGTGCGATGCCGATTCTTTGCCGCTGGCCACCAGAAAACTCATGCGGGTAACGATGCCGCAGTTTGGGATCCAATCCCACCGCCTGCATGTACTCGCAGGCACGTTCGCGGGCCTTTGCCCGATCGGCGATGCGATAGTTGATCAGCGGCTCGGCGATAATGTCCCATGCCTGAAATCGCGGGTTCAGGCACGTATACGGATCCTGGAAAATAAACTGCACATCGCGACGGAGTCGCCGCAGCTCCGTGCGTCTCGACAAATCGAGTTCGTCGTCATGGTAGACGACGCTGCCGGACTGCGGTCGGATGAGGCGAACGATGGCCCGTGCCAATGTGGACTTGCCGCAACCGCTCTCGCCGACAAGGCCGAGGATTTCCCCTTGATAGATGTCGAGGTCGACGCCATCGACCGCGTTGGTGACGCTCCGTCGCCCGATCGGGAAGAACCGGTCATCGTGGAACTGAACCCGCACGTCCCGTATCCGCAAAATCGTTTTCTGCGGTTGAACGTGTTCGTGGTGCGGCGGCGGTATGCGTTCCGAGGTTTCAGCCGATGCGGGCACGACGCCGTGATCGGCGCTCTCAAATGCAAACAGACACCGGTGCCGCCGCCCTGAGCGATCCCTCCGCAACGGCGGTGATTGACTTCGGCATGACGGCACGGAAACATCACAACGGGGCGCGAAAGTGCATTCTCGCTGCGGCATCGACGTCAGATCCGGCGGGTGTCCGGAAATCGAATACAATGCTTCCTCCCGCGGTCCGTCAAGCCGCGGAATCGACTTCAGCAGCGCCCGCGTATAGGGGTGCGCTGGACGCTGGAATATATCGACCGCTGCGGCTTCCTCGACGACCTGCCCGGCATACATCACGATAACGCGATCGCACAATCCGGCCACCACACCGAGATCGTGTGTGATAAGTACCAGACTCATGCGACGGTGGTCGAGCTGTTGTTTGATCAGGCGCAGTACCTGGGCCTGAACGGTCACGTCCAACGCCGTAGTTGGCTCATCCGCAATCAGCAATCGAGGGTCGCATGACAGCGCCGCAGCGATCATGGCGCGTTGCCGCATACCGCCTGAAAACGCGTGCGGGTAGCTTCGTGCACGCGCGGCGGCGTCGTCTATACCTACCGATTCGAGAAGTTCCGCAGTGCGCTGCCGTGCGTGTTGCCGACTCAGGCCGAGGTGGCGGCGCAGGGGCTCCTCGATCTGCGCGCCCACCGTCATATACGGATTCAGGCTCGACAGCGGATCCTGAAATATCATCGAGATTCCCCGTGCCCGGATCGAACGGATTCTGCGCGCCGAGCAGGTTGCAAGATCTTCGCCGTCGAATTCGATACGGCCTGTTGTGGTAGAAACACGCTTATCCAGCAGCCGCAGGATGCTCAGAGCCAATGTGCTCTTGCCGCAGCCGCTCTCGCCGACGATTGCTACGGCTTCACCGCTTCGGATTGTGATATCAACGTCGTTGACCGCGATTACACGGCGATTGGCGCCGGTATCAAATGAGACGGTCAGCCCTGAGATCGCCAGGATCCGCTCGCGCTCGTCGGGCCCATCATTCCTTGCCTCATGCGAATGGTCTAGCGCAACCATGTTACTCCAGATTTACGGCATTGAACGCCCATTGGAAAATGCCCGCCCGATCAATCTCTGAGTTTGAGTACGACGTCCGTTTCCAGGAACGTATCTGTCACGTCTTGCGGAAACGGTGGGAACTGCTGCAGCTTTTGCAGCAGCCGCGTCACCGAGTTGTCCATCGACGGCCGCCCGCTGGGAGTTATCACGGTTTTTGCCAGGATGCTGCCGCTACGTGCAATCTTTATCCGAAGCGTAACCGATGGATTGGTACTGCCAACCTCAGCGCGGTTCGGTTGGTCCCAGAGCCTGTATAGTTCGCTCATAATGACCTCGATATAGGCATCGTTGCCCGCCGCGGCTGCTGTTGATGCGATATCCAGGACCGGGTTGGCGCTCGCCAATTTCTCTTTAAACCCAGATTCATCGAACTCACGTCTTACCCGTGGTTTCGGTGTGGGTGCAGGCGTGCTTTTTGTCAATTTTCCGGATTGCCGGATTTCCTCCGGCGTACGGTAGCTCTTTTCTGGTACGCTCGTGACCGGTTTGGGCGGCTTCGGCGTGGGCTCCGTCTTTGCTGCCACCTTCGGCGCTATCGTTTTTGTCGACGGAGTCGGCTTCGGTTCCGGCGGCATTGGCGATGGCGGCTTCGGCAATTCCGGACTGTGTCTCTTCGGCTTCGGATCGGGCGGCTTCGGTTCGGGCGGCTTCGGTGGTTCAGGAGTCTGGCTACGTGGCTTCGGTTCGGGGGGGCGCAGCAACGGTGGCGCCGGCGATACGGCGATTGCCTCGCTTGCCGTCACAATCTTCACTTTGGTGATCTCGGTGGGTTTCGGGCTGCACGACGGCAGCTGGAAGGCTAGATACAGCGCGGCAACGACACCCAGATGGGCCGCCGTTACTTTTGCGAATAGCCGAAGTCGCCGCGCAGACTTCCGTGCCAAAGTTGGGTTCAACGCCTGCATCGACCTACTCATTTTCAGCCTGGGTTACAAGCGAGACGTCGCTGATACCAATCTGCCGGACCAACTTCATCACGTCAATGACGTCACCGTACAGACGTGACGCATCCGCTCTGATATAAATCTGAATCGACCTGTTTTTCTGTGCGATCGCAATCAACCGCGACTGCAGCTCAGGCAGGGTTACCTTTTCATCATTGAGGAAAATGCTGCCGCTCTTATCCAGATTGACGATCCTGTGTTCGACCTCTTCTATCGATTCGGCATCCAATTCCGGAGGGGCGATATCGAGGGAATACTCGAGTGCCGGCGCCGTAATCATGAAAACAATGAGCAACAGGAACGTGAGATCAACCAATGGCGTGACGTCCGGCTTGTTGAAGGTGTGGCGCGGGCTGGTGGCGCGGTAGCGGCTCATTGATGAAAGCTGGATTTTAGCTGCTTGACGAATGTGTCGGAGAAATGGTCAATCTTGATCGTCAGCACCCGCACCGAGCCGGAAAGCTGATTGTAGCCGATCAGCGCGGGAATCGCGACAAGCAGCGCCACCACTGTTGTGAGCAACGCGCCGCTTACACCAGGCGCGATGGCATTAATATCCGCCTTGCCTTTAAGCGCCATACCTGTGAACGCCATCATTACCCCCCACACCGTGCCAAGCAATCCGAGAAATGGACTGGAACTCACAATCGACCCGAGAAAGTTAAGATTTTCCTCCATCGCCATCACCTCGTCGTCGACGGCCTCTTCAAACGCAGCCGCCACCAGCTCCAGTTCAGTGTCGGACATCGACTTCACCGTGGTTCCAGAGTTGAATCCAGCGACCAATTGCTCTACCGAAATCTGCTGTAACGCAGCCGTTTTCCGCAACCCCGAATCCAATACATTCCGGAGCGGGCCAGCGAATTGGTGTAGATTGCCGACAACGTTCTTCGGGGTGGCGTTGTTGTTCAGGATACTCAGGCAGTTTCGGTATGCATGAAACGCCTGGCGCAGGAAAATCCATTTTTCGATTATGATGGTCCAGGCGGTGACCGACAAGAGGGCGAGGATGATAACGACAAAGCGGCCAAAGAGATCGCTCTGCTCGAAGGCGAAAAAAGGCGATGCGGTTGCGAGATAGAACATGGGATGATGGCGTCGATATCGTTGCGGCGTTCGAATTGCCTGGTTATAACGCAGATGAATCCGTCACAGATCTGTGACCTGGATCGGCTAAACAAGCGACGGAGCGCGGGCGTTGGCGAGCACCTTAAAAATCGAAGAGGAATTGCGATCCGTCTATAACGCTACTATAATACTTGATTGTGAAGGGATTTGTGGTACCTTTCCGGAAATTTTCTTGAAATTTGTGGTACGAGAGGGGAAATTGACCCATGAGTGAGCCTCCTAAACGAACTACAAGTGGTATTCAGGTTGACAGCAGCCCCAATAATTACGGCGTCACCGGCACGGTAACGTTGTCGAGAAAGAGCATGGGGCTTGGAAGTCGCAAGGAGAAAGCGCCGCCGCCACCCGAAAAAAAGGCCGCGCCACCGGCAGCGGAAGTCGCGAAGATGCCATACTCGGTGGCGACAAAGGACGGCGTCGGCTGTCCGTCGTGCAACGAGCAATTCGAGATTTCGCCTGATTTCTACAATACAGTAACTGAATGTCCATCCTGCAAGAAGGTTTTCGTTATCCGTCCTCCCGGCACACCAGCTCCCGATAAAGCATCCGGCGGCGGTGCGGCAGCCGCCGCATCTGAAGCGGAAGACAATAAGACGACTGCGAGCGGCATCCAGGTCGATTCCGGTGCCCACGAATACGGCGTTACGGGCACGGTTCTACTGTCTCGCGAAGGCATGGGGATGATGCAGCGCAAACGCGGCACACGCCGTCCTCAGCGTGAGCAACGCTCACAACGGACGCGACCTGGCGCAAGCGGGGCCGCCGCGGCACCCGCTGCAGAGCCGGAAAAGCCCTATTCCGTTGCGACAGAAAGCGATGTGGGTTGTCCGAAATGCAATGAGCGCTTCGAGATCTCACCGGATTTTTACGGGATGGAAGCTGAGTGCCCGGAGTGCAGCATCGAATTTGTGATTAAGCCGCCCGGCACACCGCCATACAAACCCGGCACAGCTGCTCCCGCACATGCACCGGCACAGGTTGCCGCCGATCCCGTTGCGAACGCGGACGAAGCCGCACCGGTAGAAGAAGCAGCGGACGAGACGCCGGCGGCCGGCGGCAACAAGAATTTGCCCATCATAATCGGCGCCGCGGCGGTCATTGTTGTGTTGCTGGCCGTGATCGTGTTGCTGCTGGCAAAGAAATAGTCGCAGTCCGTACGACACCGAAAATCGGCACTGCAGCCCTGTTTGTGGTTCCGTCTCGCCTCTGCCGCCAGCAGAATACCATTGTCCCCACGAGCATCGATTTTGTGATTTCCTTCTCCCCGGTTTGTAAATTTTCCACGCTCTTTTACTTTTCCCTACCCGTCACGGTCCTATCTCGACACAGGACCTGCCGGCTGACTTTCTGGAAACCGGTGGGGTACACACTATCGTCCGTCGGCGCCGACTAAACGCAGCTAACCAATGAAGCACGTCATGTCCATCATTCATCGTTGTGAGATCCTCTACGCGCGGTTCACGTTCATCGCCCTCATTTTCCTGGCGCCTGGTATTGGCGTTTCCCCTACCACCGCGACGTCGCCGGCACACACACCGGATATTGATGCCGCTGCAGATTCGCTCGAGTTTCTCCAGGACGAGTCTGTGTTTATCGGACGCGGCAACGTTGAAATTCGGTATCATGATATTGTCGTCACCGCCGATGAAATCCGTGCCAATACGGCATCTCACGATTTCGAAGCGCGGGGAGAGGTAACACTGACGTACGACGGTTTCAGTTGGCAAGGGGAAGAGGTCGCCGGCAACCTTAAAACCAGGCAATTCGACTTTGGGCATTTTCAGTCTTCGATCGCACCCTGGTACATCGTGGGTGCGTCGGGCGAACGCACCAGTGACGGCTCGTTCGAGTCCAATGATATGGCCATCTCGACATGCGACTATCTGGTTGACGGCAGCGACCACTGGCGGATGCAATGCCGCCGGCTCGTTTACCATGGTGACGGAAGCTTCCACGCCTATGATGTCACCTATCGCGTCATGGGCGTTCCGGTATTTTTCCTGCCCGTTGTGTGGGGAAGTTTGGACAACGACATCGGCGGTTTTCATCTGTCGGCGGGTTACGAAGACGATATGGGGTTCTTTCTCGACATCAGCAAGGAATGGGACATCAGCGATGCCGTGCGGAACGAAGCCGGCGTCATATACCGCACGAAACGAGGCTTCGCGGTGAAGAACGAGACAGGAATCACTACCAGTCGATCCCAGACGATCGTGTCGGCGTACGCAATGGATGACCGCGATCCTATTTCCGACACCGAGGTCGGCAACGAGGAATTCAACGGCCGCTTCAAGGTCGACAACGAACGGTACAGGCTCAAACTCGCGCACCGATCGAATCCCGGCAATCGACTTCGACTCACGGTAAATGCAGACCATTTCAGTGATAACAACATCTTATTCGAATTCTTCGAACGCGATTTCAGGAACAATCCTCAACCCGTGAGTTTCGCGGATGCGACCTGGGAGGGTGATCGCTTCACGTTGTCTCTCACGTATCGTCCGCGGCTGAATGACTTCGAATCGGTTGTCGAGCGTCTCCCCGAACTGCGATTGAACGTGCCACGCATTCAGGTTGCGGGATACCCAATCTACCTCGAGTCAGAATCTACCGCGGTGTCGCTGCGCATGCGATGGCGGGAGCTTGACCTGCCGCGTAATGCCGGTCTCCTGGATCCGGAGGACTATGAAACAAGTCGCATCGACACACGAAATTTTCTTTACGCCCCATTTACCGTAAGTGGATGGCGACTCGTGCCGCGGGTTGGGGCTGCATTAACATACTATTCGCGGACCAGCAAGCGCGACATTTCCGCATCACAGCTCAACAGTGTGTTTCTGGCCGACGATCCGCGAGCGACCACAAGCAACGCGAATCCAGTTACAAACTACGACGATGATGGCGGTGATCAGTTTCGTACGGCCTACGAATTGGGTGCGGAGCTTGGGTTCACGCGTGCCAGGGAATGGACGGATTTCGAGAATAAGCGTTTGAAAATAAACGGGTTGCGTCATGTCGTCCAACCCTATGTTAACTATACGTTTATTCCCGACCCGAATGTCGATAGCGACAATCTTTTTTTCTTCGACGAGATCGACCGTGTCGATGACGTACATTTCATTCGTTTCGGCGGCAGGCACCATTTCCAGACCAGGCGCGGTGCTGCCACAACTCGTGTAGGGTATATGGAGAACTTTTACGACGTTTTTCTGAATCCCGGCGACGAGCGCGATCGACCGGGTGATTTCGGTACGATCATCTCGGTTCAGCCCGCCGAGGACATCGCCCTATGGGGAAAGATTCTGGTCGATACCGATGACGGTGACGTCAACGTTTTCAACGCCGGGCTGAGCCTGACAGGCGACAGATTGAAGGATCTAAACCTCTCCTACCTGTACCGGGATGACTACCTCTCGCGCTACAACTATTCCATGGGCAGTGAGCTGACACAGATTTTATCGACCGGATTCATTCCCGTTGGGTACCAGCGAAACCACAGTCTGCACCTGAATTTCAACGTACCGTTCGGGCCGGATACATCGTTGCGGTGCCAGTATTTTTTCGATCTGGAGAAAGGGCGAGTCGGTCGGCAGCGTTACGAGCTTACACGTCATCTCCATTGCTGGGTGGCCGGACTTGGCATTGAACAGGATGAAGACGATTTCTCGGTTTACATGCTGTGGTATCTTAAGGCGTTCCCGAAAGTACGTCTCGATTTCGGATCCTGACCTCGGCTCCCGATAGCCGAGATCGTTCCCGATCGTGCAACGCTGAACCCGAGCGACAAGAGCACGCTATTATTCGTCTTCCTCTTCTTCCTTGACGAATAGCGTGGGAAATTCGGCGGCTATCTGATCGATATTGCGACGGTCGACCAGGATAAATCGGCGCTCAAAAGCGTCCTTGAAGTTTTCCGGTAATGGCTCCGACAGGCTGTGTTTGTAATTCCAGTTGTGCGTGACGGCCGCAGACACAAATCCCATTTTTATCGCGCTCTGCAGTTCCCGGATACTCCCGTAGGCCACCACCAGCTTCGGGCGTTCTTCCGGTTCAAGCGACCAAAATCTCATCTTTCTTATGTCCGCCGGCATGCCGATCAGGCTCACAACCATATTGCACTCGGGATGGAGTTTGACCATTCGGTCAAACAATTCGGCATCAAAGATGTAATCAAGGTCGCTGCCGCTGTCAAAGTTCAGCGGACTCGGCGTTTCGACGGCGAGAATCTGCAAGTTGTCGTTCAAGCCTTTCTCAAGGCCGTCGATCATCAGTTCATGGCGTTCTTTGTTCTGCTCGGTAACCGGCTGTGCGATCAGGAGGATGCGATGTTCGGGGTATTGAACCGAGAGGTAGTCGCCGATATACTGCATCGTTGCGTAGACATAACCCCGCTCCTTGTCGAGGATACGAACTTGTTGCTCGTGCGGTTCGTTCACTATCGCAACAATCTTCGCGATCGCAAGAATAATGGTGAACACGCCCATTCCGCCGGCCAGTGGTCGGCCCCAAACCGCATTTTTTACGCGATACTGTATGTGTCCGTACAGCATCAACGCCGAACATACTACCATGAAAAAATACAACATTATCACACGTCCCGAACTGACTAACTTCAATGTGATCAAGTGATGTTTGCCGTCAAAGCCAGGCATTGCTTTTGGTCATGCCGGGCAATACCGGTAACGCCATTGCCGATTACTTTGAACGGCTCTTCACCACGATAACCATACACAGCAGCGAACCAACAAGTTTGACGATAATCCACATCGGGTCGTCCGACGAATAGGGCTTCTCCTGCGCCGCGTCCCCACCGGTGGCAAGAAAGTTCATCAGTCCGTCAATTGTCCAATTTACGCAGAACCAGAATACGGTACTGACGCAGACCGCCGAAATGAGGATCAGAAGATTGCGATTGGCCCACTCTGCGAGCCGTTCAAATGGCGAGCGTTCGTACGCAGGGCCTATTTTTCTTCTAGCCATTGGTCGATTCTCCTACATTATATTTGACCGTCTGCAGCATTCAGATCCGACACTGTTGGATTCCCATCACGGCGGCAAAAACACGCCCATCAATCGCGAAAACAGAAAGCGGTTGCAACGCAGACCGACATTATAGTAACGCTACATCGGCAACTTTCAAAATTCCACGCAACTCCTGTTTGGAATCGAAAAGCTTTTCACCGGAGGCAGAATTGAACTTTGATAATCGTTGTCGTGCGATATAGTACTCGGTCGTCGCAGATAGCATTACGCCACGGCGTGTTCCAGCATGCGACGTTTCGCACCCGTCCCTGCGTGGTCACCGAATAGCCGTATGTTCGGCGGCAGAATGTTGAAAAAAGCCATTTAGGACGTTAAATGGATCACGAAACTGTCGGTTCTGTCTTGCCTTTTCTGGTACTCGCGTTGGCGATCGGCGCGGCTATTCGCCATCTTCTGCGCAAGACACCCTTTCCCTACACGGTTGCACTGCTCATTTTTGGTTTGATTCTCGGATTAATGGAGCGCAACGGATGGCTTTTCGAAATCTGGCCTGAGTTGAGCTTTTCGGTGCAGGAGGCTGCCGACTTCGATCCACATCTCATCCTCTTCGTTTTCCTGCCGACGCTGATTTTTGAATCGGCGTTCGCGATGGATACGCATATCTTCAAGAAAATATTCATTCAGGCCGTTATTCTCGCGGCGCCCGGCCTGATCTTGTCCGCGTTGTTCGTGGCGTGGCTGATGAAGGTGATGTTTGCCGGCAGCTGGGATTGGAAAATTTCGATTATGTTCGGCGCCATTGTCTGCGCTACCGATCCTGTAGCAGTGGTGGCCTTGCTGCGCGAGATGGGCACGGGCAAACAGCTGGCCACGTTGATCGAGGGGGAATCGTTGCTCAACGACGGCACCGCGATTGTGGTATTTCTGGTTGTATTTGCTGCCGTGGTAGGCGGCGGCATGATCGGTACGCCGCTCGGAATCAGCGGTAAGTTCCTCTGGGTATCGATTGCCGGTCCATTTGTCGGCATTTTGATCGCCGCCGGTACGATTCTGTGGATTCGACATGTGTTCAATGATGCCCTGGTTGAGATCACGGTTACGATAGTCGCGGCGTATCTCACCTGGTTCCTGTCCGAAAATGTCCTTCATGTATCCGGTGTTCTGGCCGTAGTCGCCCTCGGGCTGGTTATGTCCGCCATCGGCAGGACCAGTATCAGCCCGGAAGTAGAGGAATTCCTCCATCGTTTCTGGGAAATGATGGCGTACCTGCTCAATACCCTGATCTTTGTCCTTGTGGGTGTGGTGATAGCCGACAAGGCCGACGTCGGGTCAAACCTGGACTGGCGTATGCTCGCGTACCTGTATGTCGGTATTCACGTGGTCCGTGCGATGGTAATCGTGCTGTTCTACCCGATCATGAAACGCACGGGCTACGGTCTTCCCTGGCGCGATGGAGTGGTGCTGTGGTGGGGGGGATTGCGCGGCGCAGTAGGGTTGTCGCTCGCGCTCGTCGTCGCGCAGGACCCGCGTATTCCAGATGCGATCGGTGGTCAGATTCTTTTTCTCTGCGCCGGCATCGTGGTCCTGACCCTCACCGTGAACGGGACGACCATCCGCAGTCTTATCAGTGTGCTCGGGATGAATAAGGTGTTACCGGCGAAGGTCTTCATGCTTTCCGCAGCCGCACGTCGCGTCCACAAGGATGTCGAGGAAACCGTGAATCTGCTGAAACGCGATCGGTTTCTCTGCGGCGCCGACTGGGAGCGGGTTCGCACGTATCTGCCCGATATCAATGTGCCGATATCGAAGGAACACGCTACCAGCCACACCGATCTGGCAGGCGAGGCAAGGCGGCGGATTCTCAGCGCCGAGAAACGCAGCTATTGGCGGCAGCATCACGAAGGTTTCCTCGGACCCGACTCCGTCCGTCGTCTTGTGGAGTCTACCGACATGACACTGGATCGGGGCGAACGTCTGGATTGCCGCAAAGAACTGGAAAAGCTCTGGGAGTTTCCGGCGATTCTGCAGCAGCTAAAGACGCTGCCGGTCATTGGCAATATCTTTCGCCATTTATACTACGGCCGCCTTGCAGTCAGCTATGATGTGGCCCGAGGATTCGTGTTTGCGCAGGAAGAGGTTTCAGGATTGATGAAGGGTATTGTCGACGACGACAACCTCTCCGACATCATTGAGCGGGAAATCAATGTCAATCGCGAAACCGGACTGAAGGCGCTGACGAACATGCGCGAAGCATTCCCCGAGATCACCATTGCGATTGAGACGCGGACTGCTGTGCGTTCGGTATTGAATCATGAGCGTCATGCAATTCAGAAGATGATGGGAGACGGAGTTCTCGACGAGGCCGAAGGTAAGAAGCTTATCGAAACGATCGAAACACGCATGAAACAGGTTTTTGAGTCGCCACCGGCCATAGAACCACCCGAACCGCACCAGCTGCTGCGCGAGATTTCCTGGTTGAGCGAGCTGGACGAACCGACGTTTGAGCGGGTTCATCAAGCGACGACCGACCGGCTGTTCGCGCCCGGAGAGAATTTGATCGAGGAAGATGCGCCAAGCGACAGTTTGTGCGTGATCGCGCGCGGTACGGTCAAGGTATTTCGTCGTACCGGGGACACCGATCAGTTCCTTGACCTGATGGGGCCCGGCAGCGTTATCGGCGAGATGGGGGTACTCACGGGATCGAATCGGACGGCAACCGTGCGTGCAGAGACCCCGGTCAATTCACTGTGGATAACCGCCTCCGATCTGCAGGCGATCATGAACGATTCACCCGAACTGCAGCATCGCCTATGGCAGACCGCGGGCGCGCGGTTTGCAGAAAACGACCTCATTCGTCGGAAACCTTACAGCAGTATGGGACAGTTGCGCCTCCGCCGCTGGCTCCTTGGCGGGCAACTCGAGTCGCAGGTCAATGGCAAACCTCGGCTTCTGAAGGGGCCGGCCGTACTTCTGAGCGGTGAGGCGCTGGTGGGCGAAAAGAAATTTCGATTGATAACACCGCCTGCCGTCATCGAACCGTGCAGTGTGACGTTTAACAAAAAGGCGAAAGTCTTCCTCTGCCCCTCCTCGGAAGTGCTTGACGCGAATTCGTGATGGAAGTCAATGGCGTCCCCTACCGAACCATCCGCCCGAAGCCCGACAATCCGGAAGTCATTGAGATTATCGATCAACGGCAGCTACCCTATCGGCTTGTTCACGAAGAAATCTGCGATGTAGCCGGTATGGCGGCAGCGATTCGCGAGATGCATGTTCGTGGCGCGCCACTCATCGGCGCCGCCGGCGCCTACGGCATGTACCTGGCCATGCTTGGTATTGAATCCGAGGTGACCGTAGGGGCCGTGATCAGAAAGGCGTATCATGACCTTGCCGAAACCCGCCCCACAGCCGTAAACCTTATCTGGGCATTGAATCGGAGCATCGCCGCACTTGACCACGCGGTGACCATTGCGGACAAGCGTCGTGTTGCCCTCGACGTCGCCAACCGCATTGCAGACGACGACATCGACGTCTGTCGGCGGATTGGCCAACACGGGTTGACCATTATCGAGCAAGCCGCCGCCGACCATCCCGGCCGGCCGATCCATATCCTCACGCACTGCAACGCCGGCTGGTTGGCATGCATCGACCACGGCACCGCCACGGCACCGATATACGCCGCACATGCTCGCGGGCTTCCCATCCACGTGTGGGTCGATGAAACACGACCACGGAACCAGGGCGCCCGCCTGACTGCCTGGGAACTGGCCAACGCGGGCGTGCCGCACACGGTTGTCGCAGACAACACCGGCGGCTATCTGATGCAGAAGGCGATGGTGGATTTGGTCCTCGTCGGCACCGACCGAACCACGCGAACCGGCGATGTAGTCAACAAGATCGGTACGTATCTCAAGGCGCTGGCGGCCCGCGACAATGCCATTCCGTTCTATGTCGCAGCTCCTACGTCGTCGATTGACTGGAACGTAGCAGATGGTCTCGACGGCGTGCCGATCGAGGAACGGGATGCCGATGAGATTCGCTTCGTCACCGGCATACACGACGACGCGTCATGTCGCGTGCGTATTATTCCGGCCGATACCCCGGCTGTGAATTACGCATTCGACGTTACACCGGCGCGATTGGTGACGGCCTTGATCACAGAATTCGGCGTGTGTGCGGCCGGAGAACGCAGTATGTCTGCATTATTTCGTGAACATGGTTTCGTCCCGGACGCCGCGGCGTCGCGCACCATAGTGTAAGGACGCGGCGCAATCGTAGTCAGGTCCACAATGGAAATTTTTGCTCGCTAATATTTCAGTACGACAATTTTACCACGAAATAGATTTGAAGATGTGTAAAGCTGTCGATTACAGGTTAGACTAGACCCGGTTTCCATGATCGTTCAGTTTGCAACCGGCGACGTTCGATCATGCTGATATCGCGGCCGGAGAACATGGCGCCGCACCGTTGATCAATTTTGTCCGGGGAGGACGACGATGCCGATTACGGTAGATTGTAGTTGCGGTAAACACTTTAACGTGCGGGACGAATACGCGGGCAGCTCTGTGACTTGTCAGATGTGTCAGGCGACCATCATGGTGCCCGCAGTCGGGGCGGCCGTTGCCCCAGCAGCAGTTGCTGCGCCGATCGCGGCAGCACCTGCAGATAATACCACGTGTCCGTATTGCGCAGAGTCCATACCGCGGGACCAACCGTCGTGCCCGTTGTGCGGAGAGTCGCTGCGTGATTATGTCTCCGGCGAGAAACTTAGAAGCCTGCTTGCCGACGCAGCGGCAACACTCGATGTGTACACGGCCAATGAGGATAATCTTGCCAAAGATCGGTCGTACGGCGGCGGTACGTTTACGCGACGTTCGGCAGTCATCGGCGTTCTCGTTGCCGTGACAGGTGCGTTGAGCGCAGCAGCAGGCCAGAGCGCCGACCGCACCGTCAATGACCTCGCGGGACTGGGTTTCTTTTTTCTATTTATATTTGGAATCGTCGCGCTGGTCATGTTCTGCAACGATATCATCACGCGGCGCAAGAAGAGCGAGAAACCGTTGACAACGCTCAAGCGTTTCTTCACATCGCTCAAGACGAATCGCGCCGAACGCGCGTTTATACGATTGGCTCCGACCGGGCGCCGCTATGCCAAACCCAAACTGCCGGACGTAGAAAAGGTGGTCATAGACCGAAAGCCGGTCGAGGTTGACGACGCGAAATCACTGAGGAAACACTGGGGTGCGTTTCTGTTGGCATCCGGCGCCCAGGGCCGGACGTCGGTCTTTTCGAAGTTTCGCATTGTCGAAGCCAATGATCGGTTTGCGCTCTGCTCATGCAAAATGAAACTGACATCATACAATTCCGCCATTACGATCCTGCTGTTTTTATGTATCGGTATTTTTGTGATCATACCGCTGATGTTTTATCAGAAGCGCGAAACTCTAACGGTACACAAACTGCTTATCTGCAGCGGCGGGCAATGGTACGTCGCCGAGGGCGAATTCTCGGGTATCCTTGACGATACCCGGGTGGAACGGGAATTGAGTCGACTATAATGCAACACGGCATCGCGCCGCGTTGTGTAACCATCACCACAGGCATAACAGGATAGCACCAAAATGAGCAACGACGACAACATCAGCCTCGAAATCTGGGACGCAACCGGCAACAAGAAGATTGTAGCCAGCCTCCCTTCCCAATCTCCGGTAAACCGTATACTGGCATTACTGGTCGACAAGATGAATCTTCCCCGGAACAGTCCGGACGGCCAACTCATGAGTTACAAGTTTCATCACAAAGCGAGTGGTCGGCAGTTGCTCGATACCGAAACCTTATCGGACGCGGACGTAGGAGAAGGCGATGTGCTGCGAATTCAGCCCGAGATCACCGCCGGGGCGCGAAATCGACCGTAATGACCGCCGACCTGCAGAATGCCGATCCGGTTGTGATACGGCAGAAGGATGTTGCTGGTGCGGATGACCACCGCTTCAGCCGTTTCGAACTGATCTCGTGGTGGGATCAGTCGCGATTATCCGGCGCCCGCGTCGTTGTCATCGGCGCCGGCGCACTTGGCAACGAAATACTGAAGAATCTGGCGCTGCTCGGTATCGGTTCTGTGCTGGTGGCGGATATGGACCGGATCGAAAACTCCAATCTATCACGGTCCTGCCTGTATCGCAGCAGTGACAACGGTCGGTTCAAGGCGGAGGTCGCGTGTCAACGCGCCCGGGACATCTATCCCGACATGCGCACGCATCCGTTCATCGGCAACATCGTTTACGACCTTGGCAGGGGCGTCTATCAGTGGGCCGACATCGTATTGGCGGGCATGGACAATCGCGAGGCGCGCGTCTCGATCAATCACCACGCGTTACTGCTTGGCACGACCTGGATCGACGGCGCCATCGAAGTGCTCGACGGCGTTGCACGCGTGTTCAGCCCGGGCGACGGACCGTGTTACGAATGTACCATGACCGATACCGACTGGAAAATGCTCGAGGCGCGCCGCTCGTGCGCGTTGCTTACTCGCGACGAAATGCTCCAGGGGCGGACCCCGACCACACCGACGACCGGCAGCATCATTGCCGGATTCGAGGTTCAGGAGGCGATCAAGTTCCTCCACGACATGCCGGTTCTGGGCGGCAAGGGCTTTATGTTCAATGGTCTCACCGGTGACGCCTACACAGTCACGTATCCGCGAAAACCCGATTGTTATGCGCATGATGTCATGCCGGATATCGTCCGGCTCGGCTGCGGCGTCGAGGATATGACCGTAGGCCAACTGCTGGACAGGGCCCGTTCGGATCTGGGCCACGACGCAGTCGTGGAATTAAGCCGGGATATCATCACATCCCTCTTATGTCCTGGCTGCGGCGACAACGAGCCTGTCTTCTGCTCGCTCGGAAAAGTCAGCGAAGGCCAGGGAAGATGCCCGCGTTGCAGCGAACTTCGGACACCGGAAACGCTGGCTACGTTGGGGTACGACGAAACCCTCAATACCATGCGTCTTGCAGAGATCGGGGTACCTGCATTCGATATTCTAATTGCCCGATCCGGCTCTGATCGCCGTGCCTATTGTTTTGATGGCGACGCCGGGATCGTACTTGGGCCGTTGCTGTCCGACGACCGGCCTGGAGACCAAACATGACGCAAAAGAATCAGGCAGCAGCCGGGACCGGTCCCGACTATCTCGGCATCGACAAGGACGTTGCCGTAAAGAAGAACTTTCCGGTAACGGTGGAGAAAAGTTTCCGCGTATATTTCGAGCCGGACGCCTATCACAAGATGAAAACACACGCCAACACCACCACCGAGGTGGAGCTGTGCGGCGTCTTGATTGGCGATGTTTGTGTCGACAATGCCGGGTGTTATTTGACCATTGACGCTTCCATTGAGGGGCAGAAATCCAACAACTACGGCACGCAGGTCACGTTTACGCACGAAACGTGGAAGTATATCCACGACCGCATAGACAGCGAGTACCCGAATAAACGGATTGTCGGCTGGTACCACACCCATCCCGGCTTCGGAATTTTTCTGTCCGGCATGGACAGCTTCATCCAGGAGAATTTTTTCAATCTTCCCTATCAGGTCGCCGTGGTGATCGAAACCAAGGCACATACGGAAGGTTGCTTTTTCTGGAAAGACGGCCAGAGCGTACCCATGGAGCGTTACTGGGTGGGAAAAGACGAAGTACGACTTACCACCGGTGCGGTGGAGGCCTTTGATCAGGTACAAGCTGTAGCGGGCGACGCCGGTGATGCATTGTCCGAGGCGCCGTTGGTTCGGGGCGACACTATGGCGAGCCTGATGTCCTATGGCACCTTGTTCTTGGTGTTGATTCTCGGCTTCCTGGCCGGTTTGTTGATGGGGGGAAATTCGAAGCAGGGGCTGTATCGTGCGTTTTTCACGGAGCGCGAGTCGTTGGTCGAATATGCCGCAATCAATGCGGAAGCCGGATTGGACCTCGACGTGATCCGCGCCGAAATCGAGGCTCTGTCAGAAGATGCCGGCGACCTGGAGGAGCCGTTGCTGACGTTGAGGGATGAAATCGCCGTCATCCAGGCGGGTTATGAGAAGCGCAGCAACGAACTGAAACCCAACATCGCAGCCACGACTCGTGAATTCGAAAATCTCATTCAACGCCGTGATGCAAACGATCGGGACCGACTCCGCGCCGAAGCGCGGGTGACCGAATTAATCGCTGAACGGATCAATAAAATCATCGGCAAACGCCCGGATAAAGACGTGAAACCGCATGAGCAACGACTAATAAAACAGTATCTGCGCCGTATAATCAAGCGTGATCCGATGGTCACCAAGTGGCTGAGGAAATATCAGCCGGGCCTGGTGGAACACTACCTCGCCGATGAGGTAAAGGCTGAGAGCAGCTTTGGAACCAGGGTGTCGGACGATCGGAAGGCCGCTGACGATGCTCCAAAGGCCGACTCAAAGAAGGATGAGGGCAGCGTCGGCCGCCATGCACCGGATGGCGGTCACAAGGAGGGTAGTGCATCGAAGGTCCGCCCGAAATCCGGGTCAAGCGAGGATGACGACCTATGAAGCCACACATTACCATTACATCGGATGAACTGACTAACCCGGCGATCGACGACATTATTAATCTCGAAAAATCGTTGTCAATCCAGAGCAGTGATGAGATAGAGACGGTAAAAACACCGTTCTACTTAAATCCTGTCTTTTATTATTCCGTCTCGGCGGCTGCGGCATCAGCGATCGCCTGGGCCGCACGAGAGCCTTATTTCTCCGATTCAGACACGTCGCACTCCATCTTCACCAGTTACAGTTTATTCGGTTCCATTGCTGGTGCGGTCGGTCTCGCGCTCGGCGCCGTCTACGGTCTCTCCAATCGGAATCTGAAACAACTTGGATTTTGTGGTATCGTCGGTCTGGGAGTAGGGATGCTTGCGACTGTCCCGACGTTGTTTATCGGCCAGATCATATTTCAACTTGCGACTACTGCGGCTGTTGAGATGCGCGGTGCCGCCGAGTTCGTCGAAGGTGAGTACCCGTTCACCGGTGTGAGTTTTTTCATCCTGATCTCGGGTCGCGGTATGGCGTGGGCATTTGTCAGCATGGGTGCCGGCCTCGGACTCGGCGTCGCATTGAAGTCAAAAAAATTGTTGTTCAACGGCACTGTCGGCGGGATGATTGGCGGCATGCTTGGCGGTATGTTGTTCGACCCTGTTCACCGCTTCATTCAGGACGCGCCGGAAGAAGCTGCACTCAGCCGCGCCGTCGGGTGTACGTGTGTCGGCTTGCTTGTCGGGCTGTTCACCGGTATCATTGAGAATCTGTCAAAAGAGTCGTGGTTTCTGATGCAGAAGGGACCGTTGACCGGAAAACAATTCATTCTGTTCAAGAACGCCACCGTCATCGGTTCATCGCCGAAAGCGGATATTTATCTCTTCAAGGATCCGGCGATCGAACCGAAGCATGCTGTCGTGACCAAGTCCGGAAACAAGTATTTGATTGCCGACGAGAAGACAGGTTCGGGCGTGTTCGTTAATGGTCGTCCGATCGACAAGTATATCCTCCAGCCCAACGATATTGTGTCGATCGGTGAGACAGTGTTGAAGTATATGGAGAAAGAGGGCTCGTAAACGGAATCGCTGCAGAATGGAAAATCACTACAAGTGCCCTCATTGTAACGCCGAAATTGGTTACAGCTCCGAGCACGTCGGCATGCTTACCAGTTGCCCGTCGTGCGATGGGCGCGTCACCTTGCCGGGAGCGCCCGATCCCGACATGCCGCAGCACGGGCAACCTCGTCCGCCACCGGCCCCGGTCGCCCCGGCCGTGACGTCGGTTGCGGCCGACCCTGCAGATCGGCAGCCGGTGTCGGATCTGCCCGAGCGAATGAAGGCCAATCGTGTGGTCGCGGGGCGAACCTGCGATGGTTGCGGATGCGAGATTGACCTGGGTGATGACGTTCACAACTGCCAGTCATGCGGCGCTTCCACGCATGTAGTATGTTACGATCGCAGCGGTTCATGCCTCAATTCAACCTGCCCCGAATGCCGCTTGTCGACACCGGCGGTCGCTGCGACGCCGGCGGCAGATGAGACGCCTTGTCGGTTTTGCGGGGAGCAGATCAAGAAGGGCGCACGATTATGCCGCTTTTGCGGCGAGTACCAGGACGAGGACGAACGTGCGTTGCGGAAGAAAGTTCAGGAAGATGCGGATGATGACAGTACGCTAACCAGCGGCGAAATCGCGTTTTCCATTTTCTGCGGCGGGCTCGCGTGCATCCTCGGACTGATCTGGATGTGTCAGGGCAAGAAAAAGGGCGGAAAAATGATACTGATCGCGTTCGCTACCAATTTTATTGTTCAGATGATCGCCGCAATCGTTCAGAGTCTATGAGCGGCGTCCAGCGATCCATCGCCGCCGGCGAGCTTGCCGGCAAGAAATGCCAGATCTGCATGTCTGTGATCCTCTCCGGCGACCACGTCATCGAGTGTCCCGGCTGCCTGCTGCCATTTCACGAGGAGTGCTGGAACGAAAATCGCGGGTGTGCGTCATATGGTTGCGACCATGCACCCGCGGCGGAGAAAAAAGATGAGGCGCCCATACAGCGGTCCAGCAATGTATGGGGCGAGAACAAGATCTGCCCGAGTTGCGAAAGGTCGATCAAGGCGCAGGCGTTGAAGTGCCGCTTTTGCGGCGCCGACTTCCATACGCGCGACAGTATCAGCAAATCCGAATTCGAATCACAGGAGTACCAGGGCGAGGAGTACACAAAATCCCGCAATAGTCTGTTTGTCCTGTTTTTCCTTTCGGCGACCGGTTGCTTGTCGCCGATCCTTCTCATTGTGACCGGGATAATGATTTTCGGCGGCTCGGCGCTGGGTATTGAGTATAAACGGTTGTCGGCGGGAATGCGGGTACTCGTCAAGTTCATCTTCGGCATGAACGTATTTCTGCTCGCGACCATGATCATACTAATTCTATTCGATAAATAACATCAATGTCATGCAGCGACCAACACCATCTCACGCGAATTTGTTTCACACCGGAAACACCTGCCCGTATTGTCAGGAAACGATAAGTGAAGGACAGCTCATTGTTACCTGTCCCGATTGCGGCGGCTTCCATCATGATTCCTGCTGGGACCACAACAGCGGCTGTGCATCCTACATCTGCGATCCCAAGGTGCGCATGGCCCAGGCGGTGCAAACCGATATCATCATTACGGCGGGTGAACTGGAGAACATAATCGTACCCCCAGCGCCGCACCGGCCGAAACCAGAGGAGATTGCGCGGGAATACCTTCCACCGGCCACGGGGAAAACGAGCGGGCCGGCCCGACTGTCGGTGGTGGTCATGATCCTGAGTCTGGCAGGCTTCATCGGCGTCGTCAACGGCAACACAACACTCCTTGCGGTCGGTATGGCGACCGCCTCGGCAGCCATCCTTCTCGGCATCGTCTCGCTTGTGCGCACCAGCATGAAACCCGGATTCCGGGACGGCGTACCTGCCGGTATCGGCGTGATTGCGTCGTGCATCATTCTCATGATCTATGTCGGGCTGATCGGCAAACAGGGAGATTTTCGCCATTCCGAAAGGATCGCAGATCACCAGATCAGCATGCTTCCCAGCGAGGAGCATCTGGAAAAGATGCCGCGCGAAAAGTCGACCGCGTTACGCGCCAACACGGTAGTCAAGACCAGAAAAGCCGGCTTCCTTAACCGGGCGATGCTGTTTGGTTCCGGCGTAGTCGTGAAGAAGGATGGACAGGATGCCTACGTCCTCACCAACAAACACGTGATCGGCGTCGAAAAGGCGGCAGAAGTCGAAGACTGTGATATCACGGTATCGTTCTACAATGCCGAGGAAAGCACGGCGACGGTCGCTTGGCTGGCCCCCGAAGGCGTCGATCTGGCGATCCTGTCGTGTCGTACGTTTACGCTCGACAAGTACGAGCGGATTCGAATCTTGCGCGAGGTGCTGCCCCAGAGCAGCAAGGTTTTTGCGATCGGGAATCCGATGAATCTGTTGTGGACCTATACCGAAGGTGTAATATCGGGTATCCGCAAGCAGGAGTTCGGCGATCATACCGTCGCCTTCTATCAGACGCAAACGCCGATCAACCAGGGCAACAGCGGCGGTGGACTCTACGGCGAACTCGGCGAACTCGTCGGGATCAATACCAAGATGGTCAACAAATCCGTATCGGAAGGGCTGAATTTCTCCATTACCACGGAGTCGCTCTGCAACCTTCTGGGTGAGCGCGCAGCAGAGTTCCTGCACATCATCGAGCAACCGAATGAGGATGGCTTATGAGCCTGCGACTTCGGCGCCTTCACGCGGATTACCAGAAAATTTGCTCGATCTTCAGCGGCAAAACCCGCATTCGCATGATCAAGACGATTGGCAACCCGCCGGAAAAATACCAATTCGAGTACCTCGTAAACGGCCTGGAGATAGACCCGAGTTCCAAAGACATCCGAATGCGCAGCAGTTTCAATGTGGAAATCGTCCTTACCTCAGCGTACCCGCGGTTATCGCCACAGTGTAAGATGTTAAGCCCTGTTTTTCACCCCAACATCGCGCCGCACGCCATTTGCATTGGCGATCACTGGTCAGCGGGTGAGTCATTGGCCAATCTCATTGTGCGTATCGCAGAGATGATTGCGTATCAATCGTATAACGTAAAGAGCCCGCTGAACGGTGAGGCTGCCCGCTGGGTAGAGCAAAACCAGGATCAGGTACCGACGGACCATCATGATTTTAGTAAAATGCTCGATATTGGCGAAGCCGGCGGCCGAATCGAAGACGGTTGTCTGTGTGCCAATTGCGGTAGAAAGAACGACGGCGGCGTGCCATTCAGTGTGTGCCTGAATGATCACATTGCGTGCGGTGACTGTCGGCGCGATTGCGTCGTCTGCGACACCGATCTCTGCCTGAAATGCGATGACCTGAAATGCATAGAATGCCAACGGTCCGTGTGTTACAAATGCATTCACAAATGCATTGGCTGCCGGCAACTGGTCTGCACCGATCATACTCGAAGCTGCAAGGCATGCGGCATGGGATATTGCCGGGATTGCACGGTGAACTGTGACCGTTGCCAGGCTGTCGTCTGTATCAACGACATCAAGAAAGTTGCCGACGCCGATGGCAGCCGGGCGTATTGTTGTCCCGATTGCAGCCAGCTTCAGTTTGCACCACAGCCCACCGAGCCTGACCCGTTCGCTCCGCACTGACAAAAAACGACGTGCACTCACCATCCCACAGCATGCGCACACATCGCCATTACCTGGTGGCGTTTGCCGCAGTCTTCCTGCTGTCGGCCACGATGGGGTTTGATCCGGAACGCGACGCGCGACCGCGTTTTTTGGGCCTCAATCTGCCGGGTTTCTGCCTGACAAACGCTATCTTTGGCGCGGATTGCCCGGGGTGCGGGATGACCCGCTCATTCATCCTGCTCGGACACGGCGACATCGCCGAGTCGTTGCAGTATCATCGGCTTGGCGTTGTCGTATATCTTTTTCTTTTCACGCAGATTGCGTATCACGCATACATGCTCACCCGCCGCGACCGGCCGGCGGCCTGCCTTATCCTTCGACTCCAGCACTCGGCGCCCTGGGCGTTAATAGCGCTGCTGCTCATCAACTGGTGCTACGGCATCGGCTCCACCGGCAATGGCGGGTTCTAGCAGGAGCCCAATGTCACTGAGTTGAGAAGGCATGCAGGAAAACCGCGGAAAGATATCGAACACCAAATTCCGAAATTAGAGGAAACGAAAAGTTCCTATATGTCCAGAGATCTGGGCTCGATTCCGGATTGCGTTTCAGGATTGGAATAGATAGAGAGTTGAGGGGGAATTTGCACGAGAATCACACCCAAAAATTGGCAATTTCAATGTCAATCAATTGAGGAAATGCAGCCGCGGCTCTGTGAGCCGCGGCTACACAACATCAGCACGCAATTCTTAATCGAGTGATTTGGGGTCTGTTTAGGTGGGCGACAACCCCAAACACAACGCCTCGTCGCGAGGCTTCTTGGCGTGCCTCAGGTCGATGAGCGACGGAGATATTGTGGTTAAAAAGGCAATGGAATACCTTGATATCTCGAGTTCTCGGTAACTGCTGTGGAATATTCATGCATGAATAATCCAGGCTGCTAGAATCGATAGTGCTTCCAATGCGTATGGCCGTTGTGCGCATCGGCCCAGAAAACCTGAAACGTGTCGCCTTGTTCAACGATCTTTGGATAGGTTGCATCCCGCCCGTGTGTTGATATGCGTCGCGGCGGCTCCCATGTCGACCCGCCATCGTACGACAAGGCCAGGAAAACAACCGTCTGATTTTCGACGACATCGCTCCACACAATGGCCACATGTCCTGATGCATTCGCTGCGATAGCCGGATTTCGCGCGGTGGGTGTGCCAAGACGTGCAGGTGCAGAATAGCTGCTCTTGTCAACGTCCAACCGCACGTAGAACACGCCACGATGTTCCGCCTCTCCAGTCCAGACCGCGGTATGCGCTATGGTTCGCCCCTCGATTGTGGCGGCTGCTACGCCGCCGCCAACGTGGGGGCAACCGTCGAGCGCCCAGTCAAACGCGCCGACGCGCCCAGCCGGCGACCAGGTGAGACCGCCGTCTGATGAGAGCGCGAGGGCCATATCGCGCGGCGCTTTGTCGCGATACAGCGCGAAAAGCTGATTGTTCGGGGCCATGTCCATGCTGTTCCAGCAGCACTCACACGTCTCCGGATCGACGACGACGTTCGGCGCCCATGTCTTTCCGTGATCCACGGATTTGGAAAAAATAAGGCCCTGCTGACCGCTGCGGCTGTCCAGCCATACCAGGGAAAATTGTCCGTCCGCGTCAGAGATGATATCAACGAATCCATGACCCGACGTACTGTTGTCGTCTGCCGGATTCGGCGCCGACTGCCACGACCGGCCGCCGTCATCCGACCGCGCTGCCGTCAACGGGCCGCTGCCCATAAATCCGTCACCGGCAGTCTGCCAGACGACCAGGACGTGATCGTTGTGGGCGGTAACTTGTGGATCCATACCGAAGCGCACGCCGTTCGCAGCCGGCAACGTCGCGTCGACCCGTACTGGGTCTGACCACGAGTTACCATTGTCCGCAGATTGTTGATACATTAGGGGCACGGCGCCGGCAGCGCCGCGTGTTCCGTACAGGAGATGGAGTGTACCATTATTCTCGAATACGTCGAGGCTGCAGAGTCCAGTCGCAGCAGGCTGTTGACCATCGTGGTTCGTTGTCGTCGGGTTCGCCATGGTACGCGAGCATGTCGTAGCAAGAACGCACGACACGGCAACGGCGATAATGCTGTTGTGAGGGTTAAAAAAGCTCATGATTGTTCTGATTCCCACGTGTGAAGGTGACCTTTTGTCGTGATGTGATGGTTCAATGTTGTGCAATTCGCTCAGTATGGCTGCCGGCAAATGCTGCGCTGTTGCTTCATGCTCCGTCGCCGCCGGAGCGGCACGCAATGTGAAGACCGGCGGCGAATGCGTCATAAATCATTCGCCGCCGGCCAAAATCATATTGTTTCCGTGCGCTACCAGCGATATTGAATTCCCGCGTAGAATGACCGACCGTCGCCGGGGAGAAACTGTCGCTGATCGCTGCCGCTCGCATTGGCGATCACGCCCGTCGTTGTCGCGTACTCTTCATCTGCGAGGTTCCGCGCTTCGACGAATACAGACATGCCGCGTTCGGCCTGGTAGCCTGCTTTGATGCCGAAGATAACATAGCTGCCCGAGTTGAATGTGTTGGCGTGATCAATCGGGTACTTCTCCGGTGACCATTCCGTATTGACACCGATGTAAAATCCCTGTTCATGTTCAAGCACCAGTTCGCCGCGATACAGATGTTCCGGAAAGCCGGCAAGTTGATTATCGCCAAAAACATTATCGCCGTCAAATTCGAACTGTCCCCACAAGTAACTATTACGTATGAAAAGCTGAAAATCCTCTGATGCCGTTCCGGTGACGAGGCTCAGTAGCTCGATGTCGAAGCCGAGTTCAATACCGTGATGAATCGTATCATCGGCATTTACGGTCCCTAATGGATTGCCTTGCAAATCATTGAGGCTAAGAAGCTCGTTGTCGATCCAGGAGTAGTAGTAGGCAACATCCCAGGCTACGGACGTGCCGGCGCCGCGACTGCCGAATTCCAATGTCCATGCGGTCTGCTCGTCAAGGTTGGGATTCGCCGTGCCGAGTTCGCCGAACGTCGGCGGCTCGAAACTACGGCTGTAATTGGCAAAGACCTGGGACCTTTCGCCCACGTCGTACAACACGCCGATTTTGGGCAGGACTGCATCGAACGTTTCGTCGAATGACGTCGATTCCGACTCGTAGTCACGCTTGGCATTCGCAATCTGCACACCGATAATGAGCGCCAGCCGTTCCGCGACTTGATGGTGGTTTTCTGCAAAAACATCGATATTGCGATTGTTGGTTTCGATGTCATTATCCAGGAATGTCGCCCGCCCGGACTCCTTGCCGCCAACATTAAAGAAACGATCGTCTTCAATCTTGCCCGCGGTCAGATTGAAGCCAAGCCGCAATCGGTTGGCATTGCCGAACCTGTCACTGCTGTTTGTAAAAATACCGTTGATGCCAAAGTCGTCGGACCGTTGATTGATCACGACAAATATCGGATGGGACAGGTCTTTGTAGGCATAGTACGCGCCGAATTCAAACAGGTTCTCATCCAGGCGAAGCGTGGTCTTGTTGGCAATTCTATAGAGTGGGAAATCCCGTTTCCAGTCGTTTGTCACGTTCGTCGTGGCGGCTTGTTCCGGTTTGTTGTCGAGTTCCGCGCGTGTCAGGCTGCCCGGCAATTCGGATTCGGTGTTCACAACGGTGATATAAAATCTGGTTTCGAGGTCCGGGCTCAAACGTAAACCGATATTGCCGAAGAATCTCTGTGAATTTTGTTCGCTATGATCCCGAAAGCCTTCCGTGAAGTATTCGCTGACAGTCATGTTGTAGTCGAGGCTTTCGACGACGCCCGCGGCACCGGCAAGTCCCCGGATGTAGCCATCGCTTCCGGCTTCGAGCCGGAGTTGCAGTCGCGGTGCGGTATGGCCGGTTTCGGAAACGAAGTTGATGACGCCCCCAAGATTGCTGCTGCCGTATTGCAAGCCATTGGCGCCGCGATAGACCTCGGTATATCTGGTGGCAAAGGGCTCGATGGCCTGCATGTCAAAGCTGCCGTCGGAGAGGTTGATCGGTACCCCGTCCTGAAGCACCATGATGCCGCGACCATGAAAGGTCCGCTGCAGGCCGGAGCCGCGTATGGAAATGCGGGCTTCTTCAGCGCCAAATCGCGATTGTACGAATACACCCGGCGCCATCTTAAGCATATCGTCAACGGTAGCGGAGCGGCCGCGGAGATAGTCCTCGCTATCGACTATATTCACACCACCGGGCACGGTACGAATGATCTCACCTGCGAGATCAAGGTCCGGTACGGTCAGTGACGGCGAACTGCCGAGCGCTTCGATATCGTCCAGGCGGTAATAATCGTTGTCGGCGGCGTGTATGTTTATGGCGATACTGATCATGCACGCAGCGGCAATACGTATGCAGCCGCGATTGGAAATAACTCTGTGTGTCATGTGAAATTCCTTTAATATGTTCTGTACGATCATTAATTTTTGAGATGTGTCATTCCGTGAATACCGCGTCAATCTGCGATTGCGCCCTGACGAGGCTTTGAGTTTGGCGACCGCGACACCGCATAGCGGCAGGTCGGGAGCAGGTTGCGTCAGGACGTACGTATCCGCGTGACACGTGCGTCCGATCTCGTCGCCATACGCGGTTTCGCCGTCAACGAAAAAACGACGCGGTACGGACCACACAGAGCCGTAACGCAATGTGATCCAAGCTGCGGGTGGCGAACATAGTCAAAGTCGGGGGAACGCAATGACTACGCGTACGCAGTCAATGTGATCCCGAGCGCCGGCCTGGACCGCAGTACGGAGCGGAGTGGATGGACGGAAGAATAGTTGGCGCCATTGGCGCCATGGAGCCGATCAGGGGGTATCAGCAGCGAATCACGCGATGGATTCTGTAGAGCGTGGAAAGGTCTGCGGACCAGAGAGAGGCCGATCCGCGTGGCGGGCGCATGGCGAACTGACGATCGCGTGGTGCACCACAGGTGTTGTGCATCACAACGAAATGCCGGCGCTTCTGGGCGGAATACACGAAGAGCGTCGTCGATGCCAACAGCGCGCCATTATTTTGGCAGGGCGCCGCAACTGTGCCGGCCGACCCGGCCTCAGTCGTTGTCGGCCCGGTAGTGCAGCAGCAGCCTGGTATCTCCACCACGCAACAGGACGTTGGCACAGGCTGCCCGAGCATTGAGCCCAGCACGTCACTTACGGAAGGCGCGGCACAACAGCCGCCATCGATTGGTGGAGGCTTGGAATAAACCCTGGCCGTATCAACCGACAGCAAGTGGCGCACTGGCACCAGATGCATGGACACGACGAAAATCGTGCAAGTGATAAACGACATCGGGGTTGCTGCGATGGTTCTTCTTGCTCGGATCCTGATCACCTGATGTTCCTGAAGGTTACGTTGCCCTGTGATTACACGGAAATTGGAACTGCATCTTAAAGCGTCGATCCGGACTTTTTTCCCGGCTTATCGATCGTATCAAATCGACCATGCCGGCGAAGAAACGCGGAAGAACTTTTCGGCATTTTCCTACAGCCAGTCGGTATAGTCGAGCCTCGGCTTCAATCTTTCCAGCACATCTTCGGACTTCGAGTCCAGAAAATCATGAAAATCCCTGGCCAGTTCCTGTGCCGAACCGTACCGCTTTCCGACGTGCTTTTTCAATGTCACAGCCAATATCGCAAGCAGCGCCTCCGGCATGTCCCTGGCCAGCTTCTGCGGGTAAATAGGCGGATTTTTAGCAATCTCCGTATAGAGTTTCGATAGATTCGACGCCATAAACGGCTTGCGGCCTACCAGGAACTCGTAAGCTACGATTCCGAAAGAGAAGATATCCGAGCGATGATCAACCTTAGCGCTTATGAACGCCTCCGGCGAGAAGTAGTTTGGCGTGCCCAGAATAGACGTGGTCATGGTGAGGTCTGACTCCGGGAGGCTGGCAACGCCAAAATCCGTGACCTTCACTACAAAGTCGTTGGTGACAATAATATTCTCCGGCTTGATGTCGCGATGGTAGATGCCGTGTGCGTGCATCGCGGCAAGGGCCTCCACAACCTGAACGAGAATCTCCACCCGTTGACGATAATCGTATTTTCTTGCGCGCTTTATGTATTTCCCAAGCGACTCGCCCTCAATGTATTCCATCACCAGAAACGGTATGGCCATATCTTCGGCAATACCGCATTCGTATATCTCTACGATATTCTTATGTTTGATCCTGGACGCTGCTTCCGCCTCATTTACGAAGCGTTTGCGGTATTCATCGCAGGCATCCGTCATGGCACTGCCTTCTTTGAGAATTTTAACCGCGTAGTATTTGCGGTCACCGCTTTCTGCGTCCGCCTTTTGCGCGAGAAAAACGACCCCCATGTTTCCTTCGGCAACAGTCTTCAATACCCGGTAGCCGCCCAGTATGTGCCCACTGTTGTTCGCGCGAATGGTGCGGGCACTCGAATCGGGTACGGCGGTGGCGTTGCGAACCTTCTCAACGGCCTCCCGTATCTTTTCTATGCTGAATGGTTTCTGGATATAGTCGCTGGCGCCGAGTTTTATGCATTTGACGGCCGAATCGACCGAGGGGTCGCCGGTGACGATGATAATGGGAATTGGACAGTCACGTTGCCGGATCGCGGCCAGGAGTTCGTCGCCAGAGATGCCGGGCATGTGTAGATCGCTAATGATGAGATCAATGCGTTTTGTGTTCACGACCTCCAAAGCCGAT
Source organism: Verrucomicrobiota bacterium (assembly GCA_021772615.1). Lineage (GTDB taxonomy): Bacteria > Verrucomicrobiota > Lentisphaeria > JABSQK01 > JAJFLO01 > JAJFLQ01. The sequence goes on along the minus strand of JAJFLQ010000048.1, from coordinate 117,039 downwards.
TTGCCGTCATCGGCCTCGTCCACGCTGTAGCCATAGGCATCGAGGATCTCATGCAGCGATTCCCGGACCATGTCCTGGTCATCGACGACCAGTATCTGAAACGTCTCGTCCGTGTCTGTCATCATGCCGTTCTCAACGCGGTTTTCAGTACGCTTATCGGTTCGCTGCTTTTTGGCATGATCTCGTAATAGCCAAGGGTTGCGGGAAACAGACACGATCTGCCGGCCTCGACCTCCCACGATACCCCCTGGTGCGAAACGGTAATGGCGCCGTCTACAGGGGTGATAACGTGGAAGCTCGATCCATCCGTATGATCGTGCAGCTCCCGTACCAGTCGCAGCTCGTCGACTGTGAAATACGGGCAGTTCATGATCAATGGAATCTTGCGGTTGCGCTCGACAACGCTTGACTCCCCGCGTATGCGTGCAAGGGTGCGATCTTGAAAATTCACTGACGCCAGCGCCAGCCCCAAAATGTCCGGATCCGTCGTTTCGTCGGGATCCCAGTTGCTGAGTTCGAATACCGTACCACTATTCTGTTCCACCGAAAATACCAGATTGCCGGCGCCGAGGTAGTGAACGCGTCCGGCCATCACAAAATACGCATCACCTGGTTCTGAAGGAAACGATTGGACCAGCTTCTCGATCGCCGATGATCCAATACGGCTTCGGAACTGCTGCTGTGTGCACCGTCGCTTTATTCCCACGCTAATCGTGGCGTTCTCCCAGGCATTGACAACAAACCACATCTTGGTATTCGGTCGGGCGCCTTCGATACGGTTGCACACGGCTCCGTCCGGATGGACTTGCAGTGGGAGCACTGCCGCGTTATCGATATACTTAAGGGTCAGCGGAAACGGATCATCGGCGCTGTGTCTGGAAGCAACCAGCTCTTCGGGTGATTCGGCTATAAGGTCCCGCAGCGTCGCACCTTGCAGCGGCCCGTTCTCCACTGTGCTTTGAATGGCGTTTTCGTCGACAATTTCCAATGACTCGCCGGCCGGCATGCTGTCGTCCGGAATACGGCGCTGCAGATAGTCACACAGGAGCGTACCGCCCCATTTGGCCTGGCGATATATCGGACTAAATAATAACGGATACCATTCTCTTGACATAAAAAGGTAGTATACTAAACGGCGACAGCGAATGTGCTTATCCAGGCTAGATGTGAATGAAACGTAATTATAGCAGGCAGTTCACCGCAATACAACCGGATTGCCTGCCAACCGGCAATCGGTATGGAGCGTAAGGACAAGGAAAAACCTAAAGATCCGCAGGAAGACATCGCCTTTGCAGCGTTCATGCGCAAGGTGATCGTTAGGACACTGGTAGGCGCCACCACGATAATGTTGTTCCTCGCATTGATTTCATACAATCCCGAGGATACCCACATTCTTGATGGAGGTATTGCAAACTTTGCTACAATAAGCAATTACATTGGGAAATTCGGCGCGTACGTATCCAGCCGGTTGATATTCTGGATTGGCTTTGCGGCGTATATCGGTGTAGCCCTGTCGTTTGTTTGTCTGATGAATCGGATTGTAAATCAGCATGCAAAACCGTGGAGTCGGATTTATCTCGGAGGAATTGTGGTTTTTATCTGGGGCTGTGCCATGCTGCTCGGCGTATTCCCGGATCTTCTGCCGCACTATGCAGAGCGTCTCAATATCGCACAGATACCAGGTGGGGTCATCGGGCAGCGCTTTTGCGCCCCCTGGTCCGTAGGACGGCCCGGCGGCTGGCTGGCGAATGTGGTGAATCCCACGGGCAGCATTATTATTTCCTCTGCCATGATTATCGTCGGCCTGGTTACCATATGGTATTTCGATTGGCGCGACTGGATGATTTTCTGGAAGGAACGCGCCGTCACCGGGTGGCGCGAGCGCCAGGCGGCCCGTCAAGCGGCCGTAGATGCGGCGCCGTCTACCCCATCGCCCACAACGTCGACGCCGGTGCAGGAACCCGAGCCGGATCCTGAGCCGGAGTTATTCCCCGAAATACCGGACCCAATCGCCGAAGAGGAGCCGGTTGCGTCTCCCGCACCCGTCAAGCCCGCGCGAACCCCGACGCAGGTAGCCGGGCGACCATACAAGCTGCCCGGTCTGGACCTGCTCAATAAATCGTCGGCGAAGGCATCCATTGCCGATCCGCAGGAGGTCGAGTCGAAAAAGCGTGTACTACAGGATACGCTGGACAGCTTCGGTATTGATGCGCAGGTTGGCGACAGCACATCGGGGCCGAGGGTGACGCTGTTCGAAATCAAGCCGGCGCCTGGTGTAAAGGTCGAAAAGATCAGCAGCCTCGCGAACAACATCTCCATGAATCTGAAGGCAGAGAGCCTTCGGATCCTCACGCCCATACCCGGAAAGGATACGGTTGGCATTGAGGTGCCCAACCGTTTGTCCTCCTCGGTTTCTCTCCGCGGTCTGCTCGACTGCCCGTCGTGGAAGAAGACGGGCGCCGCCATTCCCCTGGCATTGGGAAAAAGTATCAGTGGGAAGGCGGCTATTCTGGACCTTGCAAAGGCGCCGCACCTGCTGATAGCGGGTGCGACCGGAAGCGGTAAGTCTGTGTGTATGAATACCATTATTCTGAGCCTGCTGTATCGATTTTCTCCGGAACAACTCAAGTTGATCATGGTGGATCCCAAGGTGGTTGAATTCAGCGGCTACAATTCATTGCCGCATCTGGTCACACCAGTCGTAACTGCGGTGAAGAAGGTGCCTGCGGTATTGCGGTGGGCCCTGAACCAGATGGAATGGCGCTACGACATTCTGTCGAAGGTCGGCGTGCGCAATCTTGCTGCATTTAACGCGCGGCCGCAAGATAAAGAACCTGTGCTCGACGATACCGGTCAGCCGGTCCCACAGGCACTGCCGTTCATTGTTATCATAATTGACGAGTTGGCCGATATCATGATGACTGCGAAAGCAGACGTGGAAACGTCGCTTGCCCGTCTGGCGCAACTTGCACGTGCGGTCGGCATCCATGTCATCGTCGCGACGCAGCGTCCCAGCGTCAACGTGATCACCGGTATTATCAAGGCAAACTTTCCCACGCGCATCGCATTTCAGGTAACATCGGTGGTCGATTCACGAACGATACTCGACGGCAAAGGCGCCGAGGCCCTGCTCGGGCGGGGCGATATGCTGTTCAAACCTCCCGGCGGGTCCAGGTTGGAGCGCACCCAGGGCGCGATGGTAGATGATGATGAGATCGAACGCGTTGTCGGCCACGTGTCCGCACAGGCAGAGCCGCAATATCTGGACGATATTCTCACGTTCGGTGTAAAGAAAGATAAGGCTGACAGCGGCGCCGCGGATGCCGCCGTATCACGGACGGCCGCCGGCGGCCAGAGCGGCGGCGGAGCAACTGCCGACAACAGTGACGAGGCGCTCCTGCAGCGAGCGATTGAGATAATCCTGCGTGATCGGCGCGCCACCACCAGCCACGTGCAACGGCGTTTACGGATCGGATACAACCGTGCCGCTCTGATCATCGAGCAACTGGAACAACAAGGGGTCATTGGCCCTCAGATCGGTACGGCGCCGCGGCAGATTCTTATCAACGAAGACGACGGCGCTGCAAAATCTACGGCCGCGCAGGATGACGATGCGTAACGACGGGAAAGACACAGAGCCGGCGTCCCCGCGTCGTCGCCGGGCTAGCGCCGATAGGGCGAATCAGCCGGAGCTCTTCGATTTCGCCAACGCAGACACGACGGACGCCGCCGCCACCGATTCTGCTGCAGAAGCGAATGACGACCCCAGGTCCGGCGCTGCCATTGCGGCGAATCCGTTACCTGCGGAAACCGTTGCTGAACCTGCAGAAGCGGATCAACCGCCGGTGAAGGACGTCGGTGACGATGCGATACCGAAGATTGCGGTTGCGGATTCCCGCGCATCCGGGCCGGTCGGGCAGGAGGATAACACCGTCCCCACCGCCACAGGCGACAGCCCCGATATGATCACCGTGCATCTGGAGGATCATAAGTCTGTAGGAAACATCCTTACAGACACACGCATCGCACGCGGTCTCAGCGTCGCTGAGGTGGCACGTGCTACCAATATCCGTCCCGAGTATATCGAGTATCTGGAGGCCGACGACCTGGCGCAACTTCCGCCCGCTACGATTTACAGCAAGTTGTATCTCAAGTCACTATGCCGTGAATACGGCCTCGATGCAGAAATGATCGTGCGGCGATTCGAGCAGGCGGTTTATAAGTCCGGTCATGCCAGAGCTCGAGCGGAGACATCCGCGAAGGACGCGGCCTATGCATTTCTACCTGCCGGCTCTGTCGGTCGTAAACCCGGTCGTGCCGGGTTTGACCTCAAGCTCGCATGGATGATTACCGCCGTCGTGGTAGTCGTTGCCGTAATATCCGTTGTTTACGCGGTTCGGAACCGTTATGCGCGAGAGCCGATTCCTATATCGATCCAGGACGAAGGGCGTCCGTTGATAACCGATCAGGATCTTTCCCGGCTCATGCCTCCCGAGCAGTTGGAGTTCGAAGAGCTATCCGTGCCTGCCGAGGACGACGTCAACTCAAAGTAGCGTGGCAGTTGATGACGCCGCGACGAACTCACCCCCTGCCAATGCTCTCCGCTGCGCTAATCGCTGCGTCTCGGTAGCCAAGCCCGACTGCCGGCATTTTCGAGTACAGAAACTTGCCTGCGTCGTCCCCGCGTCCGCACTCCGGCTCTGGCCGTGAAACCCACACTAAAGTGTGAACGCCAACCGCATCACGAATGCGGACATAACGCTCCGGTGGAGTTCGCGCTCATGACGCGACGAAGCCCGCTTGCCAGGCGGAGGCGGTTCAGCGTGCCAGCGCCATTCCCTACGCGGTCGCGTCGGTATGCAGTGGTCCCCCTTCCCGCCGCCACGGTGGTGTGAACCACGAAGCCCCGACACCAGCGCCAAATAGCCCATTAGCTGCTGCGATTTACAATAAATCTTACGAATCTAAAACGGAACAGCTAAATGTGCCGATAATGCGTCCGATATTGTAACATTAGACGGCGACAAAAGGGCCGAACGACATCAACCGACCAACAACCGACAGGAGGTGCAACCACGTTTCATCGCAGACTTTAACACCAACAACAAAAATTGTAGCACCATCATACTATTGACAAGGATGTCGATAAAAATCACAAAGGAGTGTACCCAAAATGATTGCTGTAAATAACAATCCGCAGGCATTCAGCGTATTTACAAACTTAACGAATAACGTCACAGGAATGAAGAAGGCAATGGGGCATCTCTCGACCGGCGTAAAGCAGGTCGTCGACGATGCATCGGGCGTCGCAATCAGCGAACGTCTGCGAGTACAGGCTCGGAACTCCGAGACTGCTCGTACCAATGTCGACAATTCCATCTCCCTTACCCAGACAGCTGACGCATGGATGCAGAAGATCAACGACGCTCTTGGCCGTATGTCCGAACTCGCAATTTCCGCCGGTGACGGCACGAAGAGCCAGGCAGACAAGGCCAATATCCAGGTCGAATTCGCTCAGATGCAGGACGAAATCGCCCGGATCACGTCGAAGAACACTGCAGCGGCCAAGTTTAACGGCCTGTATCTGTTCCGAGGCGGCAATGGTGTTGCCGTAACCACCGGTGATGCAGTCGGCGGCGGTAATTTCTCCGTCCAGATCGGTGCAGACAATGCGCAGACACTCAATCTCTCGCTGAAGGACCTGCAGGTTACCAACACAGAGACGATTGGAACGGTTACAACCTACACCTACGATGCATCCCATGCCGTAACAGGATCTTCGCGGACAGGTGTACAGTGGGCAAGCATCATCGACAGCACGAAGCTGAGCGCGTCATCATCCAACGTCGTCGGAAAACTGGCGACCGCCGTTGATCACATCGCAGATGGCCGTGCAAGTATTGGTGCACAACAGAGTCGTCTCGAACAAACGCGATCCGGTCTGCTCTCTTATGAGGACAACATCCGGGCAGCGGAAAGCAAGATCCGCGACGTCGACTTCGCAAGGGAATCTGCGGACTTTGCCAAGTTCCAGATCCTGAGTCAGGTCGGTAACGCAATGCTCGCCCAGGCCAATCAGATCCCGGCCCAGGCACTTCAGCTGATCGGTTAAGGGTAACCTCGCCGATATCTCGAAGAGCAGCAGTATCACGCGGGGCGCCCGGCAACGGGCGCCCCGTTTTTTTTTGAAGACCGGCCATAACGGCATGATTGGACGCCCGCTTCCGGACATTGGCGCGCAAACCCGCAATCTTTGCACTTACTCGACACAGTCTGTCGTAACCCCCAGATTTCCCCACTTGCGGTTTCCCGTGTTGCAGCGAAGGAGGCTATTGGCGCTCCGTGTCCGCTGCGGCGCATCGGCAGAAAAGTATCGGCACCATTAAATTCGATCGTAGAATTGCCGATAGATAAATATGATTGGTATTGAAATTGCTATCTTTCACTCGCTGTTGCCATATGTCCGGATGCGAGATTTTTCGCACGACAATGGCGGCAGGTCGGCGTCTCTCGCATCGACGATGCGGAAGACGGGGTGGTAATAAACCAATTTTCTTACGTAACTCACTGGGATAAGTAAATGGAACCGATACGTCTAGGTGGACTTGCTTCCGGACTCGATACGGCGGCAATCATAGAAGCAGTGTTGACGGCAGAACGGACGCCGGCAATTCGCCTGGAGAACGAAATTGTCATCGATGAGGTAAAACTTTCCGCTTTTAACGATCTCGACATCGCTGTCACGGACCTCCGTAGCAAAACACAGAAATTGGATTCGTTTCTCACATGGCAGCAAATGAATGCCACCTCGTCGGACGACACCAAGCTCACCGCGAGCGCCAGTTTCTCCGCCGCAGAAGCGACATATTCCATCAACGTCTCACAAACCGCGAAATCCCACACTATTTCCAGCGATGCACAGGCGTCGACCAGCACGGCATTAGGGCTGACCGGAGACTTTACGGTTGGCGGTGAGGTAATCTCCGTGGCGGCCACGGATACACTCGACGACATCCGCCAGAATATCAACGAAGCCGGTATCAACATGGACGACGACGAGCGTGTCGTTGCGTCGATTATCGATACCACGTTGGTGCTTGAACGTGAAAAGACCGGCGACACCGATATGACGATCTCGGACGGCACCGGAAGCATACTCGATGCGCTCGGCATCTTTCAGGCCGGCGGGATAAAGAACGAATTGCAGACATCCGAGGATCTCGCAGCTACGATCAACAATGTGCCGATCACGTCCGCCAGCAATACCGGTGTCACCGGAAAGATTGGCGGCGTCACGCTTAATTTCGTCGAAGACGGCCAGTCCACGTTGAGCGTAAAGCACGATACCGAAACGGTTAAATCCCTTATTACCGAGTTTATCGATACCTATAATTCCACGTTGGAACTGATTGACAACCAGAACCGGGTCGTCCTCAACGGCGTCGGCGAAGAGATCAACGAAATCGGCATCCTGCAAGGCGAGAATCTGCTTTCAGAAATCCAGATCAAGACCCGCTCTCTGGTGACGCGCCGTGAAGATAACCCCGGATTCCTGGACCAGGACTTCAACTCGCTCGAGAAAATTGGTATCTGGACCGACGGCCGTACCAATCGGTTGAAGATCGTTGACGAGGAAAAATTCGAACAGGCGCTTACCAGCAACTTTGAGGAGGTCGAAGACCTGTTTCGTGATTCCCAAGGCGGAATCATCAGTCAGCTCGACGACTATCTTGTCAGTCTCAACGATCCCATCGACGGCTCGATCACCAACAGAACCGGGTCGCTTACAACGTCGATCAGTGACAAACAGTCTCGCGTCGACGACATCGACCGCCGGATTGCGAATCTGGAGACCGACATGTTCGAGCAGTTTGCACGAATGGAAAACGCGATCGCCGAGATCAATGCGCAGTCGGCATTCGTGTTGGGGTCGATCGGCGCCGGCTGATCAGGCGTTGACTACTCCAAGGTCGTCAAATCTTCCAGACACCTTCGCGAGCAGGATTCATTGAAAGGTCGCAGTCCTCGGCGATCGCAGACGGCATGTATTTCGGACACAGAGGACTGGGTCCCTCCAGCAAAGCCCGATTCGTGGCGATGCTCGATCCTCAAACACATGGTGTTGGGTATACTGGTGGCTCGGACCATCGTGGAAATGTCGGGCGAACTCGCCGTGTGATGCATAAATTGTTCCGGGACGATCTGGACTTGTCGTAGACTCGCTGTGTGTAAGGTTGATACCTGGTTGGCAACGGAATCAGGCCTGCCTGCACTTGACGGCGCTCCGCCGAAGCTATACTATGCTGCATACAGGCAATGCCACGGCGGTGCCCATTTTATGCTGATTGCGGCATCTCCCAATTTCTCTCATCACGTACCACTAACGGAGACGATTATGTCAGTCGAAGCCGCACGTTCATTTCGTATGATAGTAAGTCAAAATGCAGACCTTAGGGCGGTCATCACGCAGGCTGTAGACGCCGGAAAGGCTCCCGACTGGGTGGCTCTTGGCAAGCAACACGGCTACATCTTCAACGCCTCGGAAGCCGACGATATTATTTCGGCGCTGGCCGGAGACAATGCCGAGTTAAGCGATTTCGAATTGGAGATGGTGGCAGGCGGCAGCGGCCTTGATTTTACCACGAGTTAGACTGCCCAGTCCGCTACCGTGAGGACCTGAGCACGGTGGTGTGCACGCCATCGATCGGCAAATTCGATTTCCTTACTCCTTCGACGTCCGGTTGGAGTTCGACGACACCATACCTGGGAACGCCGGTGGCTGAGGCCATCCACCCTCCAGCGCTCCGGAAACACGAACGTCATTCCCGGGTTGTAACGCGTCCCTGGAGGGGCGGCGGCCTCGACGACCGCACAAATCGTATCGTCCGCCGGACCTCCATTGGTTACTCGGCAAACAACACGGCACGCGCCGGTGGCTGGTGATTCTCGCTGCGGCACCGCGAAAACTGCAGCAAACCAAGACGACATACCATCATCCGACGAAGCGATCAACCGATTTGGTCGTGAGAGTTCGTCCTATAACGGTTCGGGCTGGATACCCAAACCATCCACGCGAGTAATATTGGACTTAATAAAGAGTGATAATGCATTATTGTTTCAACGTGCCAATGATATATCGATACGTTCCGCTTTGGCACTGGTCTGCATTCAGCAGGTCTCATCAGGCCAGATCCGCTGGCGGGCCAATGAGTTCCACATCGAATCCGCCAACATCTAACTTCGCTCGATAACACGTCGGCGCTATTCACATACTCGATAACACGTCGGCGCTATTCACATACCGGATGAATTCGGCATTGCGTAACGATGAATGCGGATCTAATTCAATTTCACCCACTTAAAGCCGGTGCCGATGTCGCAGTAGTCGCACCGTCCGGGCCAGTCGATCGCGTGAAACTCGATGCTGCGACGGCGTACCTGAAATCCCGTGGACACAAGGTACAGATAGGACAATCGGTAGTGAAACGAGACCGCTATCTGGCAGGCGGCGACGACGACCGCCTTCGCGATCTCCACGACGCCTTTGTATCGCCGAATATTCAGGCCGTCTTTGCCGCTCGCGGAGGCTTCGGATCGACCCGCCTGCTCGAAGACATCGATTACCACCTGATTCGTAATAACCCCAAGCCGCTGATCGGCTTCAGCGACACCACCGCGTTGCAACTGGCGATTGCCGCCAAGACCGGGCTGGTATCTGTTTCCGGCGTCACCATCGGCAGTGATGTCGACGATACGCACATGCATCCGGATACAGAGATCAGCCTGTGGTCGCTGCTTTACGGACGCCCCATCGCGCCGGTTGCGAACCTGGAGATCTTACGCCCGGGCAGCACCGAGGGCGTTCTCTTGGGCGGCTGCCTTTCGCTCATGTGTTCACTGCTTGGAACCCCGTTTTTTCCCGATACTTCAGGGGCGATCCTGGTGATCGAAGATGTCAACGAGGAACCGTATCGCGTCGATCGGATGCTAACGCAACTGCGCTCTGCGGGGGTGTTACGAAAACTCGGCGGCCTGGCATGTGGCCGGTTTGTCGGCTGTGTCGCGGAAAACCCGGATCACGGCGATCTCAACAAGGTTCTTGCAGATTTTGTTGACGATGTACCAGGCCCGGTGGTCGCAGACTTGCCGTATGGCCACTTTTCGGGTCGCGTGTGCCTTCCCATCGGCGCAAGATGTTTTCTTGATGCCCGGAGCGACAGGGGCACTCTGACCGCTCAGTACAGTTTGTGAGAAAAGTGGTCTTTCGTGCGAATTCGTTTCCACCCCCTGGCAATGGTGCCGCCGGTCAACACGCAGGCGCCGTCATGTCAAGCAGCACGCTCTATCATTGCTCTTAACCGAAACCAAAACGTCGTCATTAACGTTAACTGTTGTCTTCATATATACGGCACTGTCCCGGTGTGCGAGATTCGTCTCTGAATGAGTTGCAGACCTTTGCAGACCACGTTTTAATACGGCCATGATCAAAATCATATTTCTGGGATTTCCGCTCCATGGACATACGTGCCCAACTATCGGTCTGGTTAAAGAACTAGTGGGTTCGGGACATGAGGTAATCTATTATTCCGTCCCCGATTACCAGGACATGATCCTGCACGCCGGCGCCGAGTTTCGGGATTACGACGTGGGGTTGAACAGCGCGTTGATATCGCTTGCCCGGAATCCCTTTCCAAATCTGAATCTGATCCAGAATAAATCGATCGAGATCTTCGCAAAGCTGGTAGATGACATTGGCATGATGAAGCCGGATCTGATCATTCATGACGGTCTGAGTTCATGGGGAAAATGTCTGGCCGCATATCTGAAAATTCCTGCCGTTTCGTCTATTGTCACGTTCGCGTTGAACCTGGAACTCCTCAAGGTCGGCGTGACGAAATCCGGAATGATCGGGTTGCTGTGCAGACGTTTTTTCACGAAAGAAGGGCGGATGTTTCCACAGGTTACGGCCAACTTTAGCTCGTTGTTGCGGACGTGCGGACTACCGGCGTGCAGATCATTCGACCCGGTCGAGTTTGCGACCAATCCCGAGGGACTGAATATCGTCTATACCACCGAGCGATGGCAGCCGCAACGGGAAGCCTTTGATGAAACGTATTGTTTTATTGGTCCTTCGATCACGAGCCGGGATGACGGGAACAAGCTTGACCTCGCGATTCCAGCGGACCTACCTCTGATTTTCATCTCAATGGGGACCATGGTGAATGACAATCTGGCGTTCTTCAATATGTGCTTCGAGGCCTTTGGCGATATGCACGCGAAGATCATCTTATCACTGGGCAGTGCTGTTGACACACACCAATTGGAACATATTCCAGACAATTTCAGCCTGTATCGTTATCCCCATGTGCCTCATTTCGAGGTCCTAAGGCGGGCGAACCTCTTTATCTCTCACGGCGGATTGAACAGTACCTGTGAATCGCTATACTTTCTGGTTCCGGTTATCATATACCCCATTACTGCCGAACAGACGCTTAACGGATCGCGTGTCGTCGAAGCCGGAGCCGGTATTATGCCAAAAAAGCGTTCTGCAAGTGCACTTAGACGGGCCGCAGAAACGATCCTGTCCGATCATGACTACAAAAGGAATTGTGAAAGAATTTCGAAGGATTTCGACGACACGACGGGGTTCAAACATGGTGTCGATAGGATCCTCACCTACCTGAGAAAAGCAAACATACGTTGACAGTGCTGAAATATCGAAGCGATCACGGTTCCGTTACATCGTGTGTGTTACGCAATGGCTACCCGACGGCCAAGGATCATTCTTATGGAACCATATTTGGACCTGATGGCGCGTGCGCTCACCGGTTCACTGGACACATCGGCCTGCGATAATTTCATGACCAGAGTTACCGGACCGGAACTTCAGCGACCATCGGCCTCAACCCGAACGATGATCGGGCGACGGCGTCTCGAGACGATCAACGATTGTGTCAGGAGTATTACCACCAACAACGTGAACGGCATATGTCTTGAGGCGGGGTGCTGGTTCGGTGGCGCCGTGCTGTTTATGGCGGCGTGTTTCCGCCACTACGACGGTTCGAACAACCGAATCGCCGTTGGTTGCGACCTCTTCCGCCACGAAGGCAGTGCAGGACCGGTAAGGCAGGTTGCAGGCAACATCCTGGCGAAGTCACTGTATCATCTACTTCCCAAACCGATCGTGATGAGAATGGTTCGTTCGGTTCTGCTTCGTTTCTTTCCGTCGGTAACCGATGAGGAATCGGTGGAAGTTTTTTATAACAAGTTGGCCGTGTTCGATGTGTGGTCAGTCGAGTATATTCCGGCGAATATGTATGATGATGTGATGGCCGCTGCAAAGCGTTATGGACTTGAAGACAACGTCTGCTATCTGAAAGGCTATTTTTCCGATACATTGCCGTCGCTGCCGTATGATACGATCGCATTGCTTCGACTTGACAGTGATTTTTATGAGTCAACGACCGACGTTCTCGAACACGCTTATCCAAGAATTCCGTCTGGTGGTTTTTGCATCGTCGATGACTACAACGGATATGCAGAGTGCCGCCGCGCGGTTCACGATTACATGGACCGGACGAATCGTGAATGGACGGAGGATGAGACCTGCAGCGGAGGCAACAAGGTGGTGATCAAACGCGTCGACGAGGAGTGTGTGTACTGGCAGGTATGATCGCGATAGATCGTCACGTTACACACCAACATTGATCGTATCGGCCAGATCTGAATATTGCATCACGCGCCGGCAAGACCCATCATCGTTCTTTCCCCTGCCAGAATGCATTTTCCGGCATCGAAGATGCCGTTGTGCCGATGCTGTTCGCAGCTGTCGCGGTACAGCCGCGAGCCAGCCACTTCCGCAACGGCATCCGGCAAGTCGCTCAAGCGTTTCACGACGATGCCGGTGCCGTGATCCTCTACCCAGCGTTCGTTGGCATGTTGAACCGGATGCATCCCGCGGCTCTTGATCGCGATGATCGGGGTTCGTGTAATGAGCGCCTCTGTAATAGTCATTGCCCCGGGCTTGCCGATGATGAAATCCGCCAGACGCATGTACTTCGACGGCGGTTCCGGGGCATAGGCGAGAACCAGCTTCGCATACGGTGTGGACATTTCCGATATCATCTTGAACAGTCGCTCATCGCGACCGCATAGAAAGATCATGTTCAGGTCTGTTCCGACTGCAGCGAGATGCGCGGCAATGTCACGGAGAATTGTGCATCCCTGTCCGCCAAACGACGCCACGCCGGTCGGCGCCGGTGAAAATCCCAGTTTCGACAGTTCCCGATTGCGGTCCAGCTCGACGTCCTCGTAAAACGCCGGATCGATAATCATACCACCCAGCCGGTGAATGCAGCGTTGGGGAACTGCGGCCTCCGCGGCCTGCTCGACAAGACGAGGCGTAGCCATAAGGTAGCATTGGTCGACAACCGGCGTCACCCAATAGCGAGGCATTACCTCTTCGAAATCAACCGGAACGGTGATGCATGTTACATGCGGATTGGCTAGCGCGGCGCTCCGGAACAGCACCGGATTGTACATGGGCGTAACCGATACAACGATATCCGGTGGCGGCGGTTGCCAGAATTGTGATATTTTCGCAAGACCGCCGCTGCCAACGGCATCCTGGCACCGCAGCGAGAGTCGAATCAATCCGTTCAGGTCGATCACCCGATCGCGCCTGAGCATCCAGTTGAAATACGCGATGCCAGACCTCACGACCCAGTAGAAAACACGATTGCCGGAGATCACATCGAGAATGTCCAATACCCTGACGTGGACGGTCGCGTCTGCAGCCTCGATCACGGATTTCAGCGCAAAGGCAGCCGTCCGGTGTCCGGACCCGGCATCGAAATATACGATGTCGATATTCATAGCCCGACTTTGGGGTCGTCCCTGGCGTGGATTGACCACTCCCCGGTTGCGATTGATTGCGTAAATACCGGCAGCTCTTGGTCCGGTTCGGCAAATTGTTCTGCGATGAACGGAATCAGGTCGAGGAACCCAAGCACGCCGTGACCGCCGTCGAGCGTAATGATTCCCCGGACGATGTGGACTTTTCGGGCGTAAAACACGAGATCGTCGTACCAGACAATTGCAGGGTAGTAGAGACCGGAAACGATCGACGCACGGTCCACTTCCTCTGCAACACACTCCGGATTCGATAGCGCTCGCTCGAACGCGTCACGGCCGCAGGCCATAATGTGATGCACCAGCAGGCAGAGGTGAAAATAACTTTCGCAAATGATCGCGGGCTTTCTTCGGCCGCACCAAAACGGCTCCAGTTCTGCCAACAGGATGGCCGCAAGCAGTGCCATTGTTCGTTCAATTTCACGCAGTTCGGCCACAGAGAACCGGTCGCGAACCGATTTCGCAGTTGCCGCCAGATCACGCTGGTGTATGCTGTCGGGGCGGCCTGCGACGGCACCAAATTCGGACCAGAATCGGCGCCTTTCTTCCGGCGACACGGAGATGCCTTCAGCCGGGTGACGTCGGAGCGCCCGAAGTCCGGCAGTGCGCCGTCGCCAGAAGACATCGTCCCAGTGGAACAGCTCGGAATCCGGCAGAAAGTCGTTCCAGATCGCATCATTGCACTCGCGGGCGGCAACGTGGAGGCCGACACAGCGACGAACCCACCATTCGCCTGTCGCCCTACGATGCGCGATGGTAGCGGGCTGGTAGAGAAAACACCGCACTCGCATCTGTTTTGGCGGTCGCCCGGCGTCAGGAAACGGATTGATTCCGAAAAGTTTCAGCAATGGCGCATCTCCTTCGAGAATGCGCTGCAACAATCGGTCTACATCCGAGCACGTTTGGCTTCTATACGGATTCCTCCCCTGAAGCGCGGACGTCAGGAACCGAGTGTTCAAGCCGTATGCCTCGTAGAAGATACCATGATCCAGGCGCGGGTGATACGGTGCAACAAATCGAGGCGGTGATGACGCCGACGAAGGTATGTAGCGGTAGGTGTACTCGCGCCAGATGCCGTCCTCACCCGCTCCCTCGATAACCGGCAGCCAACGTACGGCTGGTGCACACTGCGGAGGAAACACACCGTAAGCATTGACGATCCGGAACGGAGACAGCAGGCGATAAAATCCAATCAAGCACCGTAGCAGCGGATTCCGGACCTTCAAATGGATCGGCCAAAACGTCCACCCGCGACTGCACCAGCTATCGAGCGGCAGGTACAACAATCCCCCCGTCAGTACAACCACGGCAACCAGACTCGTAGCGATGGCGCGTGGTGATTCATACAGCTCGGGTATGGACAAATCGAAAATCGTCGCAAAACAGTCCAGCAGAGGTATGCACAGCACAGCCGTCAGCAGATTAAAATACCCGAAATTACCGAAGAGTTGAATGCCGATCATAAGGCTTGCAATGGCCGCGGCAGCAAGGAGCCGCGGATATCCCGGAATGAAAATCAGGAACGGCGCGATCACTTCGGTGAAGAACATGCCCGCGAGCATGAAAACGAATACCCACGTCGGCCAGCGGCAGGCGTACCAGGCCAGCGGCGACGGGATCGGCTGATTGATCAGAAACGACTTGATATAGCTCCTGTCCTTGGCCGTAGCTCCCAGGAACTTCTTCTTTCCGAATCCGAAGATCACGCGAAACAGAAGCCAGCGATACGCCCATGCGACAAGTACCGCGGGCGCCTGCACGGCGCTTAAGTCCGGTAAGACATGTAATTGCGGCAGGAATATCGCCAGAAACCCCGCCTCGAACAACAGGCAATCCCAGGGGAATACGAGTTCGATAGCGATATCCAGTGAAAGATAGATCAGCCAGCAGCCGAACAGGCACCAATGCGAGTATGGCCCGCCGTAGACCACGAGCGCGGAGAGGCCGATACCGGTGAGAACCAGCATCTTCAGGAAACGGTCGCCGGCGTTGAACCAAAGTAGCGTGGGAAAATAGAAGAATCGACGAATGCCTGGAAAATCACTCTGGATTTTCAGCAGCAGCTCATGCACCGGGGTAATGCCTCTGGATCCCGCGAGCGGTACGATCTGATGATAAAGGGATACAAAACTCAGCATGTACACCAACGCCAGCGCCCGCGTGAAAATTCCCCAGACGAACACAGGTTGCAGGCCGTCAATAGCAAACATCATGATTGCCCTTAGGTATAAGGGCGTGCACGCAGAGCGGGTCCGGCAATGCTTCGGCCAACGCGAATACCACGGTGAAAAACACGCCCGGCGGCCCCGGCTTCAATGTCTTACCGCCCACAGAAACACTAATAATACCGTTCAAGAACATACCATCCGAATTCCCGGATCATGAGCTTGACGTGAGAGTCGGGTACCGCCGGATCAAATCGTTGCCAGCCGTCCTCAACCAGATCGTGTGCATGCTTCACGCAGGCGTCAAGCACTCCTGCGGCTTCGAGACCGTCAACGACCGATGCGATCTCCTGTGGATCGTCCGTTCCCCCTGAAACGGCTTGCCACAGTGCCATGCGAGCGTCCCGATCCAGCACCGACATTGCCTTCGCCACCGGCATGGTGACCTTTCCGCAGGCAATATCCTCTCCCCGAATTTTCGACTCATTTTCGAAGCCTCTCAGGTTCAACACATCGTCAATGATCTGAAATGCCAGGCCAATCTGTTCGAAGTAGTAACCAACCGCGCTTACCTGGGCATCATCGCCGTGGGCGATGATCGCGCCCATCTGCGCCAGACAACTCGGCGCCACCGCGGACTTTAGCCGGTGAACGGCCAGAACCCGTTGCTCGATATCTCCTGCTTCCCCGGTGTCCGCGACTGCGGGCATAATCGCGTGCAATCCTGCAATGTCGATCGCCTGACCTGTGTGGGCGGCACGCATCGCGCGGAAATACAGCTCGTAGATTCGTACCAATTGTGTCTCGCTCAAGTCAGTCTTTCGAAATAGAACCTGGAACAGAAAATATGCAGCGTTACCGGCGTTGATGGCGGTCGCCGTGCCGTGGAGCATGTGACACGCGGGGCCACCTCTGCGGATCGCCGATTCATCTTCGACATCGTCAACAATCAGCGAGCCGACATGGAGCACCTCCGGGATTGCCAGAAGATGGACGTAGTCTCGGGAATCGCCGCCAACGACGTCGATACTTGCCATGAGGGCGTAGGACCGCCACGTCTTGCCGCCACGGTCGATAATCTCTCGCAACGGTTGGATGACCGTTTCGACATACTGCGCCGGATCGACGCCGTCGAGATAACGGCTCTCGCTGTCGTCGCCGATCAACGTCATCAGGTCCGCCCCGGTCGGCTCCAGCGGCAGCAGGTCTTCTACGGTTCCGCGGGTAAGTTGACCGACCCTGGCGACGAAGTCATCGATCTTGATATCACTGTAAAATCCGGTGCGCTCGACAATGCCGAGACCGCGGACATCATGGCCGTCGACGTCGCCAGCTACCTCCACTCGACCTTCCCAGAACGCTGGCTTGGATATTATCGTAATGAATTCCTGGTCACCAAACGCCGCCGTCGCTTCCAGCCGAATTTTCGCGTCGGGAATGGTTAAGGACCATGCCGTCGGATAGTCGTTGAACGTCCGGGAACTGGTCCAGTTGGCGACCGGCTTGAACGCGAAATTGGTAAAAGACCGGGTGGTCCCGTCAGGATCGATTACAATGACCCAGCGGCCGTAACTCTCTTCCATATTGTCAACCCTGAAGAGGTCATAGGCCGAGATCTCGTATCCGTTTTCAAGTTGTATCGAGATCCAGTTCCAGGCCGCGCGATCCTTGAAACTCACATGCGTTGGCCGGTCCTGGTGGCGGCCGAACTCGTGATCATACCAACAGTTGCCGCCGGTGATCGTTTCGACCTCGTCACCCGTCGACAGCGTGCCGCTGATCGAGCATCGGGAGAAAAAGTAATAGAACATACCCTCTCCGGCGACGCCGCGGACGACGCCGGCGACGCCGTGGCGAACGGCCGGTTTCAACGGGGAGAAGGAAATCCTGCAGCGGAGATTCCGTTCCGCATTCACCAGCGTCAATTCATATGTATTCGAAGGTGCCCTGCGAAAGGTATTCTCTCCGTATTTCAGATCGAGGTGATTGGTCGCAACCTCTGCGTGACCAGAAAACAGCCGATCCGGCAGCGGCAGGGCGTTCTTTTCGAGCATTTCGGTCAACGCCCGTCGCAATTTGGGATCGTGAATGTCTTCGCCCTTCTCCAGCAACGCAAGCCCTTCGCGCGGTGCGCACTCGTCAAGCAGGCAAATCGGGTCGTAAGTGCTTCGCGCAGGGTCAATCAGCGCCCACGCGAGCGCGTGGCCGTACCGTGGTTCTCCAGTAGTCTCGTCGCGTGCCAGAACGACACGGAAAAATGAGGCGAACAGCGAATAGTGTTTCCCGGTTGAGGTCGAGAAATGGGAATTGATATACCACCATTCTGTCGTCGACGACGCGTGTGGCCGGTCGTGTATCTCGATGTCAATCGGACCGGCTTCGGGCCAGTCGCGTGGGAATGTGTGCATTGAAGGCTCCCGCCGAGATTACAAATTCGTAAACAACACGTTCTGGCTGTTCGCCGTGAAACGGAGACATTCCGGCGGGGCGTAATAAGTAGAGAAGAACGGATATTATAGCTCACATTGCCGCAAAATTCAATTGCTTGGTATGACTCAAACGGGGGAGTTTACAGGAGCATTATCTATACTCTATGCGGGTTAAATACTCTATGCGGGTCAAGCGGCTGTATCAGGCTACCCGCTTGCTCCCAGGCGCCTGAGGATTTCTTCGAACCGCGAACCGGCGGAATCAAGGTTGTCGAGAACATCCAGCCCGAGTTCATCCGGATCGATCACGTCGCTTTGTTCGATGTCGGCGCTGTAGCCGCCGCCATACAGCGCCATCGTATCACGCAACCGATAGCTCAGCAGTATCGACAGCGCACGGTAGAATCTGGCGCCGAATCCGTTATCCTGGTCGAGTTTCACAGACAGTGCGGCGCGCGGCAATGCCAATACCATGCCGTCGGCAACCGCCCTCACCGTTGCGGCCGGCGGTCGCGCGTCGATGTACGACATCTCCCCGACGATCTCTCCGCTGCCAAGTCGCGCCAGCTCTTTGTTTCCCTGGTGTTCGTCGACCACGGTAAACAGGCCGTTGAGTATCACAAAGAGAAAATCAATGTCCGCTCCCTGTTTGATAAGTACGGAGCCGGAAGAGACCGTGCGGCGCGTGCCGTGATCGATCATCCACGCGGTATCACGGTCGTTTAATTGCCCCAGTATGAATAGTGCCTTCTTCATAGGTCTTCGGCTCTGGATTAAGATCGAGTCAGGCTTTTAGTCTGCTGCGAACTTTCTTAAATTCGGTGTCGAGCGATGTTATCAGCCATTCCACCGATGCACGGTCTCCGTCCTCGGCAGCGCGTTCGATAGCGGCCATTACGAATGCCAGCCGGTCGACACCAAAGCTGTTGAGACTGCCGCGAAAACAATGTGCGTGGTGCCGAATTTCCGACAAATCATCACGTTTTAGTGCGTCTTTTATCCCCTTAATACGCATCGGCGCGTCGTCCCGGAACGCTTCTATCAAGTCTTCGAGCAACGTCGGGTCGATTTCATCGCTCATGACCCTGAGCGACTCGAAAATGGCAGTGTTGAGTGTGCTGTGAGCGGCGAGTTGGGTGTGGTCCTGGGCCGCCGCCTTTGTGTCGGTCTGTATCGCGGACCTGGGCCTGTTTGTCGACTTGCGCTTTTTCATAGTGGTTAGAATCTACGTAGAGTTCTGTCGAAAAACAATCGACTTCCGGCAAATTTACGGATGCCTATGTGTATACCAGTGCTGGTCACATTGGCGTTGAATTAAGGATCTTCGTTCGAGTTCAAAACTGTAGTTGTGAATTCCGACGCGGTTCGCACAACATGTCCTGAAAAATCCGTAGCAGAGAGCTTGCGTGGTAACGCACCGGAGGGCGACATTGAGGAAAGAGTTGACTCAACAAGAGAATTCGACGAACACCAGCCTGACTTTTTCGTGGCATATCAGAATCGAAAACTCGCCGTCCTGAAGACCAGGTTATGGCGCATTTCCCGCAATCATAACATGACGGCTGCGTTATGGTGTCGTATCCGCGCCTTTTCGGCGGGGCCGGGCCAGGCCACGGCTGCCGGACGTTGTGAAAGCGAGCATCTCGGCGACTTCTGGCGTATCCGGGTATGACTCACGCAAGGCCGCCTGGGCCTCTTCTGCCGTGAGACCGGATCTGATGATTGTGCGAAAGGCATCGGTCACGGCCTTGATCGTTTCTCGCGATTTCCCGTTCCGGTCCATGCCAATCTTGTTTACGGCACGAATGGCGGCCGGCGCACCCTCTGCGATGCAATATGGCAGGATATCCTGAGCGAGTTTCGAAAATCCACCAAGCATCGCCATCGTACCGATTCGTACAAACTGCACGACGCCCGCGTAGCCGCCGATGATCGCAGAATTGCCCACTTCCACGTGTCCGGACAACATCGCTCCGCTGCTCATTACGACGTGGTTGCCGACCTGGCATTCGTGGGCGATGTGGCAATATGACTGGATCATGCAGTCGCTTCCCAGGCGCGTTGTGTTACCGCCGCCCGTAGATGAATTTATTGTAACATATTCGCGAATAAGATTGCGGTCGCCGATCTCCACGTAGGTCGTGTCACCCTTGTATTTCAGATCTTGCGTCTGCTTCCCGAGACAGGCAAAAGAATAGACTTCATTTCCGGCGCCCATTCGCAAATGACCGTCGAGCACGACGTGTGAATGGAGCGTACAGTTACCCCCGACGACGACATGCTCACCGACGTAGCAAAACGGCCCGACGCGGCAGCCGTCACCGATTCGTGCGCCTGGTGAGATCACGGACGAAGGATGTATGAGTGTTTCAGCCACA
Source organism: Verrucomicrobiota bacterium (assembly GCA_021772615.1). Taxonomy (GTDB): domain Bacteria; phylum Verrucomicrobiota; class Lentisphaeria; order JABSQK01; family JAJFLO01; genus JAJFLQ01. Next base: position 96,156 of record JAJFLQ010000048.1, on the reverse strand, counting down.
GACTGAATCCTTGTCATCAGGCGCGTAGTCCGGCAGCAACCGGCTCGGCACGACCTCGTACGCGACGTTGTTATTTTCGCTCATGTCTTGTCTACGTAAGCAAACTTTATTACCATTTCCGAAACCAGAACTCCACCGGAATGGATCTTGCCGAAAGCCTTGCCGAAGCGACCGCGAACCGCCGTCGTGTGGGATGAGATGACCAACTGCTCGCCAGGGATTGCGATACGGTGGAACGTCGCCTCATCAATCGACATGAAGAAAATATTTTTGCCATTGCCTTCCGGCAGGCTTAGAAGATGAAAACACCCGGCCTGGGCAAATATTTCCGGTTGCAGGCTCTGGGGTAGGTACGGCTGATCGCGATATGCAGCCAGGGCGTAAGCCTCGTTGGCGGTCACATTCTTCATCGCTGTCAAGCGCGAATCATCACGCTGGTAACACAGGATTCGGTCGATCATGACGAATGGATAGCGATGCGGAATTCGCCCCAATATCTGATCGAACGCAATCGGCTCGGCATCGCCATTTCCGGCCATCTGCGTGGATGTCAGCTGCGGTGCCGGCTGATTGATGTGGGTATCGTCGATCTGTATGCGGATATCTGCTTCGGATGCTGCTTCGCCGTCAACGGAAATTGCCGCACGACAGCGAAACGTGCCGTCATCCGCAGTGTCGATGTCTGCCGTGATTGTAAGGCGATCGCCTGGCGTGATGGGACGCCGAAACTTGGTTTTACGCAACTGCGTGATAAAGGGAAACCCCATGGCCGCGCCATGACGATGAAAGATACCGATCTGCGCCAACTGAAACATGGCCTCGACCTGCAACACGCCCGGCATAACAGGTTGACCCGGAAAGTGACCGGCGAAAAACGCTTCGCCCGCCGCAATATTCTTATATCCCCGAACAGTATGTCCGGACTCGCCGGGGTCGACGCTGTCGAGGAGAAGATACGGCCCCGACGTCGGCAGCAGCCGGCGAATGTCGGCTGTGCGCAAAACCGATCCGTCGTCATCCCGCATGACTAATTCCTATTATTTCCATGAGTTTGCGCGCCAGGGCAACATTGGATGGGTGCCCCGGCTTGATTGCGATGATTTCGCCAACGAATCGACATCCTGTCAAGCTTAAATCACCGACGATATCGAGCATCTTGTGTCGCACGAACTCATCGGCATAACGCAGACCTTCCTTACAGATAATAGCGCCGTTTCTTAATACAACTGCGTTGTCAAGACTGCCTCCGCGAATCAACCCCTTCGTCATGAGGCCTTCGATCTCGTCATAGAGACAGAATGTTCGCGCCTTCGCCATCTCGTTTACGAAGGTTTCGGTATTTACCGGTAAACTCAGGTATTGCGTGTCCATCATGCTGTCGCCGTATTTGACCGTGCATGAAATACGATATTCGGTACATGGAAGCACGATCAGCTTACTCGGACCAAGTTCAATGTAAACCGGTTCGGTCACGCGGTAAACGGTTCGCTTCGCGCGTTGCCGTTTTGTGCCGGCTTTGAGTATCATGTTCACAAACGGCTCGCTGCTGCCATCGGCGATTGGCGGTTCCGGTCCATCCATCTCGATCACGGCGTTGTCAACCTCACAGGCATACAGCGCTGCCAAAACGTGCTCCACGGTATGCACGGCCGCGGCGCCGTCCGCGATCGTCGTAGCGCGTTCCACGTCAACCACGTTCGTCGCCAGCGCGCGAACACCGGGGGCGCCGGGTAGATCCACACGTACCACCGTTATGCCGCTATTTTCCGGCGCCGGGGTCAGCGTGATCCTCGCGCGAACGCCGGTATGCAGGGTAATCCCCGAATAGCGGGTCGATGATTTCAGTGTGCGCTGGTATTCCTGTTTAGGCATATGGCGGTTCATCAGGTGTCCTGCAACGCGGCAGGCCACGTCGGGACAATCCGGCGGTAAGGCTGTGTAGTGTGACAAACGTTTTTTGGCGTCAAGCCGAGCATACAAGATGCGGGACGCCGCCGATTTGACAAGTGAAAAATAACCAGTCAAGGCAATTAAATTGCCTTGACTTTGGGTTTGCATGGTACACTGTTAGTCTCCACAGTACGTGCCGCAATTAACCACCATCAAAAATGTAGCACCTAGAGAGATACGAGGTAACCGAAAAATGCCGGAAAAAGTAAAATTACTCTGGCAGCTGCAGGAACTGGACATCACACTCCGCGAGTCCCATATTGTCCACGGTAAAGTCCACGACAACGAGAAAGATGTCGAAGAAATCTCCGAGAAGGTAGCTAAACTTCGCAGTGAGATCGACGCCAATATGTTATCGCGGTATGATCGGCTAATAAAACAGGGCGTGAGCGTCGTGCACGTGAACGACGGAATGTGCATGGGCTGTTATATTTCTATACCCGTCGGCGACCTGAATCGTATGAAGTCAAGCACGACCGAGCCGGCATGTCCACATTGTGGCCGGTTCCTGATGCTGGAGCACATTTGGGAAGAGGTTAGTGGAGGTGGCAATCAATCGTCAGCGTCATCCTGATCTCTTCTGCGACTCGTTTGCCGCCGCCGAATTATCCCGTAGCAAATGGCTGCGCCCCCATGCGGCAGTGCCGTCATTCCAAACCGCAACCCACTCTGTAGTCCACGTGGCTCGATGAATCTCAAGAATGTACTAAAACCGGATCGTATGCTGTTGGGCGTTGACGGGACTGATCAGGAATTGATCCTGAAACGCCTGATTCAACCGTTTATTAATGATGATGTTATTGCCGACTCAGAGGTGTTCCTGGCCGACCTGTTGCGCCGCGAAGCCGAAATCACCACGGTCATGGATAACGGCGTGGCCATTCCGCACGCCCGATCGCACACTGTAAAGCGACTTGCACTGGTGGTCGGCATCAGCGGCGGCGACGGCGTTGCATACGACAGCGAAACCGGCGTGCTGTGTCACCTGTTTTTCTGTATCGCCATTCCCAGTTTCGCGCCAACAGCCCACTTGCCGCTGTTAAAGCTGCTAGCTGCCTTCGCGCGTGACAGTCGCCGCGTCAAGAAACTGATTCACTTCAAGACCTCAAGCGCCGCCATCCGGTATCTCTGTGCGTTTCGCAGCTAATCGACGCATTGCCGTCCGGCACGATGCCGGACTGTGAAGGCGGCGGTGCCTGACAATGCCGATGCCGACACGTTTCCTCCCCACGGACATGGAAGACACCGCGGCGCATTCGCCCGGTATACATGTCCTACCGCAGCATGGCAAGGCCGTCGACGCCGACAAGCGCGGGTTGATGCGATGTACTCCAGTGCTGATCCCGCTCCGCGTCCTCCGTTGCCATCTGGCTGATTCGTAAGATATTGGCGAGAAAACCGATGCAGATCCAGGTCATCAGCATGTTGGACCCGCCGTAGCTGATAAGCGGGGCGGTGACGCCGGTTGTGGGGAGAAAGCCGCTGACGACGCCGATATTGATCAGTGAATGCAGGCCGATCGAGCAACCGATGCCGTATGCCAGGATCATGCCCTCCCTGTCGGCTGCAAGCCCGGCAACGAGAAAGATCACACCGACAAGAAACAGGTAACCTGTCAACACCGCCATAATCCCGACAAAGCCAAGTTCTTCTCCGACAATCGCCATGATAAAATCGGTATGCGCCTCAGGCAGATAGTTTTCCTTCATGCGGCTCTGATTGAAGCCCATCCCGTGCCAGTGTCCGGATCCTAGCGCGAGTTGCGACAGGTACAGCTGATAGCCGGAACTTTCCTTGGTTTTTTCGGGATTTCGAAATGTAGTCAGTCGTGATGCGCGTTCGGGGTTATACTTGACGACCGTAGCGACGACCACGCATCCGAGAGCCAGCGGCACGAGGAGATAACGCAATCGCACGCCGGCCACAAAACAAACCGCCACCACAATGCTCCCGGTGATCACCGTTGCGCTCAAGCTGCCGCCCAGCAAGATCAAGCCGACAACGGCGCCGGCGCTCGCCATCGGAATCAGGACGCCGCGCTTGAAGGTGTTGTTATACGGAGGACAGGTACCGTAATACCGGGCCAGAAAGATAAGGATCGCGATTTTGGCGAATTCAGAAGGCTGAATGGTTCTGTTACCGAACTTCAACCATCGAAATGCGCCCTTTGTCGCGCCATCACCCACGAGAGGAAACTCGGCGATCAGCGACTTCGACACCCCCATGCGCCACATGATGTGAATTGCCGCGAGATAGAGCAGCGGCAGGCCGACGGCAAGCAGGATAAGATGGCTATATGCACCGACAGTGCGGTAGTCGATCTTATGAATCACGAATGCGCAGCAGATACCGGCAAGGATCCAGACACATTGCGCCTTGAGTTTCTGCTCACCGAACGTCGCAGCTGTGGTCGAGTACAACATCACCAGACCGAAAATACTCAACGCCGAAACCAGCGCGAGAAGTACAATCAGTGCCGATGTTGATCTGCCCGATGTGTTCATGCCGACTTGGTTTTTTCCGGCGTCTCCGCCGGGGCGGCTTCGGATTCCGTCTTGGGCTTCATGTGATCGCTTATCGCGGCCAGCAGTTTTTCCTCAAGCTCCTTGTTTTCGTTTATCGCCGTCTTGGCCTGTTCCCGGCCCTGCCCCAGGTGTTGCGAGGCGAAGGAAAACCACGACCCACGCTTCTCGATTATTCCGCAGTCACAGGCAACATCAATGATCGAACCCGCTCGCGAAATGCCCTCGGCATACATGATGTCGAATTCCGCCAGTTTGAACGGCGCCGCCAGCTTGTTTTTTACCACCTTTACCCTGGCGCGGTTGCCGATGACTTCGCCGACATTTGATTTTATCCACTGCGTACGACGGATGTCCAGGCGCACCGAACTGTAGAATTTCAGGGCATTTCCGCCCGTCGTTGTTTCGGGGTTGCCGAACATGACGCCGATCTTTTCACGTATCTGATTAGTGAAGATGATGCACGCCTTGCTCTTGCTGATCACGCCGGTCAATTTGCGCAACGCCTGCGACATCAACCGCGCCTGCAGCCCCATGTGCGAATCACCCATCTGCCCTTCGATCTCCGCTCGCGGCACCAGCGCGGCGACTGAATCGATCACCAGCACATCCAGTGTATTGCTGCGCACCAGCGTCTCCGCGATATTTAAGGCGTCCTCGCCGCAATCCGGCTGGGACACCAGCAGGTTATTAATGTCCACCCCGATAATCTTCGCATATTGCGGGTCCAGCGCATGTTCGGTGTCAATGAACGCGCACAGTCCGCCTTTCTTCTGAGCGTTGGCAATAACGTGGAGGCATAGCGTGGTTTTTCCGGACGACTCCGGGCCGAAGATTTCGACCACACGGCCGCGGGGCACACCACCAACGCCCAGGGCGATATCCAAAGCCAATGCACCGGTACTGATGGTGGGAACATTCAAGGCGATTTCGTCACCCAGGCGCATTATGGTTCCCTGACCGAATTCTTTCTCAATTTGACCGAGAGCCAGTTCTAAATTCCGGTCGCGGACCTTTTCGTCATCCGCTGTCTTGCTTGTCGCTGCTTTGGTCGCCATTATCGTATCCTTTTCGTATCAAATGATTGTACAATTGCCTGAGCGCGGTACGAATGGTGTCGCACCTGATCTGCCGGCGATTGCCGGTAAAAAGCTGTCTTGTTACGCAGATATCCGCGTTCACCGCGGTGCCGACATAAACCAGCCCAACCGGTTTGTCGACCGTACCGCCGCCCGGCCCTGCGATCCCGGTGACCGCGACACCCGCCTCCACCCCATAACGTGCTGTCAATCCGGCAGTCATGTCGTGCGCCGTCTGCTCACTTACGGCGCCACAGGCCGCCAAGGTGTGCTGTGTTACACCCAGTAACTGATGTTTGAACGCGTTCGAGTAGGTCACCACGCCGCCGGCAAAAACATCCGAGACCCCGGCCACATCGGTCACCGCGGCGGCGATACCGCCGCCCGTGCAGGACTCTGCGGTGGCCAGCCGCCAACCGTTTCGCCGCAATGCCGCGCATATGGCCGACACGGTATCTTCAAATTCCGATACTGGCGCTTCCATGATCCATGTCCGTCGCTCGATCTGATGCAGTTTCCGGCGTCATGCGTCGATGTGGGTCACGCGGTTTGATCCCGTTCGTCCGCCGCTGGACGCATGTCTGCGAACATGCGAATCCGAACACCCGCGGCGTGGTGCTCCGCCGCACGCCGCGGGATTCCGTAACGCCGTCTGATCCCCGACTATTGTAGACGCAGAAAGGCAATAATGAAATGCAAAGAGCGAAAATTGGAATTCCCTCTGACAACATGGTATTAGTACCGTCAAATCTCTTTGTAAAACCTTAGGAATCAGGCGCATGACGTTAGAAGACACCTATATTGAGTTGAAACGCAAAGTCGGAGCTTTGATCCCCGATTTCGAAATTCGCCAGAAAGCCGAAATCGCGTGCGAAATCAACCGGCTTAAAGTTGAGAAAAACGCCGTCATACTTGGCCACAACTATATGGAGCCGGCGTTGTATTATTCCGTCCCCGACTATGTCGGCGACTCCCTCGAATTGAGCCGCAAAGCCGCGGAGACCGACCGCGATGTCATCGTTTTCTGCGGGGTTCGGTTCATGGCCGAGACAGCAAAGATACTGAATCCCGGCAAAACAGTGTTGCTTCCTACCCGCCGTGGCGGCTGTTCTCTGGCCGCCAGCATCACGGCTGCAGACGTGCGGGCGCTGAAGGAACAGTTTCCAGGTGTTCCCGTAGTGACCTACATCAACACCTACGCCGAGGTTAAGGCCGAAGTGGATATCTGCTGCACGTCCAGTAACGCCTGCGCTGTCGTGGAATCTCTTGGCCCCGGGCCCGTCATTTTCCTGCCCGATGAATATCTTGCCAGGAACGTGGCGCGCGAAACCGGTCGCAAGATCATTGTTCCCTCCAGGGCGCCGCGAACAGATCCCGAACTCGACTTTCAGATGATCGGATGGCCGGGCCGGTGCGAGGTGCACGAGAAATTCACGGTCGAAGACATCGACAACGCGCGCAAGCAATTTCCGGATGTTGTTGTTCTGGCACACCCGGAGTGCTCACCCGATGTGGTCGAGGCCGCGGATTTTTCCGGAAGCACAACGGCAATGGTGAAATTCGTACAGAAGGCCGCTGCGAAGCGTTATCTTGTGCTTACGGAATGCAGCATGGGCGACAATATCGCAGCCGAGAATCCGGACAAGGAAATGGTGCGAATATGCAGCATCCGCTGCCCGCATATGAACGAGATCACCATGGAAGAAACCCGCGACGCGCTCCTGCACCTGCAATATGCCATAGAGGTTCCCGAAGATATCCGTATTCGAGCGAAACGATCGGTCGATCGTATGCTCGCTGTGAACGCCGACGGTGCCTGGAAAACGGACGCTGCATGACAGTCATTGACGTTGTCGGTCTTAACCCGTTAGAAGGAGAGTGATATCATGACTCCACGTTTCTCCCTGTATCTGTTCACGGCGGCGACACTGCTTTCACACGCCGGCACTGCGGACGACACGTTTACCCTGGACCCGAACCATACCGACATCGGTTTTGCGGTGACGCACATGGTCATCAACAAAGTAAACGGCAAGTTCAAGGAGCACGAGGGCGAGCTGGTCATCAACGATCGCGGCCGCCTCACCGCAGCGCGCGCGGTGATAAAGACCGCCAGCATCAATACGGAAATTCAGGCGCGGGACGACCATCTTCGCAGCGCGGATTTTCTGAGTGTCGAGGCATTTCCGGAGATGACATTTGAAAGCACCAGGGTGCGTCGTCGATTCGGCAAAAACGCAATGATCGGAAAATTGACGATTCGCGATGTGACCCGCCGGGTCGTACTCTGGTACCAGCTCAAGGGCCCGATAACCGATCCATGGGGCAATCGGCGTGTAGGTTTTGAGGCGTCGACCACGATCAGCCGTGCGGATTTCGGGTTGACATGGAATCAGGTCCTGGAGTCCGGCGGACTGATGGTCGGCGACGAAATCGAGATTTCCATCAATCTGGAAGCGATTGCGGAAGAATAGGTTGAATTCAAGGAAGATATCGATCAGAGGAGGATTATGACGAATTGGATGGTAAGAGTATTTGACGTGCGGGTCTACATGTTGGCGGCGTGTGTCGCCACCGCGGCAACTGTTGCGGCGGCGGAGTACGACACGGCGGATGGCGGCGCGTATGGTTCGACGGATACGGGCGCCCGGAACGAAAGCGGCGATCTGTCGAATACGGAGTGGTCATTCGGCGGGACCCTGCGTCTCCGCTACGAGCGGTGGCGAAACGGCGATATCGTGCCCGACAGCGGCAATCCGCTTGGACCGCGATCAAGCGCATGGCGCGACGGTTACAACGATGACTACCTCCTCACCAATCTTAAACTTCATGTTGATGCGCAGTTTACAGAAATGTGGCGCGGCTTTGCCGAGGTCGAGTTTGCTACGGTTGAGTCCAACGGCAAGATCGACGGTCAGCGGCGTTACGAAGCCAAACCGCATTTTCAACAGCTGTTTATCGAGTACGATGATTCGGTCAATCGTCTTGTCCTTGGACGACAGGAACTCGATTACGGGTCGCGCCTGGTGATCGGCACGAATTCCTGGTTCAACAATACGATCAGTTACGACCTTGTACGTTACGATTATACTGGAGAACACATCGAGGCGTCGTTATTCGGCGGCTACGAGGTATTCGAGTCGAATGATGACAATGTCGAACCGGATAATCTCGTCGGCGGTTACCACATCGCCCGCAACGTGTCCGCCTGGCGACTGGAACACTATACGTTTTTCAAAGACCACGATCGCAAGAACGGCGTAAGCGATGCAGAAGTATATTCGATCGGCGTTCGCGCCAAACGCGCCTGGGACCGCATCGACGTGGATGTCGACGGTATTCAGCAGGTCGGCGACAGCGATGGGTATGCATCCCACGGATTTCTGTCCTGGTACCCCATGCCGGGCCATTGGAGCCAGATCAGGCTTTTTACGTCTTACAACGTGGCATCGGGCGGACGCAGCCCTGAGGACAATTACCTGGCGTTTGCGCCCGCCGGCCACCTGGATCGGCAATCGACGGATTTCGCACCGTACATCAATCTCAAGGAATACGGCGTCGGCGTCACGTTGAATCCGATCAAGGATCGTCCGTTTTTCGTTCGTCTCAGCTGGTTCGACATGTACAAATTCGATCGTGCCGGCGGCATTTACTCCTTTGACGGCAACAATCTCGTCTGGGGCAGTAAGACGCGGTCAAACCACCTCGGCCAGAATGTCGCATTGTTCGCAACCTACGAACTGGCGCGAACGCAGACGCGGATCACAACCTGCTTCACCAAGTACTTCATCGAAGATGCGATCGACGCGTTTCCGAATCGTGACGACACCAATTTCTGGTATCTTACGATTGCCCAGTCGTTTTAGCCTGATGCGTGCACGCATGCATACTGTACATCAGAGACGTATGCAGATTGGGAATGGATGAATATCGACTGAATAGTGCAGCATAACCGCTGGAACCCGGAGGTCATAATCTGCAATTATGACCTCCGCAACCGTCAAATTACCGATAATCCGGAAAACAGGAGGGGCGAATGAACATGCTCGGGAAAGCAATTCTGTCACAGACGAAGGACACACGCCGTCGCCGTCAGGCCGCGCATCATACCCGCAGTGCGGTTGTCGTGTGCGCCAGCGTGGCGGCGGCATCCATGACCATGATCATTTCGGGCGGTTGTAAGACAACATCTACCAGCCAATCGTCACCGAGTTCTGCGGCAGTGCCAGTGGTCACCAGGCAGGCCATGACGGATGCCGCCATCGACCAGCAGGCCGCCATTAAGCGTGCAGCGGCGGAGGCGGCGGCGCGGGCCGATGAGGCAGCGGCAGCAGAGGCCGACGCGCGTCGTGCGGTCGCTACCAAAGCGGCAAAGGTGGCGGCTGAAGCGAAAGCCGAGATGGAGCGGGCGGAAGTTGCCGCACAGGCAGCGGCAAAAGCCAAGGCCGAAGCAGCGGCCAGAGCCGCCGCCGAGGCCAAGGCAGCGGCCGAAGCTGCGGCTACACGGGCGGCGGACGAACACCGCCGCGCCGAAGAAGCGCGGCGCCAGGCTGAAATCGAGGCTGCAGAGGCGCGGCGGCGTGCCGCAGCAAGAGCCGAAGAGGAACGCGTGCGCCGCGAAGCGGAGGATAGACAACGTGCCGCAGCCGCAGCTCAGGCAGCGGCGGAAATGGCGGCAGCGATAGTCCCCGCTCCCCGCCAGCCGGCCACCGCACTGCCGACGTTGCAGGTTGGCAGTATCCGCGGATCCGTGGCCCTTGTTACCGAACGAGCGACCGGCTCAGATGACGTTTTTGTCGTGGCGGAACCAATGGACTCGGCCATGGCGTTGGTTGCCGGCGGGGGCTCAACGACTCATAACGTCGAAATGTCAGACAAAAAGTTCCGCCCGAAATTTCTTCTCATCCGCGTCGGCGACACGGTAAGATTCAAGAACCTCGATGCGTTCCAGCACAATGTATTTTCCCTCACCGGAAACAATAAATTCGATCTTGGCACCTACGGCCGCGGCACCGAGCCTACGCACACCTTCGCACACCCCGGCGTCGTCAAGGTGTACTGCAACATTCATCCGGACATGGCCTGTTTCATCATGGCGAGCGCACACAAGTGGGGCGCGGTCACGGATGCGGGCGGAGAGTTTGACCTGAGCGGCCTGCCGCCGGGCAAGTATACACTCAAGGCCTGGAGTGTACGGGGCGAAGCTGAGGCCGAGGTTGAGGTTCTCTCGGGACAGACTGCGGCAGCCAATTTGGAAATCGACGGCTCGCGCTATAAGCGCAAGCAACACCGCAACAAGCACGGCAAGAGGTACAAGAAGTCGCAAGATGAATTCTACTAAGTCAGATACCGGAAGCCACGTCCGGCGCAAAGTACGCTTCGGGCTCACGTCAAAGTTGTTTCTGCTGGTGCTCGTGTCGTTCGGCTTGCTGATGCTGTTTATCATTTACAACGTCGGCGTCCAGGCGGAGGATGCCGCCAATACCAGTATCGAAAAGTCCTTCAGCGAGTTGGACCAGATTGTCGAGACCCGTCTTGACAGCAGATACAAGAGCATTGAGGAGACAGCCGGAAACCTGGCGCGTGACGGGCGTTTGCTGCCGCTCATCTACGCCGAGGAATCGAGCAGTCTCCAGGATCAGTGCAGTGAGTTCGAAAAATCACTGAATTTCGATGTGCTCATCTTCACGAACGATGTGGGTGAGATCCTCGCACGCTCGGATCAGCCGGAAGATATCGGCATCTTCGTCGATCGGCGCCAATTGTTTCAGTCCGCGCTCGCCGGCGAACGAGACATGGGAATTATGAAACGCGGCGACGAACTGCTTCAGCTCGTGGTCGTGCCGGTCTTCGACAACGCCGCTCCGGACATTGTTCGCGGCGCGATCGGTCTCGCCTATCGCCTGTCCGACTCGCTCGCCTCCGAGATCAAGAGCCTCACCGGCAGTGATATCGCATTTTATTCGTTTCAACCGGAACAGAACGGGACCGTAGTCAAACCGCCAACTGAAATCTGCACGACAATTCGCGACAACTCCGGCCGGCTGCAGCAGTATTTCCATACCAATCCGACCATGTGGCAGCGACTGTCCCGGGACAACGCCGTGATCGAAGGCGATATCGTTTTGGGCGAGGAGACGTTTCGCACACTGTTGCGGCCGCTCACCACGCGTTCCGGAAGTCCCATCGGATATGTGGCCGGTCTGCGTTCGCGGACGGAGCTTCTGCGCCCCTTCGAGAATATCAAGCGCCGCGTACTCATGGTTGTCATGATCGGCCTCGTTGTCACCAGCATCATTTCTTACGGGATCGCCCGCCATATCAGCAAACCAATTATCGGCCTGGTCTCGGTAGCAAAGTCGATTCAGGATGGCCACTATCCGGATCCCACGCCGGTAAATCGCGGTGACGAAGTCGGCGTCCTCTACGAAGCGATGTACGAGATGGGGCAGGAGCTTAAGGAGAAAGCGGAACTGGAAAATTACCTTGCCGAAATCTCGGAGGACATTGACGACTTTGCCGTTGCTGCCGATGCCCCGACTGACATCGATACTGACGTGGCCGCAACCGACTACCCGGAAGATGAACGCACGATGGTCGAGGACGCACCGCAGACGCAGCGTTCAGGCGAATTCAAGCCCGGCAAGCTCGTTGCCGATCGCTATCGCATCCACACGGTCCTGGGGCAAGGCGCCGCCGGCCTGGTCTATCTCGCCAACGACACGGACCTGAACGAGGCTGTCGCGCTCAAATTTATTACCCGTTCTGAGATATCCGGAGCAGTGCTCGAGCAATTCAAGCAGGAGATTCGTCTCGCGCGCCGCATTACGCACAAGAATGTTCTCCGTACCCACGATTTCGGTACCTACGACGGCGCGCACTATATCTCCATGGAATATGTAAACGGCAAGGATCTCAGCCATTTGATCAAGAAAAAGGGCACACTCGATATCCGTTTGGGCGTTCGTTTTGCGCGGCAGATGTGCTCGGCCATCAGCGCTGCTCACGAGGAAGGCGTGATCCACCGCGATCTCAAGCCTCAGAATATGATGATCAGCAACCGCGGTATCCTCAAGATCATGGACTTTGGCATCGCGATTAATATCGAGCAAAAAGCCGATGACGCATCAGAGCCGTCAGGCGCGTACGGAAAGTCTGCCCTCGTCGGTACGCCGAATTTTATGTCGCCCGAGCAGTTCGACGAAAAAGAGGTGGACGTGCGCACCGATATCTACTCGTTGGGCGTGATCCTGTTCTATATGTTCAGCGGTCAGTTGCCATTTACGGCAAAGTCCTTGTGGGAACTCGCTCAGAAACACCGTCAACAACCGCCGCCGGCACTGTTGTCGCTGCGGCCGGATGCGCCGCCGGCACTTGAGGCGCTGATCAACAAGGCGTTGGCCAAGGATCGCGGCGAACGCTTCCAGACCGTGCATGAGTTAGCCACAGAACTCAGCAGGGTCTGACAGAACGAGAGGAAAACCATGTACGATCGTTACGGAAGACCGCATTACGAGCAAATATTTCGCAACACCAGCGCCTCCCGCCTCGGCGACTACGCAGACACCATAGAAGTCTGCCTGGGGGAGCCCATCACAGATATCGGCATCAAGACCGTCAAGGCCGAAATTCTCGACTTCCTTGACACGCCGCCGGTGTGGTTCGTCTTTCCCGGTGACGACCGCATCACGGTCGCCGTACCGGCCGGGTATTACGACCTCAATGCCTTGCGACACAGGCTCGATGTGATTGGTTTCCACACCGCTCAGATCCGCGGATTCTACAGCGCCCGGCTCGCAGCAGGTTCCAAGGATGTGGTGTAACGTATGAACTCGGGGCCCTTGTTATTTCGCTTTGCCGTAGTCTCGCAAGACGGTGAACGGCGTGTATCGATAGTTTCTTGCGTTCTTCTCATGGAAGTTCACAACGTCAGTTGTGGCTTTTCTCGCGCAACGTCAAAGAAACATAAAGGGCCACAGATAAATCTGTGAACTCCAGCGTAGAACGTCAATACGGATATAAATACATCCCAACAAACGGATGTGGTCAAGTCCCGTTCCGCTCCGCTACATGTGACCGACTGATCGTGTATGTCAACCGAAGAATGAAATTTGTCTTCCGGTGCCTTCCGATCGTTTTGGCAGCGCTCACTGTGAGCTGCGATAGTTCGAAATCTCCGACACTTCCAAACGCAATGAGTGAAGACGCCACTTGGAACGACACGACGCGAGAGGATCTCCGTGATGCCCTTCGAAAGCTCGTTTTGGGCGAGGTTCGACTGGCAAAAAATAACCACGAGAACATCATTCAAATCTGCCGTGAGGTCTATATCCAGAATGAATGTCCGGAGAATGAGTCGGAGACGTTTGTCAGATTCGCAACAGGCGAGCTTGAAAAGGCCGTTACCAGGCATGCCGCAGAGCAGGTAGAGTGGGCGCATGAGACCGATAGTGATCGCCTCGATAGCGTCGAAGCGACCTTGAGAGGTCGCGGCATTCTTCTGTGGCTGGCCTCACCCTGCTGCGACACGTGTACCGGAGGCGAACTTCCCGATCGCATCGAAGAGATCGAACGGCGTCACCCTGGTTTTCGAGATCGCGTTCGTGGTTACGCCTTCTTTATAGATCAGAACATGGCCGATACGCTCGCAGACGGTACCCACATTTCCGTCTATCTTGCATACGGATGGTTGTCACCCGATGATTCGAGCGTTGCTCCAGAGGTCTATGAGAGGAACGCCCTAGCCATCGCCCGCGAGGTTTGCGATTGCCTTCGTGAACATGGTTTCGAACCGGATTGGGACGGAAGTTTTTCAAAGAAGATTGGCGTCTCTCTCAATTGGCAACGTCGAGCGATGCTCCAATAGAAAAACGGTTATCAAGCGTTAGACGTAAGCGTCATGTACAACCCATATCTGCGATTTCACGCGCGGGCTGAGGTTTCGGGATGTAGTAGCCCACAGCGGGTTTCCACTGGTGTGAAAGTAGGTGTCCAGCTTGGGTGATGGGGTACTGGAAAGGCTGATGGCAAATCTATGACGGTCGCCGTGAATCAAAATGATGTCATGTACCGGAAGCTTCTGCACGTCGTTAATCACGCCCCATGTATCTGCCGCAATTGAGTTTTCGCTATATCCTATATTTCGATGAATGCCTGGAGTGAACGGCGGCCAGGGACATCCGCCATCCGGGATTCTTGATTACGAGATATTCCGTTGCCCGCAATTCCCGAATTACTCCGATGTTGTGGCTTTGTCCGCACACCTGATGCCGTCGATGGCTGCGGATACGATGCCGCCGGCATAGCCCGCGCCTTCGCCGCAGGGGTAAAAACCTCGTACAGCGATATGTTGCAATGTGTCGGGATCGCGCGGAACGCGCACCGGTGATGATGTCCGTGTCTCCGGCGCGTGAACGACGGCATCATTGGTAAGGTAGCCGCGCATGGTTTTTCCGAATTCTCTAAACCCTGCCTGCAGGATGCCGTGAATAGCCGCCGGCAAGACCTTCTCCAGCTCGACCGACGTGATGCCGGGCGAATATGAGGTTCGAGGCAGGTCCGTAGAGAGAACGCCGTGAATGAAGTCGCACAGCCGTTGAGCCGGCGCCGCCTGCGTTTCCCCACCCAACTTCCATGCCATTCGTTCGATGACTTGCTGAAAGGCCATGACGGCCAGCGGACCACGATCCGAAAAAGTGGCGAAGTCCTCCGGACGCAGCTCGACAACGATCCCCGAGTTGGCCGTGGATCGTGATCGACTTGCGGACGACCAACCGTTAGTGACGATTTCACCCGGCGCCGTAGCGCACGGCGCGATGACGCCGCCCGGACACATGCAGAACGCATACACGCCGCGGCCCTGAATCTGCTTCGCAATGCTGTAAGATGACGGTGGCAGATGCGGCCCACGTTCCGAGAGTTTGTATTGAATCTGATCGATCAAACACTGCGCATGCTCTACCCGCACCCCTACGGCGATTGGCTTGGGTTCGATTGGGATGCCCTGCCGATACAGCATTTCAAAAACATCGCGGGCAGAGTGCCCCGTAGCGAGGATCACCCTGCTCGCCTTCAACCGCTCGCCACTCGCCGTCTTGACACCACGAATTACACCATCGTCAATGAGCAACTCAGTGACCCGTGTGTTGAAATGGCATTCCCCGCCCTTAGCCAGGATGCGTTCACGCATGGCTTTGATGATCGGAGGCAATTTATTCGTACCGATATGGGGGTGCGCATCGACCAGAATCTGCCGTGTAGCGCCGAAACCGACCAGGGTCTGGAGTACCGCGCCGACATCGCCGCGCTTGCGCGAGCGTGTGTACAGCTTGCCGTCTGAGTAGGTGCCGGCGCCACCTTCACCAAAACAATAGTTCGAGTCTTCGTTGACAACATGCTTGGTGTTGATGGCTTTGAGGTCCTTGATCCGTTCGCGGACGTCCTTGCCGCGTTCCAGCACAATGGGCATGTAGCCGCGTTCCAGACAGCGCAGGGCGGCGAATAATCCGGCCGGGCCTGAACCGACGATGATAACCGGCTCGGCCCCACCGACTTCATGGTAGTCGGGAAGGGAGATGGAAGTTTCTTCGTAACGGCAGCCGACGTAGGCACAAACCATCAACTGCAGGCGGATCGGTCTGCGCCGGGCGTCGATGGACCGCCTCAGGATTTCAACATGCGTTAGCTCCTGGACGGTGACGCCCAGCTGGCGAGCGACTTTCGCCCGTAGTGCGGTCGTGTCCGCCCCGACCTCTGGTGCGACCACTATGTGTAATTCTTTTTTCATCGCAAGCGCGCAGTTGGATGCTATGTACTTCTTGATTGGATTCGATAAGGAAACGACGGCTGAGGCGAACCGCCCTCCAATTGGAATTCGGCTACAGCGAAGATCGCTGTGCTACTGGCAGGCGGTCGAGACTTTCCGCAGTGTATTCGGCCGACAGGCTGCTAACGCATCCCCATGCCCTGCGCTGCCATTTCCTCACGAATCCGTATGGCAGAATATGCGCGCGTGGTATCATCCCCGAATGCCATCCGCCAAATCGGAAATTCGGTGTACGGATTGTTGTCCGTTATGACACGGTCACCATCCAAAAATTGGACCAACTGCTCGGGACTCATCAAAAATAGTGCTGCCACGCTGTCGCTGCTCGCGTACGTAGACGTCCACTCCCCCATTTCCGGAATTCGACTGATCTCTCCACTGATTCGATCAAGGCTGGCGCGCGTCTGCGACATGTCGTGAAGGCCGCCGGTGAGGAATAACCCGGGATATTCAATACCGCCCCAAAGACAAGCACCGGGAAAAACGTTTACGAATGTTTTCATAATCATTCTCACCTCACTCTCGGGACCAACGGGAATCCAAAGGCACATAACGCCACCTGGATTGAGATGGTCTTTGCAAATCCGCATGAATTCCTGCGTGTAAAGATTTACAGTGCCGGAGCTATGAAGCGGCGGCGAGGGATCAATCGTAATGATATCATACTTTTTTTGTGTCGTTAACAAAAAATGTCGTCCGTCATTCACATGCAAGTTTATATTCGGTCGGGCGGCGATGTCGTCTGCCTCGCTATGAAAATAGGATTTGCACGCATACACTTCCTTGACGATATCCACAACGTCGACATTGAGTTCGGGATACAAACTGGCGGATCGCGTCGATGTTCCCATACCGAAACAAACAAGCAAATACTCCCGTGGGTTTTCGACGAGCGCAACAGGCAAATGTGTAAGTAATTTCGTCTCGTTGACGAACACCGTAATACCTATTCCGTTTATCAACAGCTGCTTCTCGACAGAATCAGGGTCGCGCTTCCCCGCCGCAATCGTAATCGCGTCGACGCCCTCATGGACGGCATAGATCGTTGCATCAGCCCCGAGTTGCCGCACCAGGCGGCGCTCAACCACATGCAGATAAGGGTTGGTCACATACAATGCAAGAACACCCGTCGCGACAGCAAGAACACCCGCCAATACCTGGCCGCGACGTTCATCGCGCGGCGACGCGCACCAAAGCGCAAGTCCACACAAGCCGTTTACGAGCGACACGGCGATACACGTTGTCACCAGCCCGAACCGGGACAACAGTACAAATCCCGTAACGGCCGATCCGAGAATGGTTCCCGATGCGTTCACGAAATATGCGAATCCGGTAAGACTGCCCGCATCGCTGTCTTCCGCCATGCAACAACGGACAGCAACAGGAAACTGCCAGCCAAAAACGATTGCGACGGGCAGAATTGTGACCAGGCAGGCAATGATGCGTATCTCCCATTCCAGGTCGACGAAAACAGCATCAAACAGCGGAAACAGCGCCAGGCCCGCAATGGCCCAGAACCCGATGAAGATCTGCATGAGCGCAAACGTCATTAGCGGACCGCACTTTGGAATCGTAAGTCGCGTGCATAGCCAACTTCCGATGCCTATACCGGCAAGGAAGGTCGCCAGCATGATCGAAAATGCGTAAATGCTGGTTTCGAGATAGAGCACGAGCAAACGCGACCACACCAGTTCGTACGACAACGCCGAGAATCCGCTGATGAAGAATGCGAATAGAGCAATACGGCGTGCCGGGCGGGAGTACAGCCTCGTCGGCCGTTCACCCTCGATGCGGGTTCCGGAGTCCAGTTGTGACAGGAATAGCAGTGGCATTAGCCCCGCCAGCACATTGAGCGTAGCGGCGATACCTATGGTTGCGGCTTCGCCATACTCGCCGATAAACACAAAACCGGTCAATAATACGCCGCAGCACGCACCGATGGTATTGAGCGAATACAATCTGCCAAGGCCCGCCTGAAGGCTGCTTCCGCATGAAGTCAGGTGGCCGACGAGCAAGGGCAAGGTTGCGCCCATCAATGTCGTCGGCGGCAAAATACATAGAAACGCGAGTAAGACACGTAACGAAAAAGCATTGCCCAACCCGGCCTGTTGGCAAAAGCGAACGTATGATACACCGGCCGCCTTGATAACCAGGAAGGATGCGGTCACGCCGAGAATGGCGACCGCGAATTCGATGATAACGTAAAGCCGAAGCTTTCGACGCCATCGGCGGGCGCACATTCCGCCGACGAGACTTCCAATCGCCAGACCCAACATAAAGGAACACAGGACTGTTGCGCTTGCGGCGCTCGTCGAACCGAAAAATCGAGTCAACATCCGCAACCACACGACTTGATAGATCAAACCCGCCGTGCCGGAGAGAAAAAATACAGCGCCCACCAGGGCATTCATATTCCTAGAGTTATTCATCAATCGATCATCGGATATTAACACTGACGGTGATATGACGGACGGGAACTGACCAATTCAAGATACACGCCGCAATATGCCATGCAGTTCTTGCGCGACAAAAACGGTAAACACTATATCAAGCGAAAATGCCGTGGGCGTGCGCGCATTCGTCGTGGTTACCATAGCACACGCATCAAACCCGGTATTCAGCCGCAGAAATACGTGATGAATATCGACCGACATGCTGTATGTGTCGGTATGGCGAAGGCTGATTTTCGGCCCTGATAGTCGTTGCGACCACGACACATGGGTTAATCGCAATCGCCTACAGTTGCAGCGAGCATTCGAAAAATTTTCGTGACGGCGGAGAACCAAACGTCGATCACAGCGAGCGTGCCCAACGGCAACCGAACGCTTTCCCCGACATATGCGCGGGGATGGCCTGCCGGAGTAGATGCAGACACGTGGGCGCGATATCCATCGGGCTTACGATGGCATCGGTCGCGGGAGCATCGAAACCAGGGCCGGCGATTATGATGAAACCGGGAAACTGGTGATAGGTCTCCCGGAAGTAATCGGGTCTGGACTGGGTGACCTCCCCAGTGGGATGAATGAGTCGGTCGTGGAAATGGGTAGCCGCCTTCCAATGTACGACGAGATCGGGTACGAGTTGCGGCGGCTCGCCATTGTAAAATGTTGCGTTCTTTACCACGGATTCCAACGCCGCCTCCCCGGTTGTCGGATCAACCAGCGCCGACAGATCGGCTTCGATGCGGTCGAGTAAAGCGTGATAGTCGCGCCCGGGCCGTACGACGCCTTCCGGTTCGCGTCCCTGAAGATTCACCCGAATATACCCGGAATACAGGCCGGGAATTGCAAATGCGGTGGTCCTCGTCCAATCGGTCTCGGCTCGAAACCTGGCCGAGATGCGTGATTCCTGAAGCGCACGGGGAAAGTGTTTGCTCACGGTCCGGCGCAGGCGCAAGCTCACCTTATTCAAGCCCCGCGGTAGGTTACCGGCGCCGTCCGCATTGCCGTTCACTTTCGCGTTGCCGCTTCCCGATGGAATCTGGAAGCCGAGCGCGTGACAGAAGGCGGTTGTCAGGTCGGTCGTTGGATATTGATCTTTCATCCCGTACATCGAGGTCAGCAAAACATTGGGATCGGGACGGACGCAGGCCAGAATACGGCCGACCTCACGATCGATTGCCTGGTAAACCCAGAGAATCGCGGGTGCGAGCGAAGGGACATCGGCAATATCCTCGCGCCTTACCTGATTCTCCTGATACGACCAGAATCTATGCGCACCCAGATGCGCCTCGGCGAAGGCAATCACGATCAGATCATAGCGATTCTCCTGAATAAGGCTCCGACACGCCTCGCCCTTGGTTCGGATTCGCTCCAGCAACGTACGCAGCGCGGTGTCCTCCTGCTCCTCAGTCGGATGGCGCACGTAATCGGAGATATGCAGGTTCCCGCCAAACTCACGGCAGACACGACCTAGCGCACCACGAGGTAACGATTGCGGTGCAGACGTCGGGTAATCCGGTTGATACGAGCGCCAATGCGCGATCTGCGTGCCGTCGAGATCATGGATCAATCCCGTTTCGTTCGCGTCGACAATAAGCGCCTTCAGCCCGGTACCAACGAGTTCAGCCCAGAACGGCCGTGCGTGCGCCTGATGTTCGCTGAATGCTACCAGGTCGTAGGTGCCGGGTTTCAGTTGGCGAAAACTATAGTAGCCGTGGTCCCACGGGCCGACGCCGCTGTATGCCTGGAGCCATGTTCCCATCTCGTCGACGAGATCCGGACCCGCAACGGACGCCCAACCTCCCTGCTGTTCGAGCCTGCCCAGATGGGGCAACTCGCCCTGGTCAATCCATCGCCGCGTCAGATCGCTGTCGAATGCATCGAGGCCGACGACGACGAGCGGGGGCTGTATTCTTCTTGCGGTGTCCATTGCCGAGCCGTTTGGTCGTTTAACGTGTGGTACAGGTCCAGAAACGACGAAATCATCACATCCGTATTTAGCCGTTTTGCAGCGAATCGGCGGGCGGCCACGCCATACTCCTCGCACAAATCGCGGTCGGCGAACAGCGCTGACATGCCCGCCGCAAGTTCGCCGACGTCGCCTGGCGGGGTCAACAAACCCGTCTCGCCGTGCGTGATGAAGTCCGCGGGCCCGCCGGTTGCGGAAGCCACAACTGCTGTTCCGCGCATCATCGCCTGCGCCGCAACGAGCCCGAACGGTTCTTCCCAGCGCGACGGCATCACATGGATCCAGGCGCGTTGGCAGCGTTTCTCCAATTCCTCCGGCGGCAACGACGGTGTCATTTCCACGGTTTCGTACAATCCGAGTGATGCGATGAGCGACCTGATCCTGTCACGTTCCGGACCGTCACCGACAATCAGCAGGCGCGCTGTCGGCACGACCTTGCGTGTTTCCGCGAACGCGCGAATGAGCACATCAGCGCCTTTCTCGCGCACCAGACGACCGGCAAAGACGGCGGTAGGCTGCGGCGACAGGCGCCGTCGCGCGTTCACTACCGGAACGCCGTGCCAGATCACGTCCACCGGTGTTATGCCGGCTGGCAGGAGCTGTCGTCGAACCGCTTCGCTCGCGGCCACAACACGGTCAATGTGGTGTCGCCACGATGACCAGAGACGTTTCTGCACCATCAACTGCAACCAGTGATGTACCGGCAGACACCCATTGCGCAGGCAGGCAGAACCCGACGCGGAAGCGCATGGTGCACCGCTGGGCAAGAGACGCGTGCCGAGCGGGCACACAGCCCGGTACCACAGCGCATAATACACCGTCGGAATCTGTTGCAACGCGGGAAGAATCCATGGGGATAGTTGTGTCAGGTGCATGTTTAGGTGCACGACGTCGGGACGAAAAGCGGACACCAACCAGCGCATGCGCCGATAGGCCGACGGATTCGCTAGCTGTAATGGCGTTCGCCACCGGGAAACAGTCCCGAAACAGGTGAAATCCGGGCGCGCACCGCCGGGCGTCGCGTCCGCGGTGGTGGTAAACAAGCGGGCGTCGTGACCACGACGTCGCAATCCGTCCCGCAACGTACGACTCAATATCTCAGCGCCGCCGATCTCAGCGCAGTAGTCGTTTACAATCAGGATTCTCACCGAAACTGCCCCCCTCCATATCACCACATCCAGACATCCTTGCGGTGGTGACTACCTCTATGCGTCTATGACCTGGACCGGCTCCGCGGGCGCGAATCACGCACGGGGATCTTGCGCGCCGGCCGATGCCACAAAACACAGAATACACTAATTCACATGCAGAATGACGCAGTCCTCCGCAACAATCAACGCCGCTCGTTTCCCGACTTCCATGTCCCACGCGTGTTCAAGCGTCCGGCCCGCCCCTGCCGCAAAACCCAGAATATATCCCAGGCAGCACGGGATCGCGCAAAGCAGGAGCAAGGGCGCCAGCCGCGCCGGCGACGGTGCGGCTGCGGACAGCGTCCCGGGCAACGTTATGATACGCCCGAATTGCCGGAGGGTGATCCATGGTGACAACACCGCCAGGTACGCCCGCCGCCGGATCGTCCAGTCGCGTGACCATACGCCGGCGAACGCCCGGGAGGCGACCAACCGCGACTTCAAAATAGCGCGCAGTCGGGACATGTTCACGTGGGCGGTTCGCGCCGCCGGGTCGAGCATTAGTGTACCGCCGTCATCCCGGATAATCCAATGCAGCACCGTTTCCGCCGCCAGTAGTGTTTCGAGATCCTCGCCAAGCTCGAGCAGGCGCTGCCGGCGGTAGCTGGAGTTGTGGCCGGGCACCGTATCGACTCGATGCGCACGTTCGGCCGACGCCCATTGGCCGTAGTCCAGGAGGAACGCGCACCAGGACCGGGCCGTTCGCGGATTGGCGTTTTCCATCGCCGGCCCGACAACGTCGCACCCCGCCGCGTGACGGCGGACAAAGGCTTCCATGCACGCGGGCGCAGGAAAACAATGGTCTTCAGTGAAAGCAACCAGCTGCGCATGCGCCGCGTGGACTCCAGCGGCGCGAGCAGCGCCGAGACGCCTGTCCGCACTACAGGGAATCACGGTAACGCTGTGGACACCGTCCAAATCGGAATCTGCGGTGTCGATATGTGATGGTTCCGGGGTTACGATCACGATTTCGATCTGATCCGCAATCGTCTGCCGACACAAATGAACGATCGTCTTGCGCAGGGCGTGCAGGCCGTCGGCGGTGACCAGTACGACAGAAATCGTTGGCGGTGAGGCGGATATCATAACGTGATCATCAGCGATTCCGTCGCTATGCGGAGCGATAGAACGCCTCCCGTCAGCGGTCTGCAGGCGTTCGCGCTTCAGCGTGCTTGCGCCGTTCGTTGTGTATTTATTGCCCGACGTGGCGTGAAACCCACACTAAAGTGCGAACTCCAACAACGTATCGGTCACAAGTTCGGAGGATCCCACGCCTTACCGAGATCAAGAACCGGGTAGCCAGTCCAGCGCCGCCGCGCCTCGTCGCGTCCAACGGCCTCGAGATACAACGTCGCACTGCAAAACGGCCAATCCTGCCAGCGCGTAACGTATTTATGGTGCACCGGATTGTTGTGAATGTAATTCATCGTCGCCCAGAAATGCCTTTCAGACTTGATCGCGGTCTCCAGGGCATTGCACCATACCTTCCGTCCCCTCGCGTTGTCTTCGCCGTTCCATTTATACGACGTCCGGCCATGATGGCGTCCGATCTCTCTGAGCACGTCAAGTATTGTGACCGTTTTGATGAGTACATGGTAGTGATTGGGAAGTATGGCCCACGCGTATATTGAGGTTGTAAGATCTTCCAGCAACGCCGGCAGGCTCTCCTCGAATTCGGCCAATCGTTCAGCGGATTCGCCAATGATAGCCAGGTGCTCGTAGCAGGCGACCGTCACGAAATACTGGCTGGATTCACTTCCTCGATGCGGCGGGCTATGCCATGGATATCGGTTTTGCCTGCGCCGTGCCATTACGTCGCTCCGCTGGGATTCCGTCATCTTGCGCCAATTGTACATGGTCCGTCGTTGTCCCTTCTGATTGCTCGGCGAAGCGCGCGTAATGCGCAACGTGCCGTGAAACCCACGATAAATCGTGAACTCCAACGCACGACTTGCGCTATCCGTTGAAGTTCGCGCTTCAGCGTGCTTGCGCCATGACGCGCCACGCCACACTGCTCTATGAGTCCCGAATCCGGTTGCTCTCCGTCGCCTCTTGCGTAACTTCGGAGAATCTCTCTGCGACGGTGTAAATTAACTCACGATCCGGCAAGGCAGCTATAAAGTGTTGGGGTAACCCGCAATGCCCAATAGCGGAGCCGGCAATCTGTCCGGCGATTGAGCACGTCGTATCCGTATCGCCACCGGCCAAAATCAGCTCGCGTATCATTCGCTCAAAACCGAGTACGTGAACCTTTGACGCGGCGTAGATTGCAAGCGGTACCGAGTCAACGACATATCCGGATGCGCCTAACTTCGCACCGATATCTGATATTTTACGTTCACTATCGGCGTAGATCTGAAGCCGGTCGCGCACGGCAGTATCAGGCAACTCCAGGCTCAACTTCGCGATGATCCGATGGTCCAGCTGATCCCGTAACGAGATGGCGTGGAGAACCGCAAGTGCTCCCACGTACGCATCGTCATTGTGATGCGTTATCCTGACAACATCCCGTATGGTTTGCCTGTCTTCAAGATCAACATGATACGCCAGAGGAGCAATGCGCATGGCGGCGCCATTGCCTGCAGCGTACTCGCCTGTTCTGCCGGCTATCGCCCAGTGAGCCCCGTTGGCAAGAGCATCAAGCGCAGCATACGTGCTGGCCCCGATTCCGGAAAACCGGTCTGCCTGGTACCATTCCGAAAAGGTTTTTGCAATAGTTTCAGGATCAACTCCAGACTGGACAATCGCTTCACAAGTAGCCAAAGTCATCTGGGTATCATCCGAAAGTCGGTCGGGCGCCAGGTCACCGGTTAAATTTATTCCGGGCTTGATTCCTTCGTACGGGACACCAATCGCGTCGCCAATGGCCCCGCCAACGATGCAACCGATGATGGATTCATGTAACGTCATCACTTCAGGCATCTGTTTAATTTTCCCTTTGTTCGATAGGCTCGGAGCCGAGTGGCTTCGGGTAGAGATTGCGCTTGCTCCCCGCACTGCTTCGGCCGACAGCCACTCACAGCCAATAGCTGGTTAACCACAGCACGAAGTACAGCGGCTATCAAACGGCAGCACAGTTGAACTCTGACGCTTCCGGGCCGGTCGCGACAGCGGACTGCGCAAACAGTCAAGGGCTGCGTGCTCCCCCGAAGCGGAGCGGTAAGGGATCTATGTGCATCTCCTGGTTCCAAATACTCGCCTCCACCAAGGTCTCTTATCTCTAGATGAATCTATTTCTCTAGGTTCTTCAGGAACAACAACATTTCCTCGGTCATGGTCGCCTTCTGCGACGGCTAACCACTCATTTTCTGGAATCGCAACGTCTAAAGATTGCGAATTCATTTCGGCTCGCGTGATATATAGTTCGTATCCCATTATTTCGCTTGAATGCACAACCGAAGTTGTGAACAACGGTCCATTGGAGTTCGCGCTTCAGCGTGCTTGCGCCATGTCATGCCGCGAGTATTGCGCAACGTGCCGTGAACCCCACACTAAAGTGTGAACCCCAACAACACGATGAGGCGGTACGCTGATACATTACCGTAGGCGTAACGGAGTGCGAGTTAAGCAGCGGTGCACGAGCCCTGTCGCCTCTGTGCGTCGTGGAACGGAGCGTCACTATTAGTATGATACATCGCGCCCCACGGCGAATCTGGGCAACTACGTCCATGCGACGCGTAACCTTGACACCTCAGCGTACATTCTGAACCACAGAGATCATTGCATGGAGACTACCGCGGTTCAGCGTCTCCTGCGTGCGCAGATTCGTCCGCCTCCGGCTGCCAGCCAATGAGCCGCTCCCATACCTGGATGGCGCGCGGCAGACTGTAGGCAGACACCTTCTGCCTCGCCGCCTGTCCCAGAGTTTGTCGCAATACCGGATCGGCGGCCAACCGTGTAATGGCTTTGGCAAGACGTGCCGGGTCTTCTTTGGGAACCACGATACCGCTTTTACCGTCGTCGATCAGTTCCAACGGTCCGGGCGACGCGTCGCTTATGATTACCGCCATGCCGCAGTTCATCGCCTCCAGCAAAGCATTTGGCGTGCCCTCGTGACGGGACGGAAGAACGAAGATTTCAGCATCGTGGTAGTATGGCAACGGATCCGGTACCTGACCGTGCCATACAATACGCTCCGAAATGCCCAGGCTTTTTGCTTGTCGGCAGAGGTTCGCTTCTTCACTGCCGCGGCCCACAATCGACAGCCGCCATTCCGAGCAACTCTCTCCAAGAAGCGCGAATGCGTCGAACAAGACATCGTGTGCCTTCTGATAATGCAGTCGGCCCACGATCAATATCGTGGGGCTCTCGAGTATTCGGCTGCGCGCATGATCCGCCGGCATATTGCCGGGGAGGAGTGGATTGGGCACAAACACCATTTTCCGCGAATCTACGTAGGTGCGCATCGCCTCCAGCGCGCCGCGGGTGTTGGCGGTAACGATGTCTGCAAGATTATAGTATAGCGGCCTGAGCGAATCCCACGGGTATTTGAGCGCCTGGCGAGCGGGATCATTTCGTTCGGATATAATGACGCGGCATTGCAACGGCCGGGCAGCCATTACTGTCATGATATTGGTCGAACCGCAAAAGCCAACGACAACGGGGGCTTTCGTCCGCCTGATTATCGACCGCAATGCGTGGACGCGGATATGAAGAGGGAAGTACACGGCCGGTATGAATGGATAGGTGAGCCGTTTGAGGAGACGCCAGATTGCGCTTTCATTCGAGGCGCGCCCGGACGAGAACAGCATACGCATCACGTGCCTTATCGGCGTCCGGACATGGCCCGCGAACCGGCGCAACGCCTCGATCACCTTCACCTGCCAGGTACTGACAGTAGAAATATGCACCACGCCGGGGTCCAGTTCGTAGGCCACTGTATTCTCGAACAAGGTCACAACACAGACCCGACGACCTTCCTGGTTCCACGCATTCGCCAGAATCGTGACAACGCGTTGCACACCGCCGTCGCCGAGGTGCGGACAAACCAGAACGAGATCAGCGGTCGCATCAAGACGTTGCGTACCGGGCCACGCGGACGGTTTGACGCCCGCGGCGCCGGGATCGCAGCTATTTGCGCTTGGTGTCACAGACACACCCGCTCCATGAGAGCCGGGCAGCGGCTGCTATCAGGCCTGGAACTGCTG
This sequence comes from Verrucomicrobiota bacterium, assembly GCA_021772615.1. Lineage (GTDB taxonomy): Bacteria > Verrucomicrobiota > Lentisphaeria > JABSQK01 > JAJFLO01 > JAJFLQ01. The sequence continues at coordinate 69,033 of JAJFLQ010000048.1, read as the reverse complement.
TTATTGGCAAAGTCGGCTCGTTGCAGGTTCATGAACGAAATGGATGGATTAGAAACGCGTTGATAAGATACGGAACGTTTACCAGAAAAATCACGACACACCATTTAAGATCATTGAATGTGAGTCGCATGTAACGCGCGTTCACGTGATGAAAAATGAACAACAACACGCCGCCTGCGACAATGGTCTTACGACTATACAACATGAGGGGTGAGAAAAATTCCAGAAACAGCCCGAGGCTCAATGCCAAACGGGTAAGGTTCGGGTAGCGGACGGCCTTCCGAGCCAGTGCCCCGGCGTTTTCCAGGTGCTTTGCGTCGTGACTACTGTGATACTGCTGCTCGCTGGTTTTCAGCAACTGTATCGCGATATAAGCACACTTCCACACCCACAGCCCACGTGATCGTTTCAATTTCGTCAGTGCAGAAGTGAAGTAAACGGCGATGATTGCCTGCTGAGACCAGAACACCGCTATCTGGTCATAACCTGCTCCTCCTGCGAATTGAAAACCCGGATTGAACACGTGATTGCAGTCACGGAATACGTAGACGGTCGCCTGTACCAGAAGTATCAATGCCAGTACCTGCTTCGTGTGGTCGCTCGCCCCCTGCGAATTACGCAGGCTACCGTATGCGGTGACCAACACAAAAAGGTACACTGTAACGAACGACAGAAAGAAACCGGTAACGTAGCAAACCAGACACATGCACGCAACCGATCGCAAACGGTGGTATAACACTGGATTGGCGAGAAACCGGAGATCAACGAGTCGCGCCAGACCCGCCGGGCACGGTTGGGCGGCAAAGATAATTTTCTGCGGCAGTCGCCGCCAGACAACCAAAGCGAAGAACAGACGGATAAAGCAAATCTCGTACGGTGCGAGAGATATCGATGGGATGAATGGCAGCGTCACTCTGTCTCAGCGATAAGCATTCGGTTGCGTTGGATCGTCTTATCCACGAGTTGGATATTTACCTGGTACAACCGGAGACGCTGGTACAGCGCAGGATTCGATGTCGCAGGGGCAGGACGACCCCTTAGAAATGCCAGTGCCATTCGTCCTGCGTCTGCCAGTTCCGGCTGCGTCAGCGTCCGCATACGCCGCGATCTTCCGCTTCTCACGTCGCGATCATATACCTTTTTCAGGAACGACGCCTCGATGCCGAAAACACGTTTCATTGGTATCGGCACATCGTACTCGTTCGTCACATATATGTAATATGTGAAACGCGAAAACGACGAATACATGGGAAAATGGGAGAACGGGAAGTTTTCCTCGACGAGCAAGTTTACCAGGGTCAGCAACCACAGGACCTTGAGTGGCAGGTCAACTGCAACAACCGCGATAATGAGAACGGTAAGTATTCCCCGGTAGATCATGGTAGTGGAGCCATCCTGGATCGCAATCTGCCCCCATCATCGGCGGCGAGATATAACGACTGTGAAGCGAACCGCCATATAAACGCGAATCCATATTCTAATTGGCGTTTATTGGCGTCCATTCGCGGTTCCCTGCTCGTACGTGAATTCTACGAGTTCGCAAAATGAGCCCGTTGCAAAACGTGTCGATCAGCAGTCGGCGGTGTTCGCTGTAAACGCTAATTTAGCCGTTGAGCCGGTCAAAACAAATACGCGGCCAGACCGGTAAGGCGTCTGGCCGCGTACGTCAATGCATCGACTAGCGGGATTCGAACGACTGGACCAGTTCATCAATATCAAGAGCGCCGTCGCCATTGGTGTCGAGCGCATCAAATCGCTCCGCAGTACCGGCAAACTCGTCCAGCGATATCCGGTCATCGCCATTGTCGTCCATCTTCATCAAGCGGCGATTTGCAAATGCCTCCGCCATCTCCTCGCGAGATATCGCACCGTCGCCATCCAGATCCGCGTGATCGAACCGGCTCTCCGGACCTCTGAACTCTTCCGCGGAAATCAGACCGTCACCGTCGCCGTCCATGCGACTGAATCGTCCTGCTTTATCGCGTCCGCAGCGCCGGCGTGCGTTCTCGAAGCCGTTTTCCATTTCCACAAACGTGAGCACGCGGTCATCGTTGGCGTCGATCGCGTCGAAACGTCGCGATGGTCCGCGAAACTCCGCAGCGGAGATGGCGCCGTCGCCGTCGGCGTCCATCTTCTCGATCGCCAGACGCACCGGGCCAATCTCGAACTCGCCGAAGACAATGCCGCCACTACCGTCGGCGTCGATCACGTCAAAATGCGTGTCAGGACCGCGAAACTCGTCTGCAGTGACGACGTCGTCATCGTTTGCATCCATGCGATCAAACGCAGCTGCTGGATCCCGGAATGCCTGCCGCAAGCCATGGCACCGCGCAGGCCCCGAGCCCTCCCGAAAGTCATCGGACGACGCTTTTGCATGCCGTCCTCGTGCCATCGACGGCAAAGCCGCCAGGACGCCGATGATGCAAATTCCCGTGATCGCTGCTGCGGATTTCAGGTTTAAGACTCTTTTCTTTTTCATGATAACTTTTTCCTTTTCAATGTGGTTGCGTTGTTGTACGGCTGATTGCGCCGCATGAATGTTGTGTCACCTGTTGCCGGCCGGCTGTTTGAACGTTAGCAACGTCGATGCCAATAACAAAAATATTCAAAGAAAAAGCATTGTAACAGACTTTAATTAAATGACTTAAAAAATATCATGGAGACATCTCTGAGGAGAGTAGAAAAACCGGTGTTCTGTGAGATCTGCATGTCGTCTGCCGCGGAAGTGCAGGATTTGCACGAGTCTCCGGCATCGTGGTATCGATGACCAGGTCCGGAAGCGTACGCATTGTCGGATAAATGCAGGAGAAGTCGCAATCCTGCAATCACATGGAACTCGCATACCGTTCCTGTCTTGCGCAACGAGCGATCTGTCTGAGTACCGACTTCAGTCGGAAGCCAATACCGATCCCGCGGGATCGGAAGGCGTAGCCTACACAAATTGGCTACGCGGGCGAACGCGTCCCGGCTAAAGCCCACTGCCGTTGAATTAAGGCGCTACCCGCCCGCGCGCGTCGCACGAAAAGTTCAAGTGGAGGGTCGCAGGCCTCTCTCCGCGACCGCACACCCCGACGTATTTCGGACACAGAGGACTGTATCCCTCCAGGAAAATCCGGTATTTCGGACACAGCGGACCGTGTCCGTCCAGATTGGGCTAAAGCCTGGATCAAAACATCAGTGCCCCAGAAAAACGGTACTCAGACACCGAAACACGGTAAACAGTTCTGTGGAAAAACGCCCGCAACCTTTTTGTGTTGCACCCATCGCGGGATTCGTCCAGAACGCGGAGGACAGGCGAGGCGTCTTAACTCTGTTCAGTGGTCATTGGCGCCTGGTAAGGCCGTATTCCTTCAGGCGCGATTGCAGCGTGCGCAGGCTAATGCCCAATTGATCGGCGGCCTTGCGGCGGTCGTTGCCGTTGTCGGATAGCGCTTTGAGTATGGCGTCTTTTTCGAAATCAGACAGCGTCCTCCCGGCGCTGCCTCCTCCATGCTGCTGCAACAGTTGATGCGGCAGGTCGGCAGGTAAAATCACGTCGCCTACGGCCACGATCAGCGCGCGTTCAATCGCATTCTGCAGTTCACGTATGTTTCCCGGCCAATCGTAGGTGTGAAACACCTGCTTCACGTGTGGATCTAGCGACTTCAGACCGTGCCCCATCCGCACCGAGAGGCGGTTGAGGAAATACTCCGACAACGGCTCAATATCGTCCCGCCGCTCACGTAACGGCGGGATATGTAGCGGGAAAACATTCAGCCGATAATAGAGGTCTTCACGGAACAGACCGTCGCGTATAGATTGTTGGAGATCGCGATTGGTAGCCGCAATGACGCGTACGTCCACAGTTATTGTCCGGGAGCCGCCGACCCGTTCGAATTGCTGTTCCTGGAGCACGCGCAGAAACGTGGTCTGCAGGTCCACACTCATTTCTCCGATCTCGTCGAGAAACAATGTGCCGCCGTCGGCCAGCTCGAACCGACCACGCTTCGTGTCTGCGGCCCCCGTAAAAGCCCCCTTCTCATGACCGAACAACTCCGAACTCAGCAGGGTCTCGGTCAATGCTGCGCAATTCACGGCCACAAACGGTTGTTCGCTCCGTCGGCTGCGGGCGTGAACAAAGCGGGCCAAGACCTCCTTGCCAACGCCGGATTCACCGGTAATCAGCAGGGTCGTCGGCTGTACGGCGACTTTCTCGGCAAGATTGACGACATGGGTCATGGCTGCGCTTCGGACGATGATATCCGTGCCGGACTCATTGGCAGTCGCATCGTCTACCGCCGCTTCATGGGGTACCGCACGCCGTTCACAAAGCACCTTTCGTACCGTCTGCCGTAATTCATTAGGGTCCCGTAACGGCTTGGTAAGATATTCATCGGCGCCGAGCTTGATCGCCTCGACCGCTGTCTTGATCGAACCATAGGCTGTGAGTACAATGATTGGCGTCGCCGGTGTGTTGCAGCGCAGCCATTGAATCAACGCGATGCCGTTCATCTCCGGCATACGCTCATCGGTGATCACGAGATCGAATCGACGTGCGCCGAGGCGTTTGATTGCCTCGACGCCGTTTTCCGCTGTTTCGACGACATACTGCTTTGCGAGAACACTGGTGAGCAACTGCCGCTGGGCAGCTTCATCGTCGACGATAAGAATTGCGGATTTCATAGTGCGTCCATGTTCGTGCGTCTTATGAGGACGAGCGGTTCGCCGGGACCGTGATCACACACCGCGCACCCCGTTTGACGTTATTGGCCAGGCTGATCGTACCACCAAGACCATCGACGATCTTCCGGGCAATGGACAGCCCCAAACCGGCGCCTTTCATCCTGGTTGTAACGAACGGTTCGAAAAACTCCTCCGGATTGCGGTCACCCAGCCCTTGGCCCGCGTCCGTAACCTCTATAACGCATGCATTATCGGCCATATCGATTCGATTGCTGACGGTGACGGCGTCGCCGGCAGCGCTCATCTCCACCGCATTGATCACCACGTTCAGCAAAACCTGGCGCAATCCGCGTTCGTCCGATACAATCACAGGATCGGCATCGTTACGCCCCACCCGGACTGTCACGCCGACCTCCGTCGCGCGGTACGCGACCAACGCGGCAACTTCGGCCGCCATGTCGTTCACATTGATCTTCACCGTTGTGACATTCCCGGGCTTTGCATACTCCAGCAGGTCGGTGACCAATTGTTCCAACCGTTGCGTTTCGCGAACCACCGTCGTCAATGACGCGTGTGCGCTGTGGTCCGGCGGCAGATCCTCCTGGACAACCTGAGTCAGTCCTTTGATGGCGCCGAGCGGGTTGCGAATCTCATGAGCCAGCGTCGCGCCCATCTTTCCCAGGGCTGTTAGATGTCGCTGCGATTTCTCATGTTCCTGCAGCGCGATAAATCGTCGCAAGGTGCGAAGAAACACCGACGTCAGCACGATCAGCGTCACGATTGCCACGGCCGACAACGCCGCATACGTATATCCCAGCCGTACGATGAAATCCGCCGGCTCCGTCTTCAGTCCCACTCGAAATCGCCACCCGCCGATGTCATCCCGGTCATGTCGTCGGGGCGGCCCACCGGGCGGCGGCCGAAAGTCTGTTTCGAAGATAAATATCGATCTGTCTCCGAGACGATGGATCCCGGGCGCGTGCCGCGCGTACTGTTCGGGCGGTTCGCCCGCATCGGCCACGACCCCACCGGCGGTGTCGACAACAGCGAGAAAAACCACCTGCCCGTCGTATTCCGGATAGATCTCATCGAGCACTGCCTGCCAGAAGTCGGGATCGTGAAATTGGCCGCGCCGCCCTCTTCGAAACAAACCGGCCCCGGGCGCTGGGCGCGAATGCCTCCGAATCTGGATAAAGACCGATCGAAACGTTTCGTGAGCCAGGCTGGTAAGGTAACGTTCGCGGATGTCGGACAACGTCCTGCATCCGGAGACCGCGGCGGCGACAATTGCCAGACAAATACCTATGATGGCGACGAGAAAGAATCCGACCGGGAATGCACCGAACCGATTCTTCGAACGGGCTTTATCTGGATCTGTCACGGTCATAACCGGTTCCTTATCGGCGTTGTCGCCAGTTCCGAGATGCGTGCGGGGCGATCATATTTGCAGACAACGACGATACAATGCCATTATCTCACATGAAACGTTGCGCCAACTGAATTGTTTGGCCTGCTCCATGGATTTCTCACTGTGCTGCCTCAACCGGCATGAATCGTTCCGGTACGTATTCAACGCTTCGCGCAAGGCGTCCGGCGAACGCGTCGGGACCACGAAACCGTTGCCGTCGATCAATTCGCTGCTGCCACCTACGTCTGTCATCACAATCGGCAATCCACATGCCATCGCCTCGAGTACGGAATTGCTCATCCCTTCATTCAGGGACGGTGCGACGAAGACGTCCGCAAGCGACAATTCCTCCAACATCGCGTCGTGCCCCAGCGCCCCACGAAACTCAACCTGCAGGTTCATGCCGCGCGCCTGCTCCATCAAGCTGTCGCGCAAATCTCCGTCCCCGATCAGTATGACTTCGATACCGTCCATTCCATGAATCGCGCGAAACAGGTACTCATATCCTTTCCGCTTCGTAAGGCGCCCGGTCGACACAAGCCGCAGTTTGCCTGGCTCAACAGGTTTGGCGGACACACGAAGCGGTCGAAATGCGTCACAGTCTACACCGTTGCAGATTATCTGTATATCAATACCCGCGTTCACCTCCATGGCCAGCTCCCGCAATCCGTCCGAATTCGCTGTTACTGCATGCGCGCGGCACCATATTCGGCGGCTCAGAGCCCGAAAAAAAACGATGTCCAGCAACCTGAAGCGTGGATTGAAAAACGGCACGTCGCTGCCGCGCAGGGAGACGATGTAGGGCAAACCCAGGAAACGGGCCATGACACCACAGGGAATACCGAAGAATGCGTGGATGAGATCGTATTGTTTTTCGCGGATCAGGCGGCGTGCATAACGGGTCGCCTTCCGCGTAAACGTCAACAATTCGCGGACGGTCTGATGGTGAGGGTTCATGCCCTTGCTGATATCGAGTCGATGCACGGTGATGTTTTCCGACACATTAACCGTCTCGAAACCGCCCACCGATGACGTCACGAGGTCGACTGTAACCGAGGGGTCGCCGGCGAATTCGCGAAGGATGTAGTACGTAGCATTCCCAGCGCCTCCGCCAAGCGGCGGATATTCGTAATTGAGCATCAAGATCTTCATGGCGACAGGTCGGTTGGATTCAATGGAAGCGGATACGACTATATTGCATGATTTTTTACATCGCCGCATTACATTTATGCACATAATTTTTTACAGATTGGAGCAAGCCCTTGATCAGGATAACGGGTAGATGTGTGCCCAACATTCACTCTGCCGCAGGACCGGGGCTGTGTTACCAACCATCATTTCGCCAGCCCAATGACAGCCACGAAACACATGGATCGCGACACTTTCCTGATTCGAATTACGAATCCCAATTACGATAATCCGGGCATTAATTGTCTGAAACTTTTCACGGTCGAGTCCAACTATTTCCGACAGTTCCGTGACCAGGCCGTTGCGCTGATACACGAGAGTCGTCCGTCTACGACCGGCAACAAAGCACACACCAGGCCGAGTGGCGAATTCAACATGTATTCGCTGTTTAACCGGTCCGGAGACGTCGGCGACACGCGGGAGGACAATGACTTGTCGTGCCGGGGAAAGCAATTTCATTACGGCGATCGCTATCCGGTTCTTGCCGATTTCATTGCCGTTTTTCCCCATTTGACCAATTTCCGACTCAATGTAATGGGGAAAGATTCGAGCCTGACGCCGCATCAGGTACCAAGCATATTTTGTTCGCCGGAGATCAGAAAGCGCTTCATCATGTGCCGCTTTCACGCATGACGCCGCTGAAATGATTTTCGACAACGAAACGGTGCGATTTGAAACCGGCTCGATTTATTTCTTCAACAATGCGTCGGTACATACCGCAGTGAATCGTTCAGACGAGATACGTATTCATGTGGTATGGGATATGATATTGAGTGCTGACTGCTTCGCGCTCATGTTTGCCTCCGTACCCGAGCCACCCGCGTTCCTCAACCGCACGCCGCACGGCGAGCAAACGATACGCCCATTGCGCCGCGAGAGAATTCATGATTATCAGCCGGCTTTTGCGTGTTCGTATCGATGCCGTCGGCCCGTGGCCCGCAGTCATGCCTGGTTGCGACTTCAGCATCTGGGTGTAAAGCCGTCCACGTACCAGCGACTTATCAATCGGTTTTGTCGACCATTCCGCTCCCGAACCTGGCGATTCGCGGAATTTGTCGAATAATTTGACGGCGTTGGCCACGACATTCTGGAATTCAACTACCAGCCAAGGCCTTAGGCGAACAGCTCGAACGTGGAAATCGGAACCGGGATGGCGCGAGCTGCTCCGGGCATCGTTTCCGGTGGTTCGACGATCTGGTTGCCGTAGAACTCGGCGATCACCACACGGCGCGTCGGATCCGACGTGATCGCAGCAAAATTGCTGCCGGCGTAAATGGCGAGGCGCTTGAACATATACCCGTCCGCCGTCACGCCGGAACGCGGCACGCCCCGGCACAAGACCCAGCCCAGCGCTCGCGAGGTGTTGTACGTGATCGCACTTGACGTGAGCTGGTAAATCACATTCCCGTTACTATCTGCCAGCTCGAACGCCGCGGCGATGTGGACGTCGCCGCTGAGTATACACACGCGCTGGCCGCGTGCCGTCGCGGCGAAAAGGAAATCAAGGATCTCCTTTCGTTCGTCCGTGTGCAACTCGTGCTCCCAGGAATCACGCAGATCGTCCTGAATGTCCAGGAGATCCGCCACCGTGCTGTCGTCGGCATTAACCTGCGCTGCGTGAAGATGTAGAAAAGGCACGGCACTGACCACGAATAGAAACTGCCGCGACCGGGTATCCGGATGTTCAATCCACGCGGCGAACCGCGCGTGTTGGTCGTCGCCAAGTATCCTCCGGTGAGACCGGTTAATATCCCTGTTGAATCGGCCGTCAAGGACGTAAAAGGCGTTGGCACCGGCGTAGAACCCGTAATCGTATTGCCCCGCAGGCGTGGACGGATTATGCTGGTGTTGATATTCGTTGTACACCGTCTCGGCGGCGCGTTTCATGCGCCGGATCAACGTTTTTCCGTCACGATACGTCAGGTTCCGCCGCTCGAGGGACGGCAGGATCTCGTTTAGTTCGTCAACGGCCCGGCCACCACCGGTGAAGTAATGCGACCCACAACCGTCGCCAAGCTCGTGGTCGTCCCAGATCATGTATGTCGGATACGTGGCAAACTGCCGCTGCACCATTTCGAAGCCCCAATAACCGCGGTAGATATCACGGTACCAGCTGACCATGTCGCGCACGGTCGGTATGAGTCCGTCGCTGTTGCGCACCATGTTCTTGTCGAGATATTTCCAGATATCGAGGCTGCCGACGCCGTCGGCGTAAACCTGGTCACCGCCCGCGATGGCGAAATGCAGGGCGCCTTCCGGGCGCGTCTCGGCAGCGAGCCGCATATACTCCCACATCTCGAGATTGCGTACATCCGCCTTCCCGAAGAGGTTGTCTTTGAACGGCATATGGCAGGAGAAAAAACCAAAGCTCAACAGGTAGTCGCGGCCGTTAGGGAGCGTGCGAAAATGGTAGGGCCGATCATGCCCGATGACAATGCGTCTGTCTCCCGGTCGGGCGCTGTACACCGCGTAGCGGTAGCACGTGTCGGGTTCAAGATCGGCAATTTCCTGCGTCGTGGTAGTGTCGGCTGCAAAATTGTCGACACGAAACGGATAGAGCCGTATTGACGCAGGCACGTCCTCAATTGCGTAGGGTACGTGTTTCAGCGCTGGAAACGGGTCGTCGGCAGCCACCAGCGGTTTGGGATAGATCAGAAGCGTGTAGTCGCCTGGTGAACCCGTGCGGAACCACAACCGACACGTGTGACTGGTGGTGTGCCCCACGATGGCTGCGCGCTTGAGCCGGCGATTCGGCCAGGGACGAACCGATTTGTAATAGAACGTATGCTGCTGCGGCATGGGCTGCTAGTCTGTCGTATGTTCGAGACTGTTTGAAAGGCTGAAAGTAACCAGATATCCCGGGTCGACATGACTCACGACAACACGCAATTTTCGGCAATGACAGGCGAGTTCATCGATCTCCATACCGCATTTTTGCAGGCTGTTCCAGGCGGTTATTATTTCGTGATAAACCCGGTCTTTCTCGTCATGGCTGATATACGTTTCAAACGCATTGGAAACGCGGGAACTGACTTCGGCTTCCTCGTAGTCGATATACGACACGCCGATGACGCGAGGCGTCTCCATAATCGTCTGCAGCAAGTCGTCGATCAGCTCAAGCGTTGACATTAGTCGTGGTCATGCTGATACAGCACATTGAAGAGGTCTTCGTAGATATGCTTCACTTTTAGGCCGATCATGCCCATATTCACATTTTTCTCGGCAATCAGCGCGAGGAAATCGTTGCCGACGGGGTAAATCATCATACGCCCGTGCTCGCCATCAATGAGAAAATGTTTAAGCTCGCCGAGGCCAAATTCGTATGTGAGCGTGTCGCTGATACCGGCGATATGCACGAGCTGGTCGATGCACATGTCGGTTTCTGCTTTGTTAATCAGCGACGACGACGCAATCAACGTAAGATCCCGGGAAAAAATTACCACGGCGGTAATACCGCGTATCGAACGGATATCGGCAAGTATCGTCTCTAAATCGGGCTCCAGGGTTTCCGTCGACATGGTTGTTTCCTCACCTTCTATCTACTCAGCAACCGACTCCGACGGTTCCCCATTCGGCGCAAGCAACTCGAGTGTAATGCGTTTGAGATCGGCGAGACGTATGCGCTCACTCATGTTCTTCTTCAACATCTCGCCAATAAGATCAGAGAATCGCCGGCTGATCGCGGGATTTTCCATGTATACCGGGTCCGGCGTCTTATTCATGTGGTTATTTGCGGTCTCCGTGATATTCGCTCCCTCAAACGGGCTGATACCGGTAGCAGCGTAGTACAGGGTCGCGCCGAGTGAGTATATGTCACTCCGTATATCTACGTACTTGTGCGCCTGTATCTGTTCCGGCGACGCGAAGGCCGGTGTGCCCTTGAACCGCACGCCGTCGATGGTGAGATTGCTTTCATCTCGCTGCTTGGCAAGGCCGAAATCCGTGAGCTTCACCATCCGCTCGTCGTTGAACAGTATGTTCTGCGGCTTGATATCGCGATGGATGATCTTGAACAGCGCCATATGCTCGAGCGCTTTGACCAATTCGTGCACCATGAAGATCAGGAACCCTTCGTCGAGCGGCCCGTTTTCCTGGACATGCCGCCACAGCTCACGGCCGTCGAAGAATTCAATGACCAGAAAGTAAAGACCGGCATTTTCGCCGAAGTTGCTCAACTTGACGATATTCGGATGGTCGAGCTTGGACCATTCGTAGGCCTCGCGCAGAAAGAATGTTTCGAAACGGGTCGCAGACTGGCGTTTCTTCTCTGGATTGAATATTTTCACTGCGACCTCAACCGGCGGGTCGTAGGACGTGTCGTGAGCGCAGTAGACCGAACTGTAGCTGCCGCTACCGAGTATCCGCAGTATCTTGTAACGATCATGGTAGATCGATGAAGGCGGCAGCATCATGCCGGCGCTGTAACGCTCAAGGACATTGCCGACCTTGGCCAGAATTTCAGCCGGGCGAAACGGCTTAATGATGTAGTCGTCGGCGCCGGAAGCCAACGATTTGGAAATCGTTTCCTCAACGTCGACTGCCGAGACCATCATGATTGGAACATCCCGGCTCTGCGGCAGCTTCCGCAGTTCGCAGCAGACCTCAAGACCCGACATGCCGGGTACGTTGTAATCCAGGATCACGAGGTTGGCCGGTGATTCCTTGAATTCACGAATCAACTCGACACCCTCGTCGAACGCGACGACATGGTACCGGGTCGACAGGATATCCTCATACAGATTCAACATGCCGTGGTCGTCATCGAGACAGAAAATCGTATTCATTACGGCCTGGGATCTACCTGTTTCAAGGTTGGCGCGGCAACGAGGTGGAAGTCGCACTGTTCCATACTGCTATCAAAGCGTGCATGATAATCTACCATCCGGTGTTGTTTTTGCACAGGTCGTCCAGCAATTCTCGTACAAATTCAACGGTCCGCTGTTATATTACGCACAGGCATTCTTAATGGACAACTTCGAAAAAATCACGCGCGTCATCATTCACCTGCGGGCGCTGCCGACGGTACATTCGGTGGTCGTCGCGGATAGATCGGGATATCTGGTTACTGCAGTTGACGACGATCAGCCGATCGAATCAGCGGCGACTACGGCAGAAGCCGGCCACCTCATATCATGCCTCGACACCCACCCTTCCCTCGGCCCGAATCACTACATCACGGTCACTGCGGCGCCGTACAACTTTATCGCGGTCGATCGCAACGACTACCTGCTTGGCATCATGGTCGACAATCACGCGCTCGCGTCTGATATCGTTGATGAGATCAAACGATTCGACACCGCTTGAGAACGCGCCGCGGTTGCGGAGGTAGACGGGGACGCAGGTGCATTGATTTCTGCCCAACTCCCGGTTTTCGGCCGCCACACGACAGACCGTTGACTTCGATATCCCTTTACGATCACCGGCTCGCTGTGAATGAGATCTGCGATGCGAGGAGAAAACGGCAATTCGTGAGCACCAGCGGAAGATGCGGCAGGCCAGTGCCCGCCTGCGAACACCTCGCCGGCAGCAGCGAAACCGTCGCTAAGCGGCTGCACGCCGGCGTCGATACCACGCTTCACCCAGTTGATAACACGCGTCAGTCGAAAAAGCGTATAGATATCGTCACGCGAGAAGTCCGGCGTCTCAAGATCCATCGCAGTCAGCCGCGAGGAGAAGAACGCGTCACCGCCGTCTGCCGAGGCCAGCCGGTGACCGGGGCTACCGGCTGTTTGTCGATGGATCGGCGAGCCCGGCGTAAAGTAGAACGGCGATGCACCAACAAGACAGCGGCCCGCCGCCAGAATCTTCAATGTAGCCCACATCTCGGGAAGCGACTGACCCGGCATACCGATGATGAAGTATGCCGTGACACTCAGGTCGAATTCGGCAGCGATGCCAAGGATATCGACGAATTTTTCCGTCGTGTGCGGGCGCCTGGTAAATTCACGTACCAGCGTATCGGCACTGACAAGCGCCAGGTTGAGGCTGGAGAATCCGGCTTGGCGCATGGCCTGCAACAGCTCGCGGTCGAGCGAAATGTAACTCAATCCGTTCATCGCGGAAAAGGTGATCGGCACGTCCATACGGATGATGCCCTGGAGCACCTCAAGAACGATGCTGCGATTGACGGTGAAATTATCGTCTTCGATGTCGAAATGCCGAATTCCCTGCTCGTATCGTTGCCGAATCTCGTCGAGAATCCCGCCGACCGAGCGCTTCACATAGGTCATCCCGAAAACGGCGTGGATGGAACAGAATGTGCACCGGTGCGGACAGGACCTGCTGGTGACCAGGAATGACATCGGCCGACGATCGTAGGTGTAGTCTTCGGTCTGCAGCCCGGTGAAGTCGGGCGGCGCAAGGGTGTCCGGCGACGGTTGCCGTTCCCGACCGCGCACCGGAGCCGCATATACCGCGTCGACATAAGCCGCGTCAGGCGCGGTGACCAGCCCCGCGACGTCTCCCAATTCGCGTTGTCCAAGCAACGCCTCGACGAGTTCGCAGATACGCATTTCCCCTTCGCCGCGGATCACGTAATCGCATACGCTGCGGCCTCGAAACGGACGCAACAGCGTGTGCGGATGCAGCGTTGCATGATTCCCGCCCATGACGATCGGCGTCTGCGGAAAGAGTTCACGGCACAACAGCGCCATCTCCAACGATTGGCGATAATACGGCGTGAATAGAGAGGAGATCCCGATAAGAAACGGTGCAGCGCCATCGAGGTCTGCCCTGATCTCGACCTCGCTCCTTCCAAATCGATAGTACTGGTGAAACAACGAAAACGGTCCGGAATCGGGCGCACCGTAATACCGCTTGAGGTAGCCAAACTCGCGAGGCCATGCTATCGTGCGCCGGTGACCGCCGGCAAGGGCGTCATAAAGCCGGACATGCATGTCTGCGAACGATCGCTTGAGGCTGCCGGCCAGATACGCGAGGCCGATTGGCTGAATCCGACAGTCCGTCATGTAAAAGTCTTCCAGCCATGGCTGAACGAGCAGCACCAGGAGCTTTCGACCCGCCGGCTGCGGTGACGAACGCGGTATCATGCGCGCGAAGGCTTGTTCGCTTTGCCGCGGCGTTTCGCCGGCGTTTTCCCGCCCGCCGCCTCGGTAGCGCCTTCCGCCGTGCTTGTCACGCCCTTTTCGCCTGCACCGGCTTCCGCCGTGCTTGTCGCGCCCTTTTCGCCTGCACCCGCTTCCGCCGCGCTTGTCGCGCCCTTTTCATCGGCGCCGCCTTGTTGCGATGGCGCCGGGTCTTCGATGGCGGTCAGGCGTTCCTGCCAATCGTCGGCCAGCTGGTAGACCATCACGCCGCGTACTTTCTCACCGCTGAGCAGACCAAAATGGATACAGCCCTTGAGCGATGAATCGATCTCGGTGTGCGTGTGCTCAAGCGTTCCATTACGTTTGCGTTCCGCGAGGCTCTGTTTGATACGCGTGAACGCCAGCCCGACATTATCCTTGGGCATTACCGATTGCACGGCGCTAACGATATCTTCCTGCGGCTTTACATAATTCTTGCCGGCTTTCTGTCGCTGCGGTCTCGAAGGCTCCGGGGCCGCGTTCTGACCGTTCTTGCGAGTTGCGGTATTCCGCGTTCTCGGGGTCTCATCTGGGAGATACACTTCATTGGCCGAGCCCGCTGTATTCAGCTTGACCTTGCCCTTTCCCACGGCATCAATGATAAAGTCCTTGAAGCGCTTAAACTTGCGGCCTTTTGCATCTTCCAGAGTCGTCTCGTCGAAGCCGTGTATCCGGTCTTTGAGACATAACTTCACGTATCCCAGCGTTGTCGTTTTACCCAGTTTTCTGGCCTCCTTGATAATCTCGGTCAGCGTCGGGTATACATCTTCTGCCGATTTAATCCGCGACACGTCATTGCGCGCCCCCTTGGTCTCGACATTTTCAACAAGGTCACGGTAGAGGACCACATCGTCTGCCAGTGCCGCGAGATCACTGGACATCGTTCGCCCGATTCCCAACACCACGACCTTCCGCCCCATTTGCCGCGCTTCCATAACCAGCGGAATAAAGTCGCGGTCGCCGGTAACAAGCACCAGCGTATGCAGGTTCGGGCAGGTATACAGCAACTTCATCGCGTAGACGCACATTGTAGGGTCGACGCTGCTTTTCTTCTCCTGCTGCTGGTTGGGGTCCGTCGCTACCGAGGGACAGAATACGGGCTGGATACCGGCGCGCAGCAGAAACGAGAGCGAACGTTGAAATTGGCCCCAATCGGCAAACGCCTGGCAGCTGGCCACCCGGCCGTATTTCTCGGCGGCTTCGATGATCTGCTCGAGGTTCGGGTAACCACTGTAGCATTGGGTTACCGAGTAATAGAGATTTTCGTAATCGATGACGACGGCAACGTCGCCTGTATTTCCGCGGTCCATTATCATTCCTGTGGTTGAAATTTGGTCGAGTTTCTGCCGGTTTCGTGTCGACGGTGCAAAGCGCCGTCGCTGTCAAGACGGGCGTCGACAGTGAGATATTCGCATACATAATCCCTGATCGCATCCTCAAGCGACATCACTTGCCCGCGCCACCCGGCATCGTGAAATTTGGCCATCGGCAACTCGGTGTAGTATTGGTATTTATCGCGCAAAGCCGACGGCATCTCGATATAATCGATCGCCACGGGTACGTCCATGGCTGCAAATACCGCGCGGGCCAGGTCATTCCAGGTACGTGCGCGTCCGGATCCAATATTGAAGATCCCGCTGACACCGGTGTCGTCGAGGGCGAATAGCACCATTTCTACGACGTCCTTGATGTACACGAAATCACGCATCTGCTCGCCGTCTGCATAGTCGGGCCGGTACGACTTGAATAACGCCACGGTCCCGGATTCAACGATCTGGCGGTACGCCTTGACCGGAACGCTGCGCATATCGTCCTTATGATATTCGTTGGGGCCGAATACATTCGAGAACTTCAGGCCGACCATGCGGTCCTGCATCCCCTCATTCCGCGCCCAGAGATCGAACAACTGCTTGGAATATCCATACATATTGAGGGGGCGCAATGGATCGATCGGCGCCGTGTCGTCATAGCCACGGGCGCCGTCGCCGTACGTTGCCGCGCTCGAAGCGTACACGAATCGAATGTCATGACGCACGGCGAAACGCGCCAGCTCGACGGTGTAGCGGTAGTTGTTATCGATGAGGTAAGATGCATCGGTGACGGTCGTGCTTGAGCACGCGCCCATATGGATAATTGCCGATGCAGTACGCGAGAAGTCGCCTGCGGCGATGCGCGAACGAAAGTCGTCCTTTTCGAAGTAATCCTGAAATCGCAGGCCGGTGAGATTCTTCCACTTCTCCGTCGAGCCAAGCTCGTCAACGATGACGATGTCGTCGACACCACGTCGATTGAGCCCCCACACAACCGCACTGCCGATAAAGCCGGCGCCGCCGGTAACGATGATCATCGTCCCTGCCCTAGTCTTTGGAGGTGTACAGTTTGTGCTCGACTGAATCTACCAGAGCCTGCCACGACGCTTCGATGATATTTTCGCTCACGCCCACGGTGCCCCAGCATTTCCCGCCGTCGGTCGATTCGATGAGTACGCGCGTCTTCGCCGCGGTACCGGTCTCGCCGTCGACGATGCGAACCTTGTAGTCGCGCAGCTTTACATCCGCGATTTCCGGATAAAAGCGGTTCAACGCCTTACGCAGCGCCTTGTCGAGTGCATTGACCGGGCCGTCGCCCTCGGCCGCGGTGATCTCGGTCTCGTCATTCACGCTTACTTTGATCGTCGCTTCGCTTATGCAGGGACTGTCGTGACCGCGTTTTTCGACGATGACGCGGAAGCCGCCGAGCTTAAAAAACGGCCGATGGGTCTTGAGTATCTTCTGCATGAGCAATTCGAAGGATGCGCCCGCCGCCTCGAATTCGTAGCCCTCGCTTTCAAGCTCCTTCAACTCCTTGAGAATCTCGCGGACCTCCGGACTCTTGCTGTCAAGATCGATATCGTGCTCCGCCGCTTTCATGAGGATGTTGCTGCCGCCGCTGAGGTCGGAGATGAGAATACGCGTTTCGTTGCCCACAGACTTCGGCGGAACGTGTTCATACGAGATGGCGGTTTTCTGCATCGCATTTACATGGATGCCGCCCTTGTGGGCAAACGCGGCCGCGCCTACATACGGCAGCCGAATATTGGGGCTGAGATTCGCCAGGTCGTAGACAAACTCGCTCACTTCCTTGATTAGTTTTACCTTGGCCTGCGGCACGGTACGGTAGTCCATCTTTAGTTCCAGTGTCGGGATGATGGTGCAGAGATTGGCATTGCCGCACCGTTCACCGAGCCCGTTGATGGTACCCTGGATGTGCCTGGCGCCGGCTTCCACCGCAAACACCGAGTTGGCCGCGCCCATACCGCTGTCATCATGCGTGTGGATGCCGACCTTTACATGCTCCGGCATCTGCTGTCGGACCGCCTCTGTGATGCGACTGACTTCCGTCGGCAGGCTGCCGCCGTTGGTATCGCACAGCACCACAGTAACGGCGCCGCCCTCGACGGCATGATCCAGTGTCTGCACGGCATACTCGGCATTGTCCTTGTAGCCGTCAAAAAAATGCTCGGCGTCGTAAATCACTTCCTTCTTGTGGTCGGCGAGGAAGCGACAGGAATCCTTTATTATCGCAAGGTTCTCGTCCGGTCTGATGCGCAATACATCCAGCACATGCAGCAACCAGCTCTTGCCGAAAATCGTGGTTACCGGCGTTTCGGCTTCCAGAAGTGCGATGAGATTGGGATCGTCTTCGGCGGGTTTCTTGGCCCGACACGTGCTCCCGAATGCAGCGATCTTCGCCGTCTTGAAGGTCATCTTCCGGGCTTCCTCGAAAAACGCCATATCTTTGGGGTTGGATCCCGGCCAGCCGCCCTCGATATAGTGCACTCCGAAAGCATCCAGACAGGTCGCGATCCGGATCTTGTCAACTTTAGAGAAGGATACTGCCTCGCCCTGGGTCCCATCCCGAAGCGTCGTATCGTAGATTTCAACATGATTATTCATTGTGCCATTCCCTTTTCATATGTCTTCCATTCGCAACAGCACCGGCGCCGTCCGAACAATGTCCTGCGATCGAATTTGTGCTAACGCAGCGCGAACATCCGCCTCACGCGCTAGGTGCGTTGTCATGATCAACGGTATCGAATTCGACTCGGACTCTTTCTGTACCACGCTCGCGATGCTGATACCGGCGTCGCCGATAATGTGGGCCACTGTAGCCAGGGCGTTGGGCCGATCGTCGATCGCCATGCGGATATAATAACGGCACCGTATCTCGTCCATCGCGATCACAGTGTTGTACAACGCGTGGCGCCGAAACGCAGCCACGCGATGGGCCGATTCGAATTTGAGATTCAGCGCAACATCAATGAGATCCGCCAACACTGCGCTCGCCGTCGCGTTCGCGCCCGCTCCGGGGCCGTAATACATGCTCTCTCCGAGAATGTCGCCGCTCACCCAGACTGCATTGTAGACATCGTCCACTTTTGCCAACATCGATGAAACAGGTATCAGCGTGGGATGGACCCGCACCTGTATCGAGTTTGTCTCATGTTTGATAATGCCCAACAGCTTGATCCTGTAGCCCTGCTCCCGGGCGTTACGAATATCCTCCAGAGCGAGATCCCGAATGCCTTCCACGAAAACCGCGTCCATTCCCAGCCATTCTCCGTATGCAAGCGACGCCAGGATACTGGTCTTGTGCGCGGTGTCTCCGCCGTCGATGTCGAGCGACGGGTCCGCCTCCGCATACCCGTGCTCTGCGGCCTCGCGCAAGGCGCAATCGAAGTCGATATTTCCGTGTTCCATCCGTGTAAGGATGTAATTGCATGTGCCGTTGAGAATGCCGTAAACACGGTTGATATGATTCGGCGCAAGTCCTTCGCGCAACGCCTTTATGATCGGTATACCGCCGCCGACTGCCGCTTCATAGTAAATATCGCTGTTTTGCTTGGCGGCCAGAGCAAACAATTCACTGCCGTGATAGGCGAGCAACGCCTTGTTGGCCGTGACGACCGGTTTGCCGTTCTCCAATGCCTTTGTCACCACGCTCCGCGCCGTCGTACATCCGCCGATCAATTCGACAACGACATCTACATCCGGGTGGTTGAGTACCATTTCAATGTCGGTCGTGAGCAGATCCGTATTCACACACGCATCGCGGCGCTTCTCGATGTCGCGCACGGCGATTACCGAGATCTCCAGCTCCATGCCGCACCGGGCATCGATAAGTGTGCGATTGCTGTCCAGGCAATTGACGACCCCGGTGCCGACGTTGCCGCAACCGACCAACCCTATTTTTACTGATTTCATACGCATCTCTCTGTCATAACGTCCGCTTTCCACACGCGCTCGCGCCTGCACACCGCATTAATAGGATAATGCCATTCCAGATCCGGTCGAGCGTGTGGATGAATCGGGTTGAAAGGCCGATCGCCCCAATGGACACAGGACCGAGACCGAACAGATCACGTTCCCGCCTCAGTGCTGGAAGACTTGCGGAAGGATGCGCTGCGCGATGCGTGCGATATTAAGTGCATCATCTGAACCGCGATGATGTATACCGTCGGCGGACAAGTCCAGGAGTTCAAGGGCACGATGCATATCGCATCCCTCGATTCTGTTCAGGTCCGCAAAAACCTGTTTGATGTTCATATGTCGTTCGAATGAACGCGGGTAGGGTATATTATGCCTCCTGCAGTCTACCTTCATCTGCTTGTAATCGTAGGCTCCCCATGAACACCAGGTGAATGGCGTCAAACCGATCCACTCAAGAAAGCGTTGAAACACCACCTTGAAATCGTCAGCCTGATCCACATCGGCCTGGCGAATCGATGTCAGTTTTGTACAAAAATCGCTAAGGTCTGCTTCGACCACGGGACGCACGAAACTCGCGTACTCGTCGATGATCTTAAAACTGCTGCCGTCGAGAAGGGCGGCGCCGATCTCGATAATCTCCTTTCGTTCCAACCGATTATTCGAGTCCCAGCAGGTCGCCTCCAAATCGATGATGATGTACCGTCTGGATCTGAACATGAGAAATCCGTTATTGGCTCCGGTAATTTTGCGTAACAGATACCGCCGATGCCGATCAAAGTCTAGCGTGGCCGTTTATTTGAGCAGCGAATCGCGCTCGCCATTGACGAAGCACTGACAATCCGGGAACGGGTCGGTCGCTAACCGGTGCCGGCAAAGGTGTCGAGAAGCGCAGCCATAACGGCGTTCGTACGATCAAAGCGCTGCCTGTCCGCAAGCATGTCGTCCGCTTGCTGTATATAGGGGCCGTCGACGATTTCGTGACGACATTGATCGATTACAGTCGCCGCATCATCGTGTGTCAGCTCCATGTGAAATTGAAGCGCGAGGACGTTCGCCTTATAGATGAATGCCTGATTGGTACACACGGGATTGCTTGCGAGCCGCTCGGCGCCGCTCGGCAGTTCGAAGGTATCCCCGTGCCAATGAAAGACATCGAGCGTCGGGGGCAATGTCGCACGTAGCGCGGGACAACCTGCAGTGGGCAGGAAATCGACCGGAAACCAACCGATTTCTACATCGCGGTTCCGATACACCGAAGCGCCGAGAACATCGGCTATAAGCTGGGCGCCGAGGCATACGCCAACGACTTTACAGCCCGATTCGATGGCACGACCGATGAACGTTTTTTCGTCCGGGAGCCAGGGATAACGATCGTGCTCGTAGATGTTCATCGGTCCGCCCATAATGACAAGCCAGTCCATGTCCGTCGCCGTCGGTAACGGGTCGGCCGCGAAAAATCGGGTGGTGGTCATCTCGAGAAACGTCCGCTCGCCCCATGTCCGAATCGTTGCAGGTCCTTCAAATGGTACGTGTTGAAAGATGTGGCATTTCATAGAGAAACAATATAATTCGCTTTTACCAATTTTCGTGGGCGCGTTGTCACATGCAGATACCGCAGTTGAGGCGTTGAAATTCGCGGATACGCTGGTGAACGGGATACGTCAAGCTGCAACCACCACCGCGAAATGTGAGCCCGGCGCGATTCGTACGCGGCATGGACATGCCTGTCTGTTTTCCCGGAGCTGGGCGTGACAGGCATGTCCATACCACGTACTCAGCTAGACTTCCAGGCGCCCTCACGTGTTCCAATTACGGGTTTACCGCCCGCCTTGCTGAGCGACAACGCGCTACGACGTAGTGGCCCCGGACGCCGCGGGGCCCGCATGTATCAACCGCGTTATCTCGTCGGCGATCGTCAGCGCGGTCAACGCAGTCTCCGTCGATTCGGCACTTGCCATGGATGCGGCGCCGGTGTGCTGTGCTTCGCGAACACAGCCGACGAAAATATCCAGTTCTCTTGCCAGCGCGTCGTGGTCCTCGATTGGCACGGATTCTCGCTTGACGGCATCTCCCACGCGAAAGACGATTTCTCCTTTCTTGTTTTGGTAGTCCAACGAAAGGTAAGAATCCGCCTGAAAAATCCGAATTTTCCGTATGCGATCCTGGCTTACGCGACTCGCCGTCATGTTGGCAACGCAGCCGTTGGCGAATGTTACCCGCACGTTGGCTATATCTTCGCTGCGGCTTATGATCGGAATTCCGACGGCATCGAGACGCTCAACCTTGCTGTTTACCAGATTCAGGATGACATCGATGTCATGGATCATCAGGTCCATAACCACGCCGACTTCGGTTCCTCGCGGCAGCAACCCGGGCCGTGGCGGTGGATACGGGGCGAGACGATGCGCTTCGATGAAGCGCGGCTCGCGGAGTTTATCCTGGAGGTAAGTAATTACGGGATTGTAGCGCTCGACATGGCCAACCTGCAACACCAGCTTTCGGTTGCCGGCGAGATCGATCAATCGCCGCCCGTCTGCGACATTGCTCGTGAGCGGCTTTTCCACCAGCACGTGCTTGTCCAGCCCCAACAACTCGCTGACAACGGCAAAATGCCGATCGGTGGGGACGGCTACGCTAAGGCCGTCGACGGCGGCGGCGAGTTCGACCACCGACGCAAAGGCGCAGGTCGCATACTTGCCGGCAATGTGGCGGGCACGATCCGTATCCTCGTCGTACACCCCGACCAACACGGCGTTCTCCGACTCATGATAAAGGCGGGCATGGTGCGTGCCAAGAACGCCAACACCGATAACGCCAACTCTAACCTTAGGCATCGCCTGTTACCTTTGCCCACAACAGCGGCGTCATCCGGTAAAGGTGCACGCCCCGGGTTCATCCGAGTGTTAAGCCGACCGATCCGACGTGCTCAAAGAGGAATCTGCGGGCGTTTCGGCTCCCTCATCCAACCCCTTTTCGAATTCTTTTCTCGCCTTGCCGATCGATCTGGCAAACTTCGGAATCGCGCTGGCGCCGAATAACAGCACGACGACGGCACAAATAATTAAGATTTCCGTTGTTCCGATTCCCATTTCGTTTGCCTCCGTTAGCGTGGATAGAACATTTCAGGTCAGTCACTGGTTTCACCAAGGTTGAATACCTTGGCTATTAAGATAGTGACGAAGAACAGCAAAATCAAGGGCAACGCCAGACCGATCTGCGACACGATATCGGGCGGCGTGATGATGGCTGAAACAAGGAAGATAACAATGATGAAGTAACGCGCGCTGTGAAGCAACCAACGCCGTTTGATGACGTTCAACATCATCAATACCAGCAGTACCAGCGGAATTTGAAAGAGAGCCAGAAACGACAGGACAAGCTGGAATACGAACATCAGGCTTTCGCGGAAATTCAGCCACAATGTAACGTTGTCGGGTACAAACGCGGTGCTTTTCAGGAACGAGATCGACAGCGGTAGAATCTGAAAGTAAGCGATATACCCGCCGCCGCCGAGGAGCAAAAAACTGCCGGCCAGAAACGATATGAGAATACCGCGCTCCCTGCGTGTCAGGGCAGGAATGATGAACAGTACCATGTTGTACATATGAAGCGGAAATGTTAGTATGATGCCCAGATACACTGAAATTTTGATTTTCGTTGTGAAACCCTGCTCAATCTGCGTAATGTACATTTGCTCATTAAACGGATCGATAAACAGGGATATGGCATGATGGTAACAACAAAAACCAACGAAGACGCCGACGCACAGGGCCGCGATCGACACGATCAGGCGACGGCGCAGCTCGCCGAGATGATCGAGAAAAGACATGTCGGCACGGCCGGATTCAGCGGCGCCATCCGTGGTTGGTCTGGGGGGAATGGACTCCATGAAACACTTTAGAAAAGAATTGTGGTTTGAGACGAAGCAACGTAGAAAACTCGTGAATATAACGCCGGTTCTTAAAGATTGCCTGACCGAGAGCGGTATTCGCAATGGATTGCTCCTGTGCAATGCCATGCACATCACCGCGAGCGTCTTCATCAATGACGACGAATCCGGACTGCACCACGATTTCGAGGCATGGCTGGAGGGCCTTGCTCCCGAAAAGCCGTACTCGCGGTACCAGCACAACGGCTTCGAGGACAATGCGGATGCCCACCTTAAACGGACCATAATGGGCCGCGAGGTCGTCATCGCCGTTACCGACGGGAAACTTGATTTTGGCCCATGGGAACAGGCTTTCTACGGCGAGTTCGACGGCAAACGGCGCAAACGCGCGTTGGTGAAGATCATTGGCGAATGACCTGCCAATCAAGGTAAACGAGGTCGATGTGGCATGGAAGCCGGGTCTGAACCTGGCTGCCCTGCGGGCGCGATTCAAGCCCGAAGCGGACATCACCGTGTACAACGGTTTTCCGGTATCCGGCGACGTGGACGTGGAGCCCGGCGATCGGATCTATTTGATCCGGCGCGGCGAGATACCGGATGCCGACGAGATGCGCCGGGTTATGATCGCGCGCCATTCACCGGATGTGTACGATGCAGTCCACGCCCGAACCGTGGGGATTGCAGGCGCAGGCGGACTGGGGTCGGCTGTCGCCATCGCCCTCGCACGCCTCTTCGTCGGTCGGTTGATTATTGCCGACTTCGACGTGGTCGAACCCAGCAACCTCAACAGGCAACAATACTTTGTGAACCAGGTCGGGATGCCGAAGGTCGAGGCACTTCGATCGAACCTGGAAAAAATAAATCCCTACATCCGAATCGATACAGTTGAAGAACGCGTGAATGGCCATAATATTGCGCGCATTTTCAAAGACTGCGATGTGCTGGCGGAATGCTTTGACGACCCGGAAGCCAAAAGCGAGTTGGTCGAGGTCGCCCTTAGCCGGCTGACCGCACCAATCGTTGCCGTATCCGGTATTGCCGGATATAGCGATATCGGCAAGGTCGTGTGCCGTCAGCCGATGAACCGGCTGTACGTCATTGGCGACGGCGAGTCGGCGGCATGCGCCGGCCACGGACTGATGGCGCCAAAGGTTGGCGTCGCCGCTCATTTGCAGGCAAACAAGATTCTTGAATTACTACTGGAACGGGCCCGATGACGGTACAATTAAATGGCGATACGCTCACAGTCGCAAGCGATGCGACCGTGACAACGCTGCTCGAACACCTGAACGTAAAGCAGCAGCGGGTTGTCGTCGAGCTTAACCGCAGGATCATTGCAAAATCCGACTATGCCGATACCGCGTTGACCGACGGCGATGCCCTGGAAATCATTCAATTCGTCCCCGGCGGATAAATGACATGATGACAAAGTCAGGCAGCTCCACCGCCTGCAACGACCTTACTGGAGAGGTGACCGAGTGGTTGAAGGTGCAGCACTGGAAATGCTGTGTACCCTTCGGGGTACCGAGGGTTCGAATCCCTCCCTCTCCGCCACCTTCCGAACTGCCAATTCATACCGAAACTACGGTCAAAATTCTGTCCTGAGGCATCATATTTTTTTCTTGACAATTATATCTGCGTGATTATCTTTTTTGTTTTCGGCAGTACCTCTACACCTAAGATCTGTATCAATGGATGATGTTCTGCCAAATTAACAGTAAAAAAAAAGAGTCAAGAAGGAGTGCCAAAATGGCGGAACGTGAATCAGGAATGGTAAAATGGTTCAGTGACAACAAAGGCTATGGTTTTATCAGTCGGGACCAGGGCAACGATGTTTTCGTTCACTACAGTGCAATCGAAGGCAGTGGCTTTCGCACGTTGGAGGAAGGCCTGAAGGTCGAATTCGACGTTACTGAGGGAACGAAAGGGTTGCAGGCAGAGAACGTCACCGTTGTTGGCTAAACCACATTCCGACCAGCATTTTGGCGGCGAAGAAGCGTGCTTCTTCGCCGCTCTTTTGTTTTAAACCTGACACGTCGATAACTCATTCATTTGGAGCAGGCTACACCTTGCCAATTACAGATGTGGCCAATTTTCGAACGAGGCGCCACTAAAAAAAATGTGATCAGGCAATATATTAGTTGCCCATCATTAGATGCATTATACACAGAGTCGCGTCCCGGGCCCGTGGTCCTGGTGCGTAATTGGTACCGATTTGCAACCAAGCGGAAGGAGGTCACATGACAAGCCGACAGGAACCGACGAAGCGCATCGCTTTGCACCAGAAATATTTACGGTTTTTTATCTTGTTAATCACCGTTGCCTTCGGCGTCATCACGTCCTTTGCGATCAGCGAGGGTGACGTGCGCAAGGCAACACGTGCGGCAGCCGCCGCAGAACGCACGGTAGCGGAGAGTCGGGACGATATCGCTACAGTCGAGAAAAAGCTCGAATCGGCGATGGCGTCGGAGGAGAGACTGAAAAAAGCACTGGAATCTGCCCGCGAGACGGTAGCCGCCGCAGGAGCAAACGAGAAATCCGGCCTCTTTCGCAAGTCGCCGGCACAACAGGTCGAAAAACTCACAGCCGATCTTGCGAAAATTCAAGAGAAAATCAACGGCTTAAAGGGCAATCTCGCCGATGCGCAAACAGCACTGCAGCGTCAGCAGGCCGGCGCCGCTGAGGCGCGGCAGCGTGCGGACAGCCTTGGCCGGGATTACGACCGTGTCGCTGCGATGCAGAAACCGGGATCCGCGACCGTCGTGCCGGAGACAGGCAACATAGTCGCCCGCTCTGCCGCTGCTCAGCGGAAGGTCGCCGAAATGGAATCGCGCATCCAGGAGCTCTCCCGCCTCGAACCGATCCTAAAGGCCGAAGTCACGACCGTTACGAAGATGGCCGCACGTGCAAAAACGCTGCCGGAGCGGCGCGAGGCCACACGCAAGATTCGGGAGGCGGAGGATGGGGCCATCGCAGCAATTCAGGAATTGCGCAAGCTGCGCGCCACCATTGACAGCGCACGCCAGCAGGCGAATACGGTAAAGCGCGAAGCAGACGTTTTTATTGCCCAGCAACCGAGAACACCAGTACGCGCTCCACGCACTGTCGCACAAACACCGCCCCCCATGACCAAGCCGGCGATCAAGGTAGCGAAATCAGACGATGACGTGGCGAAACGTGCGGAGGAGAAGAAGCAGAAAGCGACAATGAAGGCCGCGAAGAAGGCGGAGGAGAAGAAGCAGAAAGCGGCAATGAAGGCCGCGAAGAAGGCAGAGGAGAAGAAGCAGAAAGCGGCGAAGAAGGCGGAACGCGAAAAGCAACGCCAGAAAGAGAAAGCTGCCAGGGAACAGGAACGAGCAGAGGCCAAAGCCAAACTGGAGCAAGAGCGACATTCCCGGGAAGCAGAGAAACAGCGCGCGAAGAAAGAGAAAGCGATCTGGAAAGCGGCAAAGGATCGACCCGCTACACCAGTCTCCAGGACTGTCGTCGAAGCAACGCCCGCTCCACCCGCTGCTGAGAAGATGGACAACAAAGCGGAGCTGAAGAAAAAACGTGCGGCCGCGAAAGAGGCCGCACGCATGGCACGCGAAAAGGAGCGGGCCGCCGCAAAAGAAGCGAAGCGCTTGGCCAAAGAGAAAAAGAAGCTCGAAAAGCGGGCCAAAAAGGACCGCGCTCGTGCGGAAAAGCTGGCTGAGCGCAAACTGGCGGCGGAGCAACAAGCATCCGGAGAGAGCACCGCTGACGGTGCTGCGTCGAAGAAGCGCGAGAAAGAGGAGCGAAAGGCACTCAAACGTGCTGAAAAGCGGCGCCTGGCCGAAGAAGAGGCTCGCAAGAAGGCAGAAGAAAAACAGAATATACTCGACGCCAAGGTCGCGAGGGAGCGTGAACGACAGGAGCGCCTTGCGAACGAACGCGACGCAAAGTCGCGTAAAGCGGCAACAGACGCAGCGCGACAGCGTGCGGAGCGCGAGGAGCAGCTGCGCGCCGAGAAGGCCGAGCAGGAACAACGTAGTCGCGACGCAGCTGCAGAAAAGGCGCGACAGGCCCGTGAGACCGCAGAGCGAGCCGAGGCAACCAGGGCGCGTGAGCGCGACTTGGCGGAGCAACGCGCAAGGGAGGAAGCGACCGCCATCAAGAATGCAGCTGAACAGAAGGCTCGAGCGGCCGCCGAAGAACAACGTAGACTGGAAGCAGCAGCCCGTGAGAAAGAATCGCAGGCAGAACGTGCACGTGAAGAGGCGGAACGCCAGCAGCGCGCTGCCGAGCGCGCCGCGCAAGCGGAGGCCGAAAAACTGCAAAAGCTAGCAGAAAAGGCAGAGAAAGAAAGGCAACGCCAGGCCGAACATGCCGCCGCCGAGGCAGAGAAGGCCGCCCGAAAGAAGGCAGAAGAGGAACGACGCCGTATGGAGGAAGCGGCAGACGCCAGGGAGCGCGAAGAAAAGATGAAGCGCAAGCAGGCGGAATTGGCCGCGGCGGAGCAGGCTGCCAGGGCCAAAGAGCAACAGCGTCGTGCCGCGGAGGAGCAGGAGCATGAACGCCGTATCAAGCAGGCAGAGACGACTGTATCAGACGCCGAACGACTGGTCAAAACATTGCACAAGGACTACGACGACGCACTTGCCCAGCGCCTGACGATGCTGAACATGGTCGTCGACAAGGGTGAGGACGACGATGTCATGGACGATTATAATGCGCTCCGTGACAAGGTCAGGCGGCTGATTAAAGACCTCGACAAGGCTGAAAAACGACTTGAAGACGCCCGGGAAGACTTGCTGAAGCTGCAAAAATAGCGGTACCGGCGTATAGCCCCCGGCTTGAGGCTCTCTGCCCACTCAGGCCGCCTGCACCGCAGCCTTCAAGATTCTGGAGGGTCGCAGTCCCCTGCGACCCCGCCCGGGGCGTCACGTAACTCGGACACAGAGGACTGTGTCCCTCCAGAAAGAGACCCGTTCGTGATCGACATGGCTTGATCCGTATTGCACCGTCAGGTCCGCGTCACCACCATGTAACATGTCGTCCCTACCTCTCTCTCCCTTTGCCCTCCACTTGTCATTCCGTGACAATCGTGGCGAGATTGAGTAGGTT
The DNA here is from genome assembly GCA_021772615.1 of Verrucomicrobiota bacterium. Taxonomy (GTDB): domain Bacteria; phylum Verrucomicrobiota; class Lentisphaeria; order JABSQK01; family JAJFLO01; genus JAJFLQ01. Next base: position 40,467 of record JAJFLQ010000048.1, on the reverse strand, counting down.
GGAGCTGATTCGTAACCCCGCGCGGCCGGCTGCGGCCTGATTAATTTCGAAATTTACTTTCCCTCCACGCGACACAAAATTTATTACCCCCCCATTCGTTGCGAACCATTCCCACTCGCCAACAGTGAGGACGTGCCAGTCTGCCACAGCAGCCAGAATCCGACCGTGATTGAATTTCGCGGATGAGCAGATAAACAGGATATGGCACGGCTCCAGGTCGTCGACATAGGCAAACTTGCGCACCATTATCTTGCGCCCGCGGACCTTTTTGTCTGCAAAGTATGACAAGCCGTCACCGAATTGATCGTCACCAAAAATACCGATCACGAAATCACCATCTTCAGGCATCGACCCCGGGGGCCATTCGATAAACTTGGTGAAATTGTACAGAAACACGGTTTTTACCTTATACTCCAGTGACACATCACCCTCCGCACGGGCAACGAACGAACTGCAGAAAATAAGTACGGCTGCAAACCGGAAAGCACCGAAAATACCGTTGCTTCGCGGTCGGCTACCGCACCCTTTCGTGACCACAGGGTCTAAATCTATGCTGTGCGTATTTCTGATTTTCACTTTGAACCTGTCGTGGGAACTTTGTGTTCGGCTTGCTAGAATTGCCAGGCAACCTTGCCATAGACACCGCTTTGCACCTCTGTTGGGACGGTATTTATCAGCCGCGGCTGATATTCCGGATGGCGATCATCGAGGAGATTCTGGCCGACGACGCTCACAACCAACCGCTCCGTGGGCGACCATGCCAACCGCACATCAATCGCGGTGTAGCCGTCTATGTCAAAATCCGCTATACCGTCAACAAATCGCGCCGTTACGTCTAACGAAACTGCCGTCGTGATATCGAAGGACGAACGCAGATAGGCCTGTTGCTGCGGCGTACGCCTTTCCCCCGGCTCAGATGTCGTGTCCGAGCTACCGTTGTCGATATGCAGCTGGAGGCGCTGAAATGCGTAGGACGATTGAAGGCGCCACCAGTCGGTAAGTGACCAGTCCGCGGCAAGCTCAATTCCATACGCCTCGCCGTCCATGCGGTTCCGGATATCGACGTAGGTGTCGATATGGGTGGGGTTGGTTATGGATTCAGCAACCTCGAATGAGCGCAGGTCGTCGTAGTCGTTGTAAAACACAGCGATATCGAGCGAAAGATCGCTTGTGGGGCTCACGCGATATCCGAATTCATAGGCCAGCAGCTCCTCTGACTCGAAGTCGGAATGACCGCGGATGGTCGCCTGAATGGGGAGCGGGAACGGGTTTCCGGGGGAATTCGCCGGGAGCACGCGATTGTTCAACAATACATCGTCCGCCGCTCTCGACGGCGTACGCACCGCCCGCGACACCGCGCCCCAGATCGATTGACGGGATGACGGCGTGTACATCAGCCGAATATTGGGCTGATATTCGAACCCGGAGTAATAACTGTGCTCGAATTTCGATCCGATCACGAGGTGCAGACGGTCTTCTACCAGTTCGATATCATCCTGGACAAAGGCGCTGTAAAAATGGGTGGTGCGGTCAGCGGGAACGAAGGCTACCTGGTCCGTACCTTCAAACGCTCCTGATACAAGCCTGTAGCCGAAACCCCAAATCACGTCGTTGCCGATTCCAAGCCCGAACCGATGGTGGTAGTCGACATCGAAAATATCAGTTTCTTCACCGACCAACAGGTCTTCACGTTGGAAGTTGTCATAATACAGCTGCAGAAACATTCCCGACGTCTCAGAGACGTTGCGCTCCCATCGCCCGACGAGGTTCAAACCGGAGATGTCCGTTTCGTCTTCGAACGACGCAAACGGGGGCGTCGTTGTCGATGGAAACAAATACGTTTGACCAACCGTTTCCTTATACACGTCACCCTGCACTGTGAACGTATCCGTATCGCCCTTGCTCCAGTCGATGCGAAAGCCCCCCTGAAATTTGTCCCATTCGTCGGCGCCGTCGTTATTGCTCGCATTGACGAAATCATCGCGCTCAACGTACTTGGTGTACATGCGATAGGTTGCATCCGCCGACAGGCGTCCGCCGTAGCGGACGGTAGTGAAGGCGGTTTCTTCCGTTCCGCCGCCAACAGTGACGAGTCCCCCCTGGGTATCGCGGCTGTGTTTGGTAATGATGTTGATTACACCGTTTACGGCATTCGAGCCCCACAGTGTCGCCCCCGGGCCTCGCACCACTTCGATACGCTCGATGTCTTCGAGCACAACGTCCTGGGCCTCCCAGTACACGCCGGAAAACGTTGGTGTATATATGCTCCGACCATCGATCAGCACCAGCAGCTTGTTGGCAAAACGGCCGTTGAATCCACGGGCGCTGACCGCCCATTTGTTGGCATCGATACGGGCCACCTGAATTCCGGGCGCCATCCTGAGCGCTTCGGGTATTGTTGTCACGCCGGAGCGGCGGATATCATCGTTTGTGATGACGTAAATTGCCGTCGGTGCATCCGCCAGACGTTCGGGCTTCTTGGATGAGGACGTTACCACAACGTCCATTAGTTCGGCTAGACTCAACCCGTCGAGTTGTTCGAAGTCCATGTCGTCGGCGTTCGCCCGTATTGGGTGCGCGAATGCAGCCTGCAGTGCGAAGAGCAGTAACAATCTGATTGCGATCTTCATGCGGTTTCTCCTTTCAAAAATCATGTCCCGATTATCGGCTTTGTACCTGTGGCCGGCCCCGTCGAACGACCCGAACACCATCTACTTTGGGGGTAACATCACCACAATATATTGTGGTACGGTAATAAACAGATACAAAATGTAGTGTTTTTTAGAAATTTCTATTGACAGACGACACGCCATACTTTATGCTGAAACAGACGCCGTAAAATTACCGTCTTCAACATGTCGGCCCCCTGCACGACGCGAAGTGGAATCGCCATCGGTTTCATTCTGAATATGCACAATATTTCTCTCCTATCCCAGCAGCAGCGCAAAAATCGTCACTCGGAACTTGACTACGTCAATGACGAGCACCGGAATTTCGCCCGCCAGCAGCTGTCAAAAGCACAGAGCCTCACATATTTTGTGCCGCTTCTTCACGAGCTTTTCAGCGGTAAACCGGCTAAGTCGAAGATCATCTTTACGATCCTTCACGCCCTGATGACAGATACGCGCGTCTGCTGGTCCCGAGCCGAAATCGATGAAATGTTTCATTGGGTTCGGGACAAACACAGAAACTACCTGGTCCAGCGCCTCAGCAACGTCGGCTGGCTCGAATTTCATCGCGACCAGAATACCTATATGATCAGCGACAAAGGCGAAGCGCTGATGCGAATCCTGAGCCGCTTCTCCATGGGCGCCGAGCTGGTCGAAAACGAAGGCGCAGCATTGGCGGAGATCGAGTTTAGTGTGTTGCTTGAGTGCGACGACATTTCCGACCGTCTCGGTTTTCTGCGCAACCGCCTTCAAAAACACATCATCCGTGCCGAGCACGCGCTCCAGTCCGGATCGCCCTACATCATTCTCGAGATCTACCAGCAGCTGAAATCGGCCTACCGGTGGGCGGAACAGACCCGGGAAACCCTGGACACACTTGTCGTGGATGACGACAACGCCGCGGCCTGGAATCGCATCCGCGACATTCACGGCCAGCTCTCGCGACTGCATGCATTGATGTCGCAAATGCAGTTGCACCTGCAGGACATTCAGCGCAAACAAATCGATATCGCCAGCTACGGTCTATCTCAACTCGACTTCGATCACTATCTGATGCATACCGAGATAGACGTTCTGGCTGATTTCATGGGCCGTTACCTGGCCAAAATACCGCATCCCCTGTTTGTAGTCAACGACACGATGTTTGGCGAAGCCCAGTACGTGCTGAACCGGACACAAGAGACAACAGGTACTGTACGCAGTTGGGATACCAACATCAACGAAGCAGACTTACACGGCGACCGCGAGCAGTCGCTGGAGACCGCCCGTTTTACCGCCGACCTGAACGCCGTCGACTCAAGCTGGCAACCGGTCGACGACTTGATCGCGTCCGTCAGCTGGGAGGAAGCGGCATACCGCTTTTCGCTGTTGACGCTCCTGTCCGACGCCCGGGTCCGTCAGGCATCAATGGTCGACAACACCTTCGACCCGCTCGTCAACCTGCCGGTTGAAGTGCTGTTCGAAGCCGGAGAAGAAGTATGCGTCGAGTCCGCGTCGGGCGAGCGCCGGTGGATGACACGCGGCACTGTCCGCCGTTGCAGCGAGCCGACCAACAGTAAAGGAGACACCGTATGATCGCTGTGCCCGGAACCATCAGTCATGGCGAACGCGCCCGGGAAATCTGTTCGTTGTTGATCGCGAACGGATATATCGCGCGTGACGAATTCAAGGATCTGCAATACGACGAATCCCTGCGCGAACGGGTCGCGGAAAACCTTGATGCCGTCGGCTTGCGGCTATTGCAGAACACAGGCAGTAATTTTTGGGGTGTGGGATTAAGTGCGGCGACGGCCGGCGACGACCGCCTGGAATGGTCGAACAATGCCGGGCTGGACCGCGGCGCCGTCGCCCTGCTGCTTATTCTCTGGTGCAAATTGATCCTCCCCAAGCGGTTATCAGCCGATGGCAACCCTACCGATCTCGCCGACACGCTGTTTCCTGACCTGGAGTTCAAGGCGGAGCCGTTATCATCCATTACTCGCGACCAGATCGTGGCGGAGTATGGAGCGGTATTGGGCGGCGTCACGCTCACCGCGAAGTACCTGGCGCAGCTCGCGCGCGCCAAGTTGATCCGCACGCATTGCGGCATCATCGAGGAAGGTCCGCTCATGGCGCTTGCCATCGACGAGCATCAGCTCACCGGCGACCTGCAGCGCGAAGTCCTTATGACCGTCCTAAAACGCGAGACGAAGACTCGTCGCAACTGATCCCGCCCAATGTTCGAATTCCAATACATAGAGTTGATGAACTGGGCGTTCTGGCCGTCAATTAAACTGCCGCTGGACCGGAAGACAATCATGATTACCGGTCCGAATGGCAGCGGCAAGACCACGTTTCTGGATGCCATGCGCACCTTGCTGCGCGTCCCGCGATTAAGCGGCAATCGGCGGTTCACCGATTACATCGCGCAGAATGTCGACACGGCGGTAATAAAGGCGGTGATCGCGAACAAGGTCAATGGCGACAATCGGCGCGCCTTCGAATTTCTCGGGCACTGTACCGAAAACGTGACCCTGGCGGTTATGATCCGCAGGAAAGGCGGACGCTGGGAGAAACGCTTCGCTGTGCTCGACGGCGATTGCGACCTCGAGCAACTGCGCAACCTAAAGGCCTCCGAGCTGATCTCGCCGCAGACGTTTACGCACCTCATCCACGAGGCGGGCTGTTCCGAGTCGCTGCTGAAAGTACTTGCGCTTGAGCAGGGACAGACGGACAAGCTCTGCGAGAAATCACCCAAGGAACTGCTGGAACTGCTGCTCGACGTTCACGGCGACAAGGACATTATCGACCGCTACCGATCGGCAAAAATCAACTACCAGTCGGCACATGTGGAGTTTGGTCAGCTCGGAGCGCGCCTGGCCGAGGAGCAGGCCAAGCTGTTGGTGACCCGGAAGCGGGCCGAGGATTATCAGCGGTACTGCAGACTGCAAAACGAAATTCTCGATTACGAATCAAAACTCATGCCGCAGGCCGAGTACCGCTCCGCGCAGCAGGGTGTCGAAATGGCGCGTATGGCGATACGCGATCTCGAACAGCGCCTTAGCCCGATGGACCGCGAACTGGTGAAGATTCAGACGATACTCGACACCGCCGATACCGAGATCATCAGGCTCGAAAACGCCGTCGTCGGGGCGCGCGACGACAAGACCGAACTGGAAAAAGACGAACGCGAACGTGACATCCGGCTGAACACGCTGGTCCAAGAAAGAAAACGCCTGGAAAGCCTCCTGTCCGAGATCGTCGACGCCGAACCGGTTCCGATCGATCCCCTGGTAACGCAACGTCAGCAGGCGCAACGGGACATCGTAAAGACGGAACTTGACGTTGAAGAAACGGCCAGGCAGCTGCAAGATCGCCACGCAGAGCTGAATCTTCTGGCTTCGAAGGATCGTAGGATCTACCCGGGTTACGTTACCGAATTTATTCGGGCGCTGTCGCAGCAGAAGATTAAGCACGACCTCCTCTGCGACCTTGTCGAGATCACGGACAACCGTTGGCAACTTGCAATCGAATCGATTCTCGGTCGCGACCGATTCACGATCATCGTCGATACCGCCGATCAGCTTTCTGCGCGGAAACTTGGCGAAAGCCACCGCTACCGCGGGTATATCGCAGCGCGCGAGTATCAACCCAACCTCTTCGAGTCCCCTTCGAGCCGTAACCAGACGGCCCTGGACAAGGTGCAATTCGTCGACGACGGCATACCCAAATGGGTGGTCGACAATCTCGGTAGAATAACGTTGGTCGAAACGGTCCAGGATGGACTCAAGCTTGGTAAGGGCGCCGTCAGCGTAACAGCAAAAGGCTACCGCCAGGATCGTCGTGGCGGCATATCCATCGCGGTGGATCGATTCTACTGCGGCAGCCTCGGCCAATCCACACAGAAATCACGTGTCGAACAGCAGGTAGCGGAACAAGAAGGCCGCATCAGATCTGCACAGCGGCTCATCGCCGAGTTGCGGACGAAGGAAGCGTCGCTGTCGGACCGGATTCGCATCCAGGAAAGTCTGCGAGAGGCCGAGAGTGCCAGAGACCGCAAAGCAGAATTGGACCACGACATTTCAGAGGCCAATCAACGACATAAACTGGCACTCGAAGGCCGCCGGCAGGCCGAGCTGAAGCTGCTCGAAGCTCTGGACAATCTCACTAATTTTCAGCGCGACTGCGACGAACACCGCCGGTGGATCACCGGCAAGGAGTCCGAAAAGGGCGACTATCTGAGCGAACTCAGAGACTACCATGAAACCGTTGGCGAGTACGAGCGCAGAATGGCCGATATCCGCGAGCGGGTTGATGCGGAATTGCTCACCGAGAAGGCCTTGAGAAAGGCGCCGGATATCGACGAGTTGTCGCCCAAATACTATGCCGCGCGGAATCTTCTCGAAGACTTTACGGAGGTACCCGAGGAGTCTGCGGTACACATTTTCGAACACCATAACAAGCAATACGAGGATCAGGAACGCATGTTCCAGGATCACCGCGCCGGCCTCACGAATTGGGAAAAGGAATTCCAGTTGGCACGGGCTAAGTACACCCACGTCGTCGAACACACGATTCGTGAGTATCGCAAGAACATAAATGCGTTGTCGCAGCTCGCCGGCGTGTACGCCGATGTCATCATGCCCGACTTTAGCAACGCCGATGACATCCTTGACGACGCCGAACTACGGGTGCGTTTCGGGTTTGACGGCAAGAGCGCCATCGATATTGGCGGTACCACGCATTCCGGTGGTCAACGGGTTGTGGCAAGTTTGATTCTGCTCATGTCGATGGCGACATCGGGCGGCATCAACAGGGGCGGTTTTTTCATCATCGACGAACCCTTCGCCCATCTCAGTATCGAGCGGATTGATGATATTTCGCAGTTCCTCGAAAAGAGCCAGTGTCAGTTTATCCTCACCTCACCGACCACGCACAACGTCAACGTCTTCAGCGCCGCCCGCCTCCAGCTCAACTTCCGCATCAAGCAGGCGCAAAGCGAATACGCGCCAGTCCCCACCGTGATTCGCCGCTGATTCCCGGGCATGAGCGGCAAGTTTTTTACCCGTGTCTCCGATTGTGCTTTAAGTAGCTCGAGCCTATTCGAAAAGGGTAAGGGAGAGACGTCTTACCCTTTCCGACTAGGCTGTGAAATCAGAAAGTACTTCTGATTTGGGCTTGAATATATTATGCAAACCATTATATCGTAGCAACTTAAATGCAATATAGGGGTTTTGGTAATGCCAGACGGGACACGCGAGTATGTAGACGTACCAGAGAGGATCGACAATCTATTTTTGGTAGCTCCAGACACTGACTTTCACGATTTTTTGATAAAAACGGAAGAATTGATGATTCGCGGATTTTGGCCTTTGGCACATGCCCACCTGGTTGAAAAAACTCGACCAGCTCGAAAAGGTACGGTCGTTGACGCCGGAGGCTTATTTCAGGCTTCGTCCAAGCCGGCAGCTTCGCTTGCAAGAAAGCGTGCAACTCATGGAAACCGACTTAAAGTGGGTGACTGATGTCATTACCTATACTCGGCTACGCGTATTCGAGGGGATAAATACACCGTCGACGGAAAAGATTCTGAGTATATCGGATGCCGACGCCAGCTTTATCAAGAAGGGTGGGCGCCAAGCAGTTATCGGCTACAAGCCCCATTTGGTGCGTAGTGGCCACGGCTTTGTGATCAGCCTGGTTGTGCCGCGCGGAAACGTTGCCGACAGTGATCTTTTGGTTCCTGCCATAGAAGATGCGATCGCCCGCTCGGGGGTCATCCCTTCAGAGGTCAGTGTTGACGATGGTTACTCTTCGAAAAAGAATCGCGTATCTCTGAAAAATTCAGGAATTGATATTGTAAGCATGAACGGGGCTACTGGTAAGAAAGTAACGCCGATTGAGGACTGGGAAAGTCCCGACTATAAAAGCGCCCGAAATGATCGCTCGGCAATCGAATCATTGATGTTCACAATCAAATATCGATTCGGCTTTGGGCGACTTTCACGCCGGGGGCTCGAACAAGTGACCGCTGAATTACTTGAAAAAGTTCTCGCGTATAACCTCTGCCGGATGGTGCAGCTTGAGCAGCGACGCCTAAAAGAAATTGCTAAGTTAGCGGCTTAGCCAATGACGACATCAATGAGTAACGAAAGGGACAATCCTACAGATGAGGTGTGGCAAAAACAGGAGTTTCTACCCCGTAGTTCGCCAAAAGCCGTAAAAAAACGCACCATAAACATAATCCATTCGAAAATTTTCAAATTTTCGATCACAGACGCCGTGAAGAAAAGGGGGAAATGCCTTATTTGACCCCTTTTCGAACGGCGTCTAGCTTAGATCATTCGCAGGCATCCTGTCTGGCTTTGCGAACGCTTCAACGCGTTCGTAGCAGTGGTTGTATGAATTCTTCAGGCTAACTACGAGTACCTCGAAATTGAACGCATAGAGGATCGGTCAATGGCGTATGTTCTTGCCGGAAGGACGTGTTACGCTCTTTAAACTGAACATCGGGTGAATTGTGATACAAGAACGGGTGAGTAGCAGGATAGCCGCCATCGTCATTCTGGTATGTGCCGGTGTGCTGTGTGCCGGTGCCGAAACCGATGCTGCCCAACTTACCCTCACCAACACCCCTGAAGCGCTGCCGCGGATACCCCGCGAGTTTCGCGCGGTCTGGGTCGCAACTGTGGCCAATCTCGACTGGCCTTCTGCACCATCGCTGTCCGTCTCGGAGCAAAAGCGTGAAGCCATTGCCTATCTCGACCTTATCGCGGCACAGAATTTTAACGCAGTGATCTTCCAGGTTCGCCCCCACTGCGATGCCTTTTTTCCGTCGGAACTGGAGCCGTGGTCCTGGTATCTGACCGGTGAGCAGGGCCGTGATCCGGGGTATGATCCGCTGCAATTCTGGATCGACGAATGCCGTCGTCGTGGACTGGCGATACACGCCTGGATGAATCCGTATCGCGTGTCCCACCCGGCGATGAATGGTAGGTTCTCGTCGCAATCGGTTGTGGCACGCCGTCCGGACCTGGTGCGGGAATTGAAGCAACCGGGATATTGGTGGCTTGATCCGGGGGAGGATGACAGTCGCGATCACGTCATCCGAGTCGTTGAAGACGTGGTCAGCCGGTACGAGCTGGACGGCATTCACTTCGATGATTATTTCTACCCCTACGAGTCGTTCAACAACGGCGCCGACTTCCCGGACGATGTCAGTTGGCAGCGGTATCGGGAGAACAGCGGCAGACTGGATCGGGGGGACTGGCGCCGGCAGCGGATCAATATGTTTGTCGAATCCGTGTATCGGACGATACGACGGTTAAAGCCGGCAATGGTATTTGGTATCAGTCCGTTCGGCATCTGGCGGCCCGAAAACCCTCCGGGCATCCGCGGCAAGGATACGTATTCCGTACTGTATGCCGACTCACGCTTATGGCTCAACAATGGGTGGGTCGACTACTTCAGCCCACAACTCTACTGGCCGATCGGCAAGCCGGCGCAGAGCTTTCCCGTGCTACTTGGATGGTGGCACGGCGAGAACACGCACCGCCGCCACATCTGGCCGGGACTGGCTACGTGGAGGGAGGAGGCGACGGAAATAATTGATCAGATCCAGATTATTCGCGGCTTCGCGCCTGAAGCGCCCGGGCAAATTCACTTCCGCGCAAAGTTTGTGCGTGACAATGCGGGAGGGATTCGGGACGCACTTGCCGCCGGGCCGTATTCGTCGCCCGCGTTGCTCCCGGCGATGCTGTGGCTGGATGCGATACCGCCGGATAGACCACTGGTCGAGCTACTTGCCGGCGGAGAGTGGGGCGATCTCACTTGGCGCACAGCCGGCAGCGACGTTGCCGTGCGCTGGGGATTCTATGTGAAATCGCGAGCGGGCTGGCGCTATACGGTACTGCCCCCGGCTGTGACGTCGCTGAAATCCGTCGCGCAGAACCTTGACATTGCGGTTGGCTCTGTAACGAAGCTTGCCATAACTGCCGTTGACCATTTGGGGAATGAAAGTGAACCGGCGTTCTTTAGGCTGGCAGTACACTGAACAGGGTAATCAGGTATCCCGTCCATATTGGAGGAGAGAAACCGCCGATGCCTTGCGCTCTCGGTGAACACATCACCGAGTTGCCAAGGCAGGTTAGACCGAGACGGTCTCGAATGTCTGGCTTGCGTGGCAGTACACCTTGACTTCGTCGAATATCGCAGCGAGATGGGCCATGACGGCGCAACTTACACCAAGCGGCGTGCCGGAACGCTCGCCCATCACATGCACTCTGGGCTCATTTGTGAGATTGAGCCTGTTAATTTCGAAGAATATATGGGCGACAAGTTCGGAAAGCGGCGTGTCCTGGTCGTTTGGATCGCATTCGACACGAATCGTGGTCACAGGTGCGCCTTCGACCCGGCTGATGGTAACCGGGGCGGCATGCGCTGCTTCAAGGAGGGTTTGATCCAGATCACCGAACTCGAGTCGTGTTTCATCAAGGCCGTCGGTTTGGAACTGGCTTTCTTCGATACCGTTAGTCATTGCTTGCGTCCTCACGGCGATGGTCCGGATCGGTGCGTTTTTCCCGGCGCTGCTGCGAGTACTGATCAATCGTTATGTGGTTGGCACCAACATATTATATTGCACGATAATAACAAGTCGCGTTGCTTAAAAAGTTGATGGGATACAAACACGGATGAATGGCCAGTTAGAACTCGGCGCGCTGCAAGATCGTGGCAGTCATTGTTTCGACCGCTCATCGCCGCTATAGTACGACAGACCGAGGCTATTTATACGGACCGCCGGACTCAATCCCATCTCATGGCGATTCCGTAGGTTTTCAGAATCAGCGTAATCCGGACCACACCGTGAATTCAGAATCAGCCGACACGTTGCAATCGATACCGCTCGAAGCGGCACACATCCGTGCCGGCGCCCGCATGGCGCCCTTCGGTGGTTGGAATATGCCGCTGCACTATGCTCACGGAATCATTCACGAACATCGGCATACACGATCCAGCGTATCGCTGTTCGATTGCAGCCATATGGGGCAGTTTCGCATCACCGGCGAGTCGGTCGCCGCTGACCTGGACCGAATGCTGCCCCGTCGTGTGTCGGACCAGCGCGTCGGCACGTGCCGGTATAATTTTCTCCTCGCTGAGGACGGTACAGTCGTTGATGACATTATCGTCTACCGGTTGCACGAAAACACCTACTTTGTTGTGGTGAACGGCGGCACGATTGATGGCGATGCGAATCATATCCGGCGACACCTGAGCGACGGATCGGTGTTTACCGATGCGTCGGCCACCACCGGAAAACTCGATGTGCAGGGGCCGGGTGCAGCCGGCGTATTGGCGCAATGCGGTCTTCCGGCGGGCGCTCTTCCGCGGTATTTTCGTTTTGCCGAAACGGAGATTTTTGGTATTCCGTGCCTGATAAGTCGAACCGGTTACACGGGCGAACTGGGCTTTGAATTGTATTTCGATGCGGCCAGGTCCCTCGACGTCTGGACGCAGCTTCTGGTTTGCAAAAATCTGGAACCGGCCGGGCTCGGGGCCAGGGACACGTTGCGGCTGGAGATGGGTTATCCCCTATACGGCCACGAGCTGAGCCGGTCGACTACACCTGTTGAGGCTGGATTCGGCAGCTTCATCGACAACGATCGCCCGTATATCGGGGCGGATTCCTTGCAGCGTCCACCTGGCCGTCGTTTAACGGGATTGCGATTCGATGGACGCCGGGCCGTACGTGCCGGAGCCGCGATCGAGTCGGTTGACGGCGCACTAATCGGCGTTGTGACATCGGGTTCATTTTCGCCGTCCCTCGAGGTTGCTGTAGCGATGGCGTACCTGGACGTTTTTTCCGCTACGCCCGGGACAGCTGTGATTGCCAGATCACGAAAAATTGACATCCCCGGCGTCACTGTCACCTTGCCGTTTTACGCGCGCGGCAGTGTCCGCGATACGATCGCGGTGTAACGGCGGAGTTGACGTTCTCGATTTCTCATATTTTTCGCTACGATCCCCACAGTCCGACAGGCTGTTAGCGGCAAGTCGCCGAGACGCTACGTGTTGACATCGCTTATTATCCTATTATATCAGTTGTTGCGTTCGTCGGCGCAGCTTGTTCATAATCCTTATTTCTACGCCATTACAGGCGCCCCGCTGCGTGCAACCCTCCGTGCTAATTTTGACCTGGCGAGGGATCGCGTGAAGCGGGCGTATCGCGCTGCGCCGTAGCGGCCCGAAAGCAGGCGCCCTCAGAAAAAATCATTTGCGTGTTGCAAAATTTACAGGGCCTTGCTTGACAATGTCGCGATCAAAGCGTAAGTGTCAGTGAAATCAGGCAATGCCTGCCTGTAATACGGCAGAAAGAACGTCCAGCTAGCTGATCTTTTTCAGGAGGTGTTATGAAGCGATTCACAGAAGAACACGAGTGGGTTGAGATCGATGGCGACATCGCTACCATCGGTATCTCGGCGCATGCAGCGAAGGAGCTCGGCGACATTACATTCATCGACATGCCCGAGACCGACGTCGAAATTGCGCAGGGTGACGTCCTCACCGTCGTCGAATCTGTAAAAGCTGCTTCCGACGTCTTCAGTCCCTTGTCAGGTATCGTAAGCGAGGTCAATCCGGCATTGGAGAAAAATCCGGAGGTGATGAACGAATCGCCGGAACACGATGGTTGGATCTGTCGGATGTCGCGCATCAATACCGACGAACTCAGCGGTCTCATGACCGAGGAAGAATACAGCGATTTCGTCGGTTGATTTCACGGACTTCAGCCTGCGACGTCGTTCCCCATAACAAGTCCCGCCGTTACTCTTGCCGATAATTCCACGTCATCACTCGACATTCCTCGCCGTCGCGGATACCGTATATGCCGTTCGTCGTCGCGTGCCCGCCCGCCGCCGGCCTGGCATCTGAGCGATTTTCTTGATCGTATAGTACCAGTAAAGGACACCCATGCCATATATCGCAAACACAGACGACGACCGCCGTGAGATGCTTGCGGAAATCGGCGTTGCAGATATCGACGCGCTATGGCAGGAGGCCGGTGTCAGTATGCCGCAGCCGGACTTTGCTGCGATGCCCGAGGGCAAGTCCGAATACGAGGTGATACGCTATCTTGCCGGGCTGGCCGATAAGAACGCCGACAATCTGACCGGATTTCTGGGAATGGGGTTCTACGATCATTACATCCCGTCCGTGGTATCGGAGATTACCGGCCGCAACGAGTTTTACACGGCCTATACGCCTTATCAACCCGAGGCGTCGCAGGGGACGCTGCAGGCAATGTACGAATACCAGAGCGCGATCTGCCGGCTGCTGGACATGGATGTCTCGAATGCTTCTCTCTACGATGGCGGTACCGCGTTGTTCGAGGCGATGATGATGGGCATACGCACGACGCGTCGTCGTCGCGCGGTGCTGGCCGGCACGGTCTCGCCGATCTACCGTAAGATGATCCAGTGCTATAGCCGAAACCTCGATATCGAATTGGTCATTTCCGATTCTTCCGAGAATTCCGCCGATACCGATATGGCCGCCCTGAAGACATTGCTGGACGACCAGACGGCGTGTGTGATGGTGCAGTATCCGAATGTCTTCGGATCCGTCGAAGACTGGTCGGACCTCATTGCATACGCGAAAGAACGCCGAATCATAACCATTTGCTCGTGCTATCCCGTCGCCCTGTCGATGCTGCGGTCGCCGGGACTTCTGGGGTTCGACATCGCGACCGGCGAGGGACAGTGTCTCGGCAACAATCTGAGCTTCGGCGGGCCGTACCTGGGATTCATCGCCACGTCGACCCATCACATGCGTAAGCTCCCCGGACGCATTGTGGGGCGTACGACCGATACGGCCGGCGAAACCGGCTTTGTGCTCACCCTTCAGACGCGCGAACAACACATCCGTCGCGAGCGTGCGACGTCAAATATCTGTACGAACGAGGGATTGTGTGCGTTGGCGGCTATTACGTACCTGTCGTGTATCGGCAAAGAAGGCTTTGTCGAACTGGGTCGGCTTTGTGCTGCCAAGGCCTGTTATACCCGCGACGAATTGCTGCGCATTCCGGGTGTAGGCGTTGCCGGGCAGACAGCATTTTTCAATGAGTTTGTGTTGCGGTTGCCGATGGAAGCGGCGGAGGTCGTAAGCCGCATGATCGACAAGGGCTTTGCGGCAGGTTTTCCGCTCTCCCGATATTATCCCGAACGCAAGAATGACCTGCTTATCGCTGTCACCGAGAAGCGCAGCCGCGAAGAAATACGTGCCTTCGCGGTGGCCATGGAAGCGGTTCTCACCAACCGATGACCGAGTAAAACGCGAAATCAAATCGTATGGATCCAACATTGATATTCGATCGTGGTCGCGCCGGGCGTAGAGGATCGACCCTGCCGCGCATGGACGTGCCGCCGAAGCACGCGATGCCCACTACATTGCTGCGGCCGGACCCGGCCGATTTGCCGGAGGTGTCTGAACTCGATGTGGTGCGTCACTACGTGAATTTGAGTCGGCGCAATCTCGCTATTGATACGTCATTTTATCCTCTGGGATCGTGTACAATGAAGTACAATCCCAAATCGCACGAGCGTATTGCAGCCCTCCCGGGATTTGCGAATCTGCATCCGCTTCTGCCGCAACTGCGGCACGGCGGCGCCCTTACGCAGGGAGCCCTTGAGGTGTTATTCGAATTTGAGATGTTGCTTCGGGAGATACTTGGGTTTACCGGGTTTACCATGCAGCCGCTGGCCGGTTCTCACGGGGAACTCACCGGGGTAATGATGATTGCCGCGTGGCACCGATCACGCGACGATACGCGGAACGTGATGTTGATCCCGGACGCCGCGCATGGTACCAATCCCGCCAGCGCGGCCATCGCTGGATTTGAGGTTTGTGAGCTGGCGACCGATCCGGATGGTAACGTGGACATGGCCGATCTCGACTCGAAATTGAATGACAACACGGCCGGCATCATGCTGACCTGTCCGAATACGCTTGGACTTTTCGATCCCAATGTCACGGTCATCTGTGATCGCGTGCATGCTGCCGGCGGATTGTGTTACGGCGATGGCGCAAATCTCAACGCGATACTCGGGCGCCTGCGACCTGGTGATCTGGGATTCGATGTCATGCACCTGAATCTGCACAAGACGTTCACCACACCCCATGGCGGGGGCGGTCCGGGATCCGGGGTCGTCGGGGTGAGTGACGTGCTCGAGCCGTTCCTGCCCATCTCCCGCGTTGAAAAGCGTCAGGACGGAAGTTATGCGCTTGATTACGGACATAGCGACAGCATCGGTTACATCGCGCCGTTTTATGGCAACTTCGGCCTTATCCTGCGCGCATTCGCGTATACCATCACATTGGGAAGGAAGGGGTTGCTCAGAATCGGAGAAAATGCGGTTATCAACGCGAACTATATACGCACGAAGCTCGCGGCGCACTTCGACATACCGTTCGACCGGGTCTGCACCCATGAATGTGTCGTGTCCGCCAGCTGTTACAATCGCTACGGCGTGCACGCCATCGACATTTGCAAGGCACTACTGGATCGGGGGTATCACCCGCCGACCATGTATTTTCCGCTGATCGTGCCTGAGGCGTTGATGATCGAACCGACGGAAACCGAGTCGAAGGAAACGCTGGACGGATTCATTCAGGCGTTGATCGATATTACCGAACAGATTAAGCAGGATCCGGAAAGTATTCTCGCCGCGCCGCTGACATGTCCAGTTCGTCGACTCGACGAGACCGCCGCTGCCCGAAAGCCGGATCTCGCCGCACCACGTAGTAGATAATGTTTCGCGGGCTTCTCCGGCCGACATGGCACTGGATATGGTTCGAGCACGAGCAAGGAGAGGTCAAAGTATGGCAGCATTACGCTGGCAGCAGGCGCATGCCGACCCAGATGTCGTCGACGCGTTCATGCAGCAACACGACTTAACACGTCTCACGTCTATCATACTGGCCAATCGTTCGCTGGCCCTTGATGATTCCGGGCAATTCCTCAATCCACTGCTGCAGAACCTCTCCGACCCGTACCTGCTTCCCGGTACGCGTACTGCGGCCGAACGCGTGTGGCGCGCGATCGCCAACCGCGAACCAATTCTGGTGTTCGGAGACTACGATACCGACGGTATCACGGCCACGGCGCTGCTCACGTGGGTTCTCCGCAGTGCCGGGGCACTGGTCGACCATTACGTGCCGGATCGTATCGACGACGGGTATGGTTTGACTGTGGCCGCGGTGAACAAATCCATCCGGGAACATCGGGTGTTGATAACCGTCGACTGCGGTATCACCAGTCATGACGCCGCGGCTGCGGCATGCGATCGCGGCGTTGACGTGATTATTACCGATCACCACGAACCCGGCGAGACGCTGCCACAGGCGTTGGCCGTTATCAATCCGAAACTGCATCCCGAGATTTCGGTGTTTCAGGGCCTGGCCGGCGTCGGCGTGAGTTTCAAGCTCTGTCACGCGTTCATAAAATACGGGCGCGAGCATCAACTTGGCGGCGGTACGATCGATTTGAAAGACGGCCTTGACCTGGTGGCATTGGGTACGGTGGCCGATATTGTTCCCCTGACAGGTGAAAACCGTTGCCTGGTCAAGCACGGTATGAAGATCTTGTGTGCGCAGCGACGGCCTGGCATCCGTGCGTTGTGCGAGGTCTCTGGTCTGCATGAGAATGTGGGCGTGTCGGACATATCGTTTCGTCTCGCGCCGCGTATCAATGCGGCCGGTCGCATTGGCAACGCCGAGGACTCATTGCAGCTGCTCCAGGCGACCGGGATGGTCGATGCTCACGGATTCGCCCGCGCGCTCGACAAGTATAATCGCAAACGCCAGACATTCGAGGAACGCATTACCCGTGCGGCGCGTCTCAAAATCCGTACACTGGACCTCGACAATCTATTTTCCATTGTGGTCGCCGATCGTGGCTGGCACCCGGGAGTAATCGGTATCGTTGCATCCCGGATCGCGCGCGAATTTCAACGGCCCACAGTCGTCTTGAGTATATCGGACAGCGGCGAGATACATGGTTCCGGACGGAGCGTGGGAGCAATCGATCTTGTCACTGTGCTTGGTGCCTGTAGTGGACACCTGTTGCGTTTTGGTGGACACCCGATGGCCGCCGGTCTGGCTGTGCATCCGAAAAAACTTGCTGCGTTTGAGACGGCGTTCGAAGAACATGTCCGGCTGGCTTGCGACGAGCATATGGATTTCACACCGGTGCTCGACCTGGACGGAGAGGCACAGTTGTCCGAGTTGAACGATCAGTTCTATTTCGAATTGGAGCTTATTAAGCCCTTCGGCCACTGCAATCCGGCGCCGGTTCTACGGTTTAACGGTGTCGAGCCCGATCAGATGTCGTGTATTGGCGCGAACCATTCACGTGGGCGGCTCCTCGATGGCGGCGGCAACAGTATGCAGTTCGTCGCCTTTGGTCGCCGCCCCCGGGATTTCCCGGACCAACCCTGGGATGTGGCCGGCATACCGCAGATAAACGTATACAAAGGGTGTCGGAATCGTCAAATTCAGGTGGTCGATGTGCGGAGGGCCGGGATCGATGAATGATCTGCAGGAACGGCTTGGTTATCATTTTCGGGACGAAAGCCACCTCCTTGAAGCGCTTACTCACCCGTCATTCTGTGCCGAGAAAAAGCATGTGGACCGTGACTACCAACGTCTGGAATTTCTCGGCGATTCTGTTATTCATATCGCCGTAACGACGCGAATTTTTAATGAGTTCCGAAGCCTGCCCGAAGGGAAAATGACAAAAATACGGGCGGCTCTGTCCAAGGCCTCGACCCTCGCGGAGTTCGCCCGGCGTCTCGGTGTTGGCGACCACCTGCGGATCGGCCGCGGCGAACGGATCAACAAGGGCGACCAGCGTGTATCGATGCTGTGCGATGTCTTCGAAGCGTTAATTGGTGCGATGTACATCGACAGCGGTTACGACCTCACGCATGCGACAACACTTATAAACGCTCTCGTCGACGATGTGTATCAGGATGTTGAGCTGACATCGCTCATCCAAAGCGATAATCCCAAGGGGAAATTACAGGAATTTTCGCAAAAAACGTATAATCAGACGCCAACCTATGATGTGCTGGATACATCCGGACCGGACCACGCCAAAACCTTTACCGTCGCCGTATCGATCAATGACACCCGTTACGGCGTAGGCACCGCCGGAAAACGGCAAACCGCAGAGCAACGTGCAGCGCGAACAGCGCTGCGCGCGCTGGAAATTTTGGACGATCAATGAACACCGCGTCACAGGTTTCGCATACACGTTGATACGTCACGCGAATGATCCATGTGGACTGACGGCGTCACGGCAGACGCGACCGTAATCTTCCGAATCCTTGCGGGCCGCCAAAAAATCACTAATTTGACAACTTTGCCGTGGTGAATTATACTTTGCCATGATATGTTGCACGGTAAGTTTTTTGCCGCTTTCACTCTCTCAAACTACGACACTTCTGAATGATTACGGAGATGCCATGATGAAATCGAACGGAATCGCGAAGTCCCGCATCTTAGTTGTATCCCTTTTAATCGGTCTTTTTTCCTGTGCCAACGTAGCGTTGGCCGGGTCGGAAGACATCGATGAACGCGAGCGTGTCGCCATGTATGAGCGTTCGTTCACGAAACTATTCTTTTATCCTATCAACCGCATTCTGGATCTCCACGATGTTGTCCATGTGGGTATCGCCGGGTCGTTGGGACTCGGTGCGGAAATCGCGATCACCGAAAAAGTGTCTCTGGGCGCATACTACACGGCTCGGGAGAAAGGCATCGCGTACCATGGGCACCGCCGTAGCCCTACTTGGCTGGACTTTCCGGTTGGATTCGGCACCCCTACGGCACTTGTTCCCAGTGCCGACAGCCGCCAGCGGATGCACGAGGTGAAGCACGGTTACGGTACGATTTCGGTTATCGACCAGCGCTATGAAACCAGCAGCGACGAGAGTCTGCGCTTCCGTAGATTCAACAAGAAGCCGGTGCTCAATACGATCATGCCTTCCGAAAATGAAATCGACGAGGAAGCGAACACACGTATGGCGCGGATTGACAAGGCCTTGAACAAGGAAAATGAAACCGCGATCCGGGCTGAGGTTGTCGCCGGTCTGGTGCATCCATACGTCGCGATCGAACTGTATGAATTGCTGGACTTCGCAACCGGTTTGTTTTTCATCGACCTGAAGAGTGATGACTGGGAGCCGGCACCGGGTAGTAACCAGTTGCGGAAGCTCGGACGCGGCGTATCGAACATCACAACCGGTATCCTGGAAATTCCCGCCAACGTCATAGAGGTCGATCGTAACGAAGGTGGTATGGCTGCTATCACGTATGGCGCCGCGCGCGGTACATGGCGATTCTTTGTTCGTTCCGCCCTTGTCGGTCCGTGGGAGGTTGCGACATTTGCCACGGACTCAGAACCGATTATCGAACCGGAATTTCCACTCAGCACGTCGGTGAGAGACTTCAGCTGGCGAGTGCGGTACAAGTAACGCCATGCCGCACGTGCAGCCGGCGTTCGCTACTGAGTGGACAATCCGTTAAGCATGTCGGATATCGGTCACTGTTGTACGACCCGTAACAGCAGTTTTTAGTTGTCTGCTGACCTCCCGTAATACCAGTGAAACATCTGTCCAATCTTCGAGTTTGCTGTGCCCCGGCCGTGGCGCGCCGTCTGTCCAATTGATTCCCGCAGTCATGACTTATCATAAATGATATGGACTCGCAGCGCCCGAACCGGCTGTTCACCGCGGGGTTGCGTGTCTGCGACTGCGGTGAATGCGCACAGCCGCAAACATCATAACGTGAGACTCTGAACCATGAAGAACTCCTATCACGAATTACCAGGAAAAAAGGTCGGCCTCTGTGTATCCGGGGGGCTTGATAGCCGAACACTTGCGAGAAAACTCCGGGATCTCGACATCGATGTCGTGTGCTTCACAGCCGATCTCGGGCAGCCGGACGAAACCGATATCGAGGATATACGCACGCGGATGGCGCCCTGCGACGTCGACACCGAGATCGTAGACCTGAAGGCGGATATGGCCGACGCATGCCACGAAGTGCTCAAGTGCCAGGCGATGTATGACGGTGGGTATTGGAATTCCACGGGGATAGCGCGTGCTGTGGCCGTGCGCGGTCTCCTACCTCAGATGCGGGCGCACGGCTGCTCAGTTCTGGCGCACGGCGCTACCGGACGAGGCAACGATCAGGTGCGTTTTCATCGGTACACGAATGTGCTGGCGCCCGATTTTTACGTGTACGCACCCTGGCGTGATCAGGATCTGTTGACCGAATTTCCCGGCCGGCGACAAATGATCGAATACCTGGCGCGGCTTGGTATCGAAACCGCGGCAGAGACAAAGAAGCGGTACTCGACCGATGCGAATCTCGCGGGGTTGTCTCATGAGGCCGAGGATCTTGAAAGCCTCGAGACGCCGTGCACGATCGTGGAGCCGACAATGGGCGTCTGGGCACAGGATGCGCCGGATTCCGTCGAGAGTGTAACCGTAACGTTTGAGAGCGGCTATGCGGTTGCGATCAATGACAGGCCACTTGACCGATTGACGATACTGCGGACGGCCAACGAAATCGGCGGCCGCAACGGCGTCGGCATTAAGAACGCCCTAGAGAATCGGGTGATCGGCACCAAGAGCAGAGGCGTCTACGAATCGCCGGGAATGGAGCTGCTCGGCAGCTGCCTGGCGATGGTATACCAGGCTGTACTGGATCGGCGTTCGGCGCAGCTCTTTCAGCATGTTTCGCGGATCGTTGCGGACCAGATATATGATGGTCGCTACTTCGAGCCGGTTACGACGGCAGCCAGACAGGCGATTGAGGCGTTGGCGCGGTTCGCTACCGGGACCGTGTCCGTCGGCCTGTACAAGGGCAACATCCAGTTCCAGAGTATGGTGAACATTCCGTCGTCGCTCTATCATATGGAAGACTCGTCGATGGAAGCGAGTGACGGCTTGAATCCCGTCAGTTCGCAGGGATTCATGGAGATCGGCAGTGTCGAGGCACTGAGTCTTGCCGGCGCCGGGCAGATCGAGCAAGGCATACGCCTGTAAGGTGAAATGCGATGGCAATGAACCGCTTTTACAACTATCGCGCCGTGGCAATTCTGTTGCTGATCGGCGCCGCGCCGGCGCTCGCCGATGATGGCGATGACCGGTTCGTGGCGTTTCAAAACGAAATCGTCCACGAGATAAACAAGCAGCGACAGGCATACAGCGAAGATATACGCCGGCTGCAGGAGCAGCGAAACGCACTGATCTCCGATTTTCAGGCTTATGGCGAAGTCATTCGGGTGCTTAAAGACGACGTCACCGCACTCCATGAACGTGTCAAGGCACTCGAGGAGGAAAACGCCACGCTGCGTGATCAGAACAGCACCAAGCTCGAGGAGCTGCGCAATCTAATCATCGCGGAAAGCCGGTCTCGGCGCAAATCCTACGAGAAAGTGATTGCCGAGGTCTCGTCCGAGATCAGCAATATCGAGAAGCGTGCGATCAGCACGGCGCCGCCGGCACCGTCGTTTCAGATCTATCGGGTG
Organism: Verrucomicrobiota bacterium; assembly: GCA_021772615.1. Taxonomy (GTDB): domain Bacteria; phylum Verrucomicrobiota; class Lentisphaeria; order JABSQK01; family JAJFLO01; genus JAJFLQ01. The sequence goes on along the minus strand of JAJFLQ010000048.1, from coordinate 18,228 downwards.
GAGAAGGGCGATACACTTGGCGCGATAGCCAAGGCATTCGACGTACCGCTGCCCCGCCTAAAGGCGCTGAACGATCTTGCCGGCGATACCATTTATGTTGGACAACAATTAAAGATACCGGAAGACAAATGAATACGGACGACATGGACCAGTTATTGTCGCAACTGCGAAGAAATGCTCGTTTGCCGGCATCACAGCTCGCGGAACGGTTGATGATGTCGCAGGAAGCTGTCGAGAAACTCATTGCCGAATGCGAGGCCGAGGGCATCATACGCGGATATTATCCGTTGATCAATGAGGACAAATGCGCGGACAAGAAAGTGAGAGCGATCATCGAGGTCACGGTTCGGCCCGAGCGCGATCTCGGCTTTGACCGTATTGCCGGGAATCTGGCAAAATTCAACGAAGTCACAGATGTCACCCTGGTGTCGGGAAGCTATGATCTCCAATTGATCGTCGTGGGTGACAGTCTACAGGATGTCGCAGGATTTGTCTCGACCAAACTTGCGCCGATCGACGGCGTGCAATCGACTAGAACCCATTTTGTGTTGATGAAATACAAGGAAGCCGGGTTTCAACTGGAAGACAACGAAGAATATGACCGACTCAAAATCACGCCCTGACCGCGTCGCAGCTCACATAGCGGCATTGCCGCGGAGCGGCATCCGCGATTTCTTCGAATTGGTCATCGCTATGGACGATGTCATTTCCCTCGGTGTCGGTGAACCGGATTTTAACACGCCATGGGGAATTCGCGAAGCGACCATTTATTCGCTTGAACGCGGCCGCACAAATTACACGTCGAATCTTGGGCTGCTGTCACTGCGCAAGGCAGTGTGCGAGTATGTAGCGAAGGACTTCGACGTACGCTACGATCCCGAAAAAGAGTGCATCATTACAGTCGGTGTCAGCGAGGCATTGGATTTGATACTGCGCGCCGTGCTTGAAGCCGGTGACGAAGTGGTCTACCACGAGCCGTGTTATGTTTCCTACCCTGCCTGCATCAGTATGGCGCAGGCTGTGCCCGTACCGATCGTCACGCATAAGGAAGGTCAGTTTCGCCTGGATCCCGCGGAACTCGAGAAGGCCGTCACGCCGCGCACCAAGGCGGTGCTGATCAATTTCCCCAATAACCCCACCGGCGCCAACATCGACTTTGCCCAGAAACAGGCCATTGCCGAGATCGCGGTGCGTCATGATTTGCTGGTGATCACGGACGAGATCTATTCCGAGTTGACATATGGTGAACGGTGCAAATCGATCGCAGCATTCCCGGGAATGAAGGATCGCACGGTATTCCTCCACGGCTTCAGCAAGGCCTATGCGATGACCGGATTTCGTATTGGTTACGCGTGTGGTCCGCACGATATGATCGAAGCGATGATGAAGATACACCAGTATTCGATGCTTTGTGCGTCCATTATGGGGCAGGAGGCGGCGTTGGAAGCGTTGCGCCGCGGACGCAATGACATGGAAAGTATGCGTCGCGAGTATCGGATCCGTCGTAACGTGATCGTGAAGCGATTCAATGATATCGGTTTATCATGCCATCTTCCCGAGGGCGCGTTTTATGCTTTCCCCGATGTGAGTTCGACCGGGTTGTCCGGCACGGAATTCGCCACTCGCCTGTTACAGCAGGAGAAGGTCGCGGTCGTTCCGGGGCCGGCGTTCAGTCGTCATGCCGACAATCATGTGCGCTGTTCCTACGCCGTCAGTCTCGACGACATCGAGACCGCCACATCGCGGATATCCAGATTCGTAGCGGGCCTGACTGCTTAGCCTGATGAATCTATACAACCGCGTCGCGAGGCTGCTTAGCGTGCTTCAGATCAGCGAGTTACGGAGGTTCTGAGATTGAAAAAGTAATGAATTACCTTGATATCTCGGGTTCTCCATAACTCGCTGAGATGAGGTGCGAGTTGTGGCCGCAGCAGCGGTTGTATGAATTATTCAGGCTAGACGTTCCGTTGGAATTCGCGCTCTAGCGTGGGTTTCACGCCCTCCACGCCCCCATTTCTTGCGCACACGGCTCTGCTTTCGGGCCCACTTGTCACGTCTCTTGCGAGTTTGCTGCGTTGTCGCAGCTACAGCGAAGATCGCTGTGCTACTTTGCATCCGGCCGCGGCTGTTCGTGGCCGCCGCAACCCTCGACGACGCAATGCTATCGTTGCATGGTATCTTCAGCCATGCTACTGTGGTATTATGTCCCGTGCCCAACGAATCTGTGTAAGAATCATACAATTTTCTACCGCAGCCATGTTGTCCGGCTGTGCGGCCATGCATGCGGCAACGGAACGCCGATTCGGGGAGCAGGTCACGTCGAATGTCGAATACGAATATTATACCGTGACCGGCTCCACGGCCACGGCTATCCTTCGCTCGATCAGAGCAAACGGCCCGAAAAACGCTTCCGGCCGGCGCGTTATGGGGTACACTGCATGGAATGTGAAATGGCGATACGGCAAGCGCAGCAATCACGGCCTGTGCCGTCTGGCGAACTTCCGGGCGTCGGCCGATGTCACCATCTGGTTGCCGCGATGGCAACCCGGGCACGACGCGCCAGAGGTTCTCGTTCATCAGTGGCGTCAGTTTATTTCAGCGCTGGAGCAACACGAGAATCAGCATCGCGATAATGCGATTGCCGCAGCGCATGAACTTGTACGGGAGCTTTACGGCATGTCGTCGTTTTCCTGCGACGCGCTTGACCGGCTCGCCGAACTGAAAGCGGAGAAAATACTCGACCGCCACCAAGACTGGGACCGCGAGTATGACGATGAAACCGGTCACGGACTCACAGAAGGCGCCCGCTGGCCGCCGCAGTCTTAACTCATGATCCGACACATACTTATTACGGGTTGCTCGAGCGGTATCGGCCTGGAATCTGCATGTATCCTGCGCGAACGCGGCTACGGCGTATTCGCGTCGGCGCGCCGTCAGGAAGACGTCGCCAGGCTGGTCGATGAAGGGTTTGCCGCCGTCCAGCTGGATGTTGCCTGCAGTGGTTCAATCGAAACGGCTCTGAACACTGTACTGGGACAAAGCGGCGGTGCGTTGTATGCGCTGTTCAACAACGCAGGCTACGGTGTTCCAGGCGCGGTTGAGGATCTCAGCCGGGACGCTCTGCGAGAGCAATTCGAGACCAACCTTTTTGGTCCGTTTGAGCTGATTGGCCGGGTAATGCCGGTTATGCGCCGACAGGGCTTTGGCCGTATCATCCAGAATAGTTCCGTACTCGGCTTCGCCGCGGCATCGTTCCGCGGCGCCTACAACGGCAGCAAATTTGCCATGGAGGGAATGAGCGATACGATGCGGCTTGAGCTTGCCGGCAGCAACATTCATATCTCACTGATAGAACCTGGCCCGATCACCTCGCGGTTCCGGCAGAATTCCTACAAGGCCTTTCAGCGTCACATAAAACCTGACACCAGCTGCCATAAGGCCGTATACGAACAAATGGAAAAGCGATTTCAGCAGGAGGGCGCCGTGTTTCCTTTTACGCTGCCGGCATCGGCTGTCGTAGACAAGCTCATTCACGCCCTGGAAAGTCCGCGTCCACGCGCGCGGTATTATGTGACCGTACCGACATATCTGCTGGGATATCTCAAGCGAGTGTTGCCCACTTTCGTTATGGATCGGATCATCCTGGCGGCGTTCCGGAGCAGGAAGAAACGTTAGATATGCTGTCGGTGCGTGCCTGTCAATCCACTTGAATGCGTCGTGGTTGCGGCGGAACGATTAACGTTGCTTCGCCGTCGAATCGTCCGTCGATAATCTTCCGGGCGGCATTTCGAAACTCGGATTTGATGCGCGGATTGTTTTTCGACACGTTCAAGAATCGTTTCAGTGTCTGCGACCAGGCCTCGGAGGTGTCACCCGGACCTTTTATGAAATCGGTTGTCGCCGGGGTATTCTCCGCCGTCGTTTGGCGGTGGGGCAACCATTGCAGGATGCCGAGGTTATACAGGCACTCGGCGTTATTCGAGTCCACATCGACCGCTGCCGCGGCCATAGCGAGTGCGCCGTGCATGTCTTCTGCCTTCCATGCCTGGTCGGTCAAATACTGATAGCATCGCACGCGGTACTGCTCTGTGCTCTCCGATTGGTTGCCGAACCATTTCAGTGCCGCTTCGTAGTCGCGATCGTAATATGCGATCGTACCATTTACCTGCGATTCGACGCGCCGGAGGCGGCCGCGGTGTGTGGACGCGGTGAACCGTTTTTTCATGCCGGCAAGGATCTTCTTTGCGCCGGACAAATCGCGTATATTCAATGCAAACCGCGAGGCCCACTCGGCCTGATGCGGGTTCTTGATGTCGGCGACGGCGTCGGCGTGCCGCGTGGATCTGTCCTTTACAATATCGCGGTGCACGAACACCGCCGCCGTCGGCCCATAAAACGCCGCATGCCAATCCGACGACCTGCGAAAATATTCGATCGCTATGGTGCGTTGGTAAGAGAGACACCAGATTTCGGCGGGATATTTTTCGGCAATCTTTGCGGGACCGCCTTTCTGGTCGAGTGTCACATACTCAGGATACCACTCCAGGTACGGAAACGACCGTGAATCGATGAAGACTTCGTTTTGCGGCCACAGCCGCCACAGCAGGTAGGCGCCGGAATTGTAGTCGTTGCCCAGGCGGGTTCCCGGATAGTTTTCCGCAATAAAATCAGCCTCACTTACCGGGTTCAGATAGCCAATGCCGTAGCCCATCCACGAACCCAATGTGGGCTTCGTCCAGTGTCCGTACACGGCCCGCCCGCCGAATCCGGCCATCATCAGAATCACAATCCCGCCGAGTACCGTCCGTCGGGCTGTTGTGACCGGCTGGAGCCACCTCGGCCCCTTCGCGATCATCGGAATCGCGGTGAGTGTAAACACCGCTCCCCAGAAATATGTGGACCGTAAGAATTTTGTGTAAATCAGTCCGAATACGACATTCAGGAGTATCACGGCCACATCGACTTCACGGTGCCGCATTCGGTTTACGATCAGGATTATCAGAACTACCGCAACCACGATCATGTAGTCAACATAATGAAACGATGCCGCGCTGCTGTCGAATATAGAGGCATATGCGCTTACACGTTCGAAGTCCATGCGGCCGCCCGCGGAGACCTTTCTGATTAACCTTAATGGATACGCCAAACCGTATGGGGTGATGCAGATCGCCGCGATACTAAGGACGAGTGAGGTTGCAAGGTGCTTGGCTGTACGCCCAGGCAGAGCGCACTTGCGGCAGACAAAGAGATTTGCGGCTTCACCAACGCCGATGAATAGATAAAGAATACACCCAAAGATAAAGCCGCCATGGCTGTTGACCCAAATCACCATCAAAAGTGGCAGGCTGTAGCACCATAGTGGATGTTGTAGCCTTTGCGTCCGGATAAGCATCCAGACAAGCACCGCAAGCCAGGTGAATATAAGCGAAGCCATTTCGGGCTTCACGTGCCGGGCTGGTGTAGAGGCGAACAGCCCCATTATGATCAGCAGCCATACAAGCGGATGCCGATGGACGTCGTGACGCCGGGCCAATACCACTGCGAGGACTACGGGAATCAGCAAGGCGATATAGCGGATTATGAAGAACGGTGATAAGCCGGCTGACTTATACGTAAGATAAAGTCCAATCTCAATCAACCATGCACAGTAGATTGATTCGTTGGAGGCAGGCATCCACGAGAATGCAGAGTGGTCAGGGACCAGTGTCCGATTTTCCAGCAACTGTCGGCCATATGCCATCTGCCACCAGAGATCCGTGTCACCTAACGGTTCCGCGTAGCGCGCGATCGCCGTGCAAACAATCACCAGTATCGCGGCCGCCATCCAGATCCAATGCCATGGTCGTCCATCCGACGGTTCATCTGACGATACGCCGGCCTCGGCCTCGAGCGTCTTGTCGCTTCCAGGCGATACGCCAAGGTCACTTTGCGGTCGGTCGACTCTGGCAATCTTTTTTCGTTTCTTACCCAATGGACCTTAACCGTGACCTTGTTTGGGCGAAATGAATCGCGTTATTAATGCATGATACGTTTCGAATTTTCGGTACCTGCATCTGATTGTCCTGCATCGACCGTGGCCTCCAAAGCCCCGGGTATCACACTACTGCATCGGGTTTATCCGCCTTTGCATCCGGCGGACGCCGTGATGCTGATATATGCGCCGTATCGGCCAACCAGATCCCCAGACCGGCATAACGCGGCAACCAGGGGCTGTGGCCATTCGGTCATCTGCGCCAGACTCAGCGGCTTAAGGCCAACGGTTTGCGCGTTGTCGATGTTGAGCCCTGCGTCCTGCACCTGCTTCGTTAGCATACTTGTCGTGTATACGCGACGGTGACCGACAAGAATATCGTTCTCCGACAACTCGCCAGTGTGCTGGATCAATCCCATTCTACAGGCAAGCATACGATGAACGGACTCCGCATTGGGTACAGCGATAAGAAGTTGTCCATGTGGTGAAAGCATGGTCTTTAATCTCCGCAGCAGCTCCGTCGGTTTTTCAACGTGCTCGAGAAGAAACGTAAGAAATATGTGGTCCCATTTATCCTTATGTTCGATCATCACAAAGTCTTCGATCAAGCTGCAGTGCACGGAGAGAGTGGCCTGTCTGTTTTGGTTTTCTCTGCATAGTCGATCCAGCAGATACTGGGAACTGTCAACGACGTCGACACGCCTGTACCTGTCGCACAAGACCTTGGTCCACAATCCCTTTCCACATCCGATTTCCAGGGCGGATTCTCCGCCGCCGACCGGTATCATGGCATCCCGCACGACGAGGTGGTAGGTTTCGTTTGCCCCGGCCAGGTGATCACTCGTGTAGTGTGTGGCAATATCGTCCAATCGACATCGTTCATTCTGTTCTGTCGGCGACATGTTTTTCGGAGCAGGTTGCGTGTGGCGCGCGGTTCGCGACGCTCACAGCGGGTTTACTATCCACGGCACTTCGATTCAGTAAGGTGTCGATCTGCTTCGTTTTGTCAAATCGGACGGCATGCGGCCATTATATCGACATCATCCCGGCCGGAGTTTTGTAAACACGAATTCGAAGCTATAAAGTAGCGACCATGTCCGGCTCATCAACGAACCAGGGACGCGATGCCACTAGCGTGTCCGTGATAATTCCATGCTACAATTCCGAGAAATCGTTACCGGAACTCGTCGAACGTCTGACCTGCGTAGGGCGTGCGGAAGGGTGGAATTTTGAGATCATACTGGTGAACGACTGCTCGCGTGACAACACCCTGATCGTATTGCGCGATCTGGTTCGCCAGTATCCCGAGATCATCGCGGTAGACCTGATGTTCAACGTTGGCCAATTCCGTGCGTTGATGTGCGGATTCGAATACGCCAGTGGCGCTTTCACTGTCACGATGGATGACGACCTGCAGCATCCGCCCGAGGAAATTCCACGCCTGTTGGATAGTCTCAGGACAGACGATGATTGTGACGTGATTTTTGCGAAGCCGGATAAAAGGGAGCATCCGGCTTATCGGAATATCGGCAGTTTTATGATTAAGACTGTAAACACCTTTATTTTCGGGAAACCTCGGGATCTCTCGATGTCCGCATTTCGCGTAATGAGACGTACGGTGCTCGAAACCCTTCTCAGTCACAAGACCATGTTCCCTGTGATGGGGCCGATTATTCTGAAGTCCACCGCACGAATCAAGAACGTAACATTCCACCACGAGCCGCGAAAGTACGGATGTACGAATTACAGCGTTGCCAAACTCGTGCAGACGACATTCGACAATGTGATCAACTTCAGTTCATTGCCGCTGAAGTTGATTAGTACGATCGGACTGTTGGCATTGAGTTTCAGCATTTCGCTGTCGATTTACTACCTCGTGAGATATTTTTATGGCGGTATCGGAGTGGCGGGATGGACAACGACCGTGTTATTAATCAATTTTTACGGCGGGTTGCTGCTCTTTTCGGTCGGCGTCGTCGGCGAATATCTTATAAGAATTCTGTACGAAGTAAGTGGATCGCCGCGATTTCGGGTTCGACGTCTGTACCGAGGTCGTGACGATGTTTGTGAAAATGAATCCGGTTCGCCATGAAAAACGCGCATCATCTCGGGCCGGTCAACTGTCGGCGCGTGGCCATTACTCGCCTAAATGAAACGCTACATGACATAATATCGAATTGAAGAAGCTATTAATACTCGGTGCAGGTGTCTATCAAGTGCCCCTTATTCGAACTGCGAAGCGTATGGGGTTGCACGTTATTGTAGCGAGTTGCGAAGGCGACTACCCGGGATTCGGCATTGCCGACAGCATTCGGGTTGTCGACACAACCGATATCCGGACCGTGCTCGAATTGGCGCGAAGCGAAGAAATCGACGGTATATGCACTGCCGGAACCGACGTTGCTATTAACGCGCTTGGCCATGTGTGCGACGCGCTGGGGTTGCCGGGGATTTCCGGTCGTGCGGCGTCATACACAACCGACAAGCTGGAGATGAAAAAGGCATTCCGTCGTTACAATGTGACAACGGCCCGCCATGCCGAAATACGAAGTTTGGATGACGCACGGCGTGCGTATTGCCAATTATCCCGCCCGGTAATTTGTAAAGCTGTCGACTCTTCCGGCAGCAGAGGAATCGTTCACATAAGGAACGACGATGATCTTCCCAAAGCCTACGACTATGTGACTTCAGTAACAAAGAAAGACTATTGTATCATGGAAGAGCTCATCGAAGGCATCGAGTTTGGCGCTCAGGCAGCGGTGATAGGCGGTGACCTGCAGTTCGTGATGCCTCACGGAGATATCGTATTCAATGGCAGTACCGATGTCCCGGTCGGTCATTATGTGCCGTATACGATGGCGGACGATGCGATGGTGCAGGTCAGGACGGAACTGCAACGCTGCGTGGAAGCACTGCAATTGGATACGTGCGCGATTAATGTGGATTTCATGCTTCGCGGTGACACCGTGTACGTTCTGGAGGTAGGTGCACGCGCAGGCGCTACCGGGTTGCCGGAACTGGTTTCAATTCATTACGGCGTAGATTACTACGAATACATCGTTGCATTAAGCCTGGGAACTGCCGTGGCGCATAATTTTGTCCCGCAGCAAGCCTGCGGCTCGTTGCTGATTTATGGTGCCGACGCTGGAGCGCTGCAACGCATCACCATACCTGATTCATCGCCAGGAATCGATATCTGCGAGTTGATCATAGATTACGAAATTGGCCATCCAATCCGGCAATTCGCGGTTGGACCCGACAGGATCGGACAGATTGTATTCAAGGCAGATACTGAACCGGCAGTAGCCAGGGGCCTGCAACATTTGCGCGAAAACATTCAGGTAGACGTAAAAGCCGCGGGCGGCAGCGAGCATTGCTAAACGTCGGTCGGAGGCATTCCGACCCCAGTTAAAACTTGAGGCGGAATATGTCGCCGCCGCAGTCCCACAGGCTGCTAGATTTTTCGTGCCGTTTCTTCTGGTGTCAGGCGACCAAGAACATATACCACCCCACCAAGCGAATTAATAAAAAGCGTCCCGAAAAATTCGAGAAACGACACAGCGAGAGCGGTCTCAGCGGCTACACCAAAAAGTCCAAAAAGAAGGATATACACACCTTCCCGAACTCCGATCGCTCCGAAGGAAATCGGCAACATCAAAAGAATCATACTCAGCGACGTCGCAAACATGTTGATTGCCACATCAAGCTTAACGCCAACCGACCTGAAAATTAAGTTCGAACCAAATGAAGCGACGATCAACATGGCTATAGAAATTGCGATAATTACAATAATGTTTCCTTTGCGGAAAAGTGGCTCGATCAGCACGTGGATATCTATCTCATATTCTGTTTCATGACCTATTTTTTTCGCAACGCGATTTGCACTGTGACCCGCAATCCTGTTTACGTGATCGACAAGTCTTTGAAATCTTGACATGCGATAGGCGCCGGCTGCAAGTACAGCACCTACTATTAACACAATGCAGGAAATCCATGTCAACACCAAATAGTCGCCGAACCAATGGTTCTCGACAAGTTTGTCGATAACGAATGGGTAGGTGATCACAAATAGCACCAACATACTGAATAATGCGGCGGCATTCTCAAATATCATCACCATGATATTTTTTCCGTAACCGCCAGCGTCTTTCACAACTGCAATGACTCGATATATATATATGCCTATTCCGCTGGGAACAAAGTACCCGAAAAATATTCCCACCCACAGGAATTTCAGTAATTTTAGATAGCGAATGTCAATCTGAAACAAGGTTTTAAGCATCCATTTCCATCTTATGGTTGCAGATAGAATATAGAAAACATTGCGTAACGCTAAGCCAAGTATAAAATAATGGTATTTTATGTCTTTTAAGTTGCTTCTTAATTTGTCTAAGTCTGTGTTGGAAAAAATCACCGAAAGCAAAACAACCGGTACAAGTATTTTTATGATTTTTGACGTGTTGGATTTTGGCATGTGATGGTCTTTCCATAAGGTGGGCGTGATCACGGCGTCCGTACTTCACATGGGTTAGGCTTGCGCGTCCATGCTCTGGCTATGGGAACAACATCCGGTTGGATTTTTCCCTTTTTCACGCGGTTTCGCCGCCTATGGCCACAAATTCCCGTTGCATTGTCAGAGTAGCGCGGCCATTCTTGGCTGCGTCAGGGATGCTCAGGCAGGAATGCCCGAGCTGCTATCCGCCCATGCAGTCGATCTTACGTGGATCCAACGGGATTATGTGGCCATAGTGCTCGGGTACGCTCTGGCTGGTCGAGATTACTGTACGTAATGGTCCTAAAATGACCACACTCGCCTTTGGCTATACCACTTCCGAAATCAGTAGCCTTAACTTTCCCCCTGGGTCCGGCGGTAATGTCGCTACGCGCCTTACTTCGAATAGAATGCCGGATGGGCATGTGGCTGCCAACTGCTCATGCAGCGGTTGTTGAATGGACTCAAAGTACACGGGGTCGCAGACAATACGAACGTCGAACAGGTCCAATCGTTTCTGCACGATGCGGCAGCCGTGGATGTAATCGAAAACGTCGATAACCTCGTAAAAATGCTTGAATGTCCGGCGGCTTCCATCGGGTAATACAGCGAAATCGTCGTCCCTGCCTTGGATCGCAACCAACGATCGAGTTGCCAAACCGTCATTCGATCGCTTTTCATCAAAAACGACGATATCGCCCTGGTCGTATCGTATGAACGGCATGAGCGTACCCGTCAAATCCGTCACGACGATTCGTGCCTGATTTCCTCGGAGGCATGCATTATTGTCCCCGTCCAGGAACTCGAAATAAGTCAAGTCCTCACTCAGCCGATACGGACTATCGGGACGGGTCTGATACGCCATGATTCCCATTTCTACCGAACCGTACATACCGGTCATGTCGACAGCCAGCGTTCGTTTGCAAAGCGACCGTGAGCGTTCGCTGATGACTTCACCACCAGCCAAGACGAGCTTCACGCCCTCGATCATAATTTTTCTCTTGGAAAGCTCGTCACAGACAAGATCGAAACTGGATCGGTTGCCGTATATCACCTGCGGGCGGTACCGCAGTATGAGCTCGACAGAATCAGCCGGCGGCAAGTTGTAGTCAATCGCCAATCGGCGAAAAAGACCTGTTCGTTGAATAAGTGACCGGCCCGGGCTCAGGCGTGCCGGCGACGTGAATGACAAGACGCGGTCCCGCGGGCTGTACCCGTTATGAAACATTACCCTTAGCCATTTCGCTATCTGCAGAGCCCGTTCGCGACGCGATCGATACACCGTCGTCGGCGTGCCAGTCGTGCCCGATGTGTGATCGCAAAAGAATTGCGGCAGTTTCGACTGGCGCCGTCTATCGATCAGGCGGCTGCTGTCGATCTGCTTCAGACCGGATTTTGTCATCACCGGCAAAAGGCGAAGATCGGCGCCGCCTTTGTAGTCGTGGTGAGGATTGTAGCCGATCTGTCGCATGATGTCGCCGTAATGCGGCACATGATCATACGCGGAACACAAGACCGAACGGAGTCGTCTCGTCTGCAGGCGTTGAATGGCGTCGACGCTGAGTCTGCCGTCGCACATCACGCGGTAGAGGGCTAGGGGATAGGTCATGTTTGTTACTTTTTCGAAGTGTGGCGTTCGCCGCCCGCCACATCCAAATATAGTAGACGCAAAATGAGAGTGGGCACGGCTGCCGGCTCGATGAACTCAGGCTATTTAGGATAAATAGCATACTCGCTTCATGGAAGTCATCAAACAGCTTCAGGTGTTTGACGGCGACGATGGAATACTGGGTGTTGAAACGAAAGACGATGAAGAAGCGTTTGTGTCAAGCGATGAAGTCACATTGGGACTGGTGCAAGCATCGGCGGCACGATCCACTTGTGGATCAATGCCGGAAGCTCGATCAGAAACTAAAAGGCCAATACGCTTACTATCGGGTACGATGCAACCTGCGTTCTTTACGTGCATCGTACAACCACACCCGGAAGGCGTGGAAATACTGGTTCTGTCGCCGTTGTCACAGAGGTTACGTCATCCACGAGAAGCTCGGTCAGATATTGGCGGCCTACCCGCTTCCAACAGCAAGGATTGCGGTTGCAATTTGAACGATCGGGCAGCAAGCGTCATGTTTCCTGACTTGTCAGAATTTCCGAGGAACCGGATGAGGGAACACGTCACGTCCAGATCTGTGGGGGAGCTGGTTGGTAACCACCGGTCCTACCCGGAAAATTGCTAATTTGAGGCGCGATTGTCCCGTAAATTGCGCTGAAGTCTCTATCAATTCCAATCCGGAAACGGGATCCGGGATCGAGCTGATGGCTCCGAAAGTTTCCAGCCCTATTGCTTCGACACCGCCCCCGAAAAGAAATTAGCAATTTCAAGGTGTTGTACCTCGGCGTCCCCCTTAAAACCAAGATAATCACACAGATGCAACGCTATTTCGCTGCGTGAGCAGTCCGGATTGTCTTTCGCCAGCTCTTTGGCATATTCAATTTATTCCTGCTGACTCAGGGGTCGTTTATTCTGATTCTGTATTGCCGTGCCGGAAATGTATACCGAGAACCGACACACGTCCGGCGCAATCCCGTCCGGCAGGAATCCGCTTTTCGGATCTCTGCCGAGTCTGCGACAAGTATTTCGGTCTGGCACGCCAGCGAAACTCCAGCCGTCGTGTGTATAAAACACCGTTGCGAGGCGATCCGAGAGTGAATATAGAGAACGCCAAAAGCAAGGCCAAAGCATACCTGGTCCGGCAAGTTATCAAGGCTATTGAAAGACTGCAGCATGAAGACAACACTACAGAATGATCACTATACGTATCGCGTGAACTGGTCCGAAGAGGACGGCGAACACGTCGGTCCGTGCACCGAGTTCCCGAGTTTGAGTTGGCTTTCGGCCACTCCTGGAGGCGCACTTAACGGTATTCGTAAGCTGGTAGCTGAGGTTGCTGTCGACCTGCTTGGCAGTGGCGAAGAAGTGCCGCGGCCCTTGGCAACTCGTCCATTAAGCGGGAAATTCGTTGTCAGAGTTCCCCCTGATACCCACCGTGATCTTGCGATGGAGGCCGGCGTTAGTCTGAACCGCTTGGCGAGCGCAAAGCTGACTCGTTAGACAAGCTGCTCATTAGCCGCCTTTCAGCGGCAACGAAGTAGGAACGATGCCTGTTGTCCAGCGACATCATTGACTCCGAGACTGTTTTTAGCGGCAATAATAGCAAATTCAAGGTTTGACCCCGCCATTTCTTTTCTCTGTTTTTAGCGGCAATAATAGCAAATTCAAGGTTTGACCCCGCCATTTCTCACTTTAGCAAATTCAAGGTTTGACCCCGCCATTTCTTTTGACCCCGCCATTTCTCAAAATCGGCCAAACCGGTGGATGTCAGCTCGACCGCACCGCCTTCGTGGAAGCAGGCTTGCCGTAAACCCGCTCACTTGAAGCCGGAGATGTTTGGCGATTCGATCGCTCTGTGACCAGGTGGTTCATTCCTCCTGATCCGAGACTCGTTCATCTTGCCTCTGCGAGCCGGGATCGGCTACGATCCCGGCCCATCAGAGCATGGTGTCGATGATTTTTCAGCCGTTGATCCTGGATTCGGCATGCAGCTATTACACGTGCCTAATTTGTAATGTTTTCGATGCATTGACCGCGGTGCTGTGAGACCGTCGTCACCCCCCCCTTCCAGCTAAGCAGGAAAAGCGCGCGCACACATCTTGCCGGCTGGAAAATCTTTCCTAAAAGCCGTCATCTGCGTTCGTGTTTCACGATCAGGCTATCCGGAAACGGTGATCGATTGTCCGTATCCGGAATAGCACGCCGACCCCCTTAAGGTGTTTACCCAGCATGGATTGCACAACATGCTGGTATTCGGAAGGATCTATCGTCATTGCCCCGACTGGAGTTGGTTATGCTGCGTGTGAAATAGAGGGAATCACATAGGTAACGCAACGGCAACCCTACTCAAATACGGAGGGCGGGACCAATGAAAACCACACGACCGAAACACAAGCACGTTCATCCGCAAAACCAAACTGAAACGCTCGCAGACAAGACCTGTTGCGCTCGCCGCAAGGCTTGGTTCAGTCTGATTGAAATGGTTGTTGGGCTGGTCATTGTTATCGTGGGCATCATTGCTGTCCTCGTGATCTTTCCCGTCGGATTGAACACGCAACGGGAGGCGATCGGGATCAGCTTTGCCTCGGATGCGGCGGAGCAATTCCTTCACTTTACGGCCAACAAGATCGAGGCGGACCGTGATTGGCTGCACGCGATCCCGAACCAGAAGCCGGCAGGCCACCACAGCGATATGGTCTGGAGCGACGCGAGTCTGATCGATAACGGTGGAATCCGGATACGATTCGCAAGCGAGAACGCCGCAGATTGCTTTGATCCCGGTGTTCACAATACCGGTATTTTTTACCATCAACAGATGACTGAAAACATCGTCGACTATGCGAGCATCCTTCGCGTCTGGAAACAAATCGATGATTTCGCTAATGGCGCCTTTGAAGGCCAACTGCATATCGAGATCAGCTGGCCGGCCGAGAAGCCGTATGGTGCGCGCGACAAGGAGTTGTTCAGCCTGGAGATTTCCAGAGGGCCGGAGATGTTCGTCACCGGTTCGCTCGCTATTTCGGACAGCCCTTGCCTGACGGCATGGTCAATCATAGATGATGATGGCGTGAAACTCTCGTACACAGTGCTCTCCGCAGAAGACACCGTTACACGCGAAGAAGGCAGTATCGAAAACATCGGCGGGCAGGTGGCGGTGACGGATTTGGCCATTGCTGCGAATGGCGCGATCTATTTTATGGCCGAGGAAAATGCGGCACTGTACCGGATTCCGCCACAGGAGATCGACAAAGACGCGAGCACGCCAGTGCACAGCGCACTGGTCGGCTATACCAAGCTTCAGGGACCCGATATGATTTACAGCCTTGAGTTTGTGGACGGAGAACTCCACGGGATAAGCACGACCAGCAAGAAAATCTGGCTGATCAACACGGTAACAGCAGAGCCGACCCAACTTGGGAGCGTGGCTGAAGGGAGCTTTGAAACGGAAGCGTTCACGGTCGATGCAAACGGAAGCGCGTATCTGGTAAGGCTGGGTGGTCCAGTCAACGAGCTATGGAAATTCGCCTGCTTTCCGGAAGATGAGGTGAACTATGTCATGGACCTTCCAGGTACGAAGGACATTACGGCATTGACCGGCCATCCGAACGGTAGACTCTACGCAACGAACGCTAGCCAATGGTTCGAGATCAGTCCGGATTCGCGGGTGGTTGATGAAATCGCGAACAGCACCGCCGGGACCATGGCATTCTTTAACAACAGCCCCCGAGAATTCTCCGGTTGCGGCGAGGTGGTACCGGATCCGATCGATCCGCAAACCGAAACCGGGCCGTGCGGCAGTCTTGCGCAGGTAAATATCGACCCTGGCGATGCATCGGGCAGCCTGTTCTGCCTTGAAAAACCAGACGGCGCCAGGATTACCAGAGACGAGTTGCTGGGAGGCGCCGCCTACAGCGGCCCGGCCACATCTCTATTCCTAAAACCGCACGGCAACAGTGATGGCAGCGCAATCACACTTGATGACGCACCATATTCCGTGGCAAATGGCAACACATATATCATCAGCAATGGAACGATTGATGTGACATTGTACAATGCCTTTCCAAGCCACAGCGATCCGGCCGCAGTGATGGAACACTGGTGGATCTGTGTCGACGCCGACGGCGCAACGGTTGCGTCCGGCAGCGCCAATCCATGTGTGATTCCCGAGATTTCGAACACACCACCCGTCGCGCAGCCCGACACATATTCCATTGATGCGGGAACCATCCTTGTGTTGGCTGAACCCGGCGTAATGGCAAACGACACCGATGCGAATAATGATCCTTTGAGCGCCTACCTCGTTGATGATGTTTCACACGGCACGGTGTGTTGTATCGAAGACGGTGCGATTACATATGAGCCAGCGGTGGGCTTTCATGGCACCGATACGTTTACATATGAGGTGAGCGACGGCACGGACCGTAGCAGCATCACAACAGTCACCATAACCGTGAATCAAGTGAACACCCCTCCGGCGGCCGTGACGGAGACGTATGAAGTCGTCGCGGGCAATACGCTCACTGTCCCCGCTGCCGGCATCCTGCTGAATGACACGGATCCCGACAACGACGCACTCCTCGCGGAACTGGTAACCACGTCGGCCAACGGCGACCTTATCCTTAACAGCAACGGTTCGTTCAGCTTCACGCCTCATCCGGGATTTACCGGCTTAGCGTCATTTGTATACCGTGCAGGCGACGGGGATGCATACAGCGCGGACACCATTGTTGCGATCAACGTGTCACCGGGGGAACCGCCGGTTCCGGACTTCACAATTACCGCGGACAATGTCGTGCCATCCGACACCTGCCATGCCGCCGTGACCGTCCTGGGGGCAGCCGTAAGCTACGGCGGCCAATACGACATGCCTGTGACCGTGAATGTCCTGATCGGCGGCGATCCTGTAGACGATCCGTATCCCTTTGGTAATTTTGGCAAAGCGGTCGCCGGGAATGTAAATGATGACGACAATCCCCGGACGTATTCGATTCCTGACGAGATCCCGGCGGGTACGCCGATTTCCGTGAGTTGCAGGGTGTGGAAGAAGAAAAGAACCTCATACAGCGGAAGCCAGGAATCGCATTGGAAAACGTACACCACCATTTCGCCCCAAAGCTCCAACATGATGGTTCTGCGAAACGGTGAACAGGCGCCGGACCTTGAGGGCTTTCTTGATCAAGGTAACCTGGTGTCCTTCCTGCAAGGGTACATCGACGCAGACAATATCGTAACACTGGACGAGAATCAGGCGATATTCCTGTTCGAGTACAACTCCTCGCAGAATAGCCCGGCCTGGGACATGCAGGATACCGTCATCGTTCTTTCGCTTACCTCCCCGCAAGGCAGCGGCATTCATTGAGAATACAATGCTGGAAAATGCCGGGGTCAAACCTTGAAATTGTATTTTTCGTGCATGGCCGTATGGTTGGCGGTTTTGATATTGCGGCTCAGCCACGCATGTGAATGGTTGGCAGAGTGCCGGCACTGACTTATGCAACTTTCATCACCGTATATTTTGAAATATTATGGCCAGGCCACTAAGAATTGAATACGAGGGAGCGTGCTATCATGTCATGAATCGGGGGAATGCTCGGCAGACCGTCTTTCGGGAGAAAGGTGATTATCAGCTTTTTCTTAAAAAGTTGGAGGCATTTTCCGGACGATTTGATGTGGCGGTTCGGAGTTATTGTTTGATGCCGAATCATTTCCACCTATACGTCCATACTGCTGATGCTAATCTTTCTCGCTTCATGCAGTCTTTCTTGACATCATTTACGATCATTATTAATCGGCGGCGGCGGAGTAGCGGTCACGTCTTCCAGGGGCGTTTCAAGGCGGTCATCGTCGAAGATGAACTCTATGGTTCACGATTAAGCAGATACATTCACCTTAATCCAATTCGCACGCGTGCGTCGTCGGGGCAAGATGCGTTGCTTCTTCGGGACGAGCTGCGGGAATTCCGATGGAGTAGCTACAGATCGCTCATTGGTCTTAGCCGCACCCCGGAGTGGCTGGACCGCGATGCGGTGTTGTGTCTGGTTGAAGCCGTATCGATCGAGTTTGGCGAATCAGCGACGTCATTGCAGCAACGATACAACCGGGGCAGTTCCGGGCGTCAGGTGCTTCTATTCCTTGCGAGCCGGCATTGCCGTG
>JAJFLQ010000047.1 GCA_021772615.1 Verrucomicrobiota bacterium | reverse complement strand
GTAAATGTCTGCCACTCCTCAAACAGCATGTCGTACCAGTCGACCAGGTCGGAGAGACGGCGAATGAGCCACGCTTCTCGAATGAATGTCAACTGCGGACATTGTCCAAGGCTACTTGCAAGCCAGGTTGTGCCCGAACGCCCGAGACCGCATATGAAGATCGGTTCTTTTTGTGTTGTCATGTTGCTTCAGGTTCGTGATGTCGCCGGCTATTGGCCGAGGTAGCCGCTGTAGGTGATGGCCTTGCCGGCGCTGTCGGCTATCGCTGTTGCGACATCGGCGAGTCTACTATGAAATGCATTGCGGTCGGACTCTGCCTTTTCGGTGTCGTGCACGCTCCAGTCGAATTTACGAGGGATGACATTTCAATCGTGGATCAGCACGGTCTGCCTATTGGGAAAGAGCGTAACGCCCCGGTAGGCGGCAATGCCGTCTACCGGCGGCGCCAGATAGCTTGCATCAAACTTTTGCACCGGGTGCCCGGCATTTTTCGACCGGAACGAGGCGTCCGCAGTTACCCCGAGTTCTTCGTTTCGGAAACGGAACACGGCATCATTATTTCGAATAAGTGCTGGCCAATTCTGCAGCTTATCGGAATATCGCCGGAATTAGATCGGGGCAGGATGGCAATCGTGGTTTACGCTTGGTTGGTTTCCTGCTAACCATACGCCATTCATGAAGATACGTATGCTCGACCGCGGCCAGTATGTGACATGCGTCGGGCAGGACATTCGTTCTGGGTGTCGCGACAGCTTGTCGTCCTGGATCCAAGTCGTGGACACTGGGGCGAAATCGGGATCGACCGTGCGGGCCATCACATCGTTTAATAATATCGTGACGGCCAACGTACCTCCCGAGTGCGGTTATTCCGCGGACCTTACCGGAGGTTGGGATTCCCGCGCGATTTGCTCCTCCATGTCGCATTCAAGAAGACGGTGGTTGGGGGCGAACGGTGTAATCAGCCAAATCGATTCAAGCATTTCGGCGATGATCCGTCCGCGTCCAATTTTACATTGTACTTATCAGGCGTCGCAAGTGAAATATCGAGGGCGTTTTACCACGGCAATGCGTTACGAACAAGACCTGGGGCGGTTGCCGATTGATTCATAATCAATCGGCGTGCTCACACGCTACCCGAAAAACACATATCGGCGGCGATCTCGTCCAAGGTCTTGAAGGTGGCCAGCTCGGCGATCTCCTTGAGGAAGACGGTGTAGTTCGACAGCCAGAACGGGGCATAGCAGTCGTGTAGACAGATCACCGCGATATGATTGCCGTGGACAATCGCGCAAACCTTCTCCATCCAATCTGCAAATGTCTGGTCATGCCTGCACATTGGGAAATCGTCGATGTGTACCGGGATACGCGTTACGCGCTGCCGATGCGCAGGTTGCTGCAGTCCCAGCGAAATCACAGAACTGGCGAGCCATTCGTAATTGTAATGACACAGGTTGGCGGCGGTTAGCTCGGGAGTGATCCGTGATCGCGGTGGCCGGTATCCCTTGAGCCTGTAGTCGACGGATCGGCAGCGCTGCAGCTGATCTTCGGAAATGACGTGGTTGTAGGAGTGGAATGCCAGACAGTGATGGCCCAGTAACGGTCGATACTTTTCGAGTATATTGCCGACGACCTGATAGGTAGCACGGACGTTCTGCCGGTCCTCAATCGCGATCATGTCGTGAATCCGCCTCTCGGCATCAGCGTCGGCCGAAGCCGCGAGTGCGGGGTCTACATCACGATGGCCGTGTCCCTCTTCGATATCGTGGCAAATGCAGATCGTACGGGGCGACGGGATTGATTCCGTCTGAACGGGGACTGCAACGCATCGCGTTAGATTCTTTGCTACATCGATTTTCCACTGGCGACCGTGTCTCGCGGGATCAAATAGGCGCTGGACACTACGGTCATAAACGCGTTCATAGAGTTCGGGTTTGATGGTCCGTTTCGGGTCGGTGTTTTCCATGGCCAGTGCGGCGCTTGGCGTGTAGATCCAGTCCACTTTTCGATTGCGTGCGAATACCAATAAACTGTGCAGCAGCAGATAGTGCCAGCCGCGGAACACCTTTTCAATCCGTGTTTTGTGGCGGCGAAAACGACTGATGCGTTGGACGACATCGGACACATGCGCCGTGGAATATGCGGCGTTGTCCTGCACAACGATGTTCACACTCGCAATCTGAGCCGGCCGACCATATTGCTGTTGGTGCCACACCAGATCATCATCGAAGAATAGATCCGGTGGGAATTCGTCTATTGCCGGGCGGATACCGTACAAGATGATTTCCCAGTGCTTATCAGGATCCGCCAGGTCGTACATGCGCTGTGCCAGCCGGAATGCATCCGGGCCGCACGACGGGATGCTGTAGGTGCGATGAGGAAAGAAATCCGCACGGCGATACCCAGCCTCATAAAAGGCATCGATCAACGTTTCCGGGTATTCTCGGTATCGGGCGGTCACCGGGGAAGCGGTCATGTGGCATCTCCACGCGGGCTTTGTGTGGGGGCGGACCATGCCTCGCCGGCGTTCATGTAGCCCCAGATTGTCAATTGCTCGCCCGCCAAACATTGGAACGTGTGTCTCCGGTCCGGCGACCATGAATGCCATCGCGCATTGAAGTGCGTGGCGCCGGCGCCAGGGAATGAGGTGTTCGGCTTATACCGCGACGGCGTGATCGGTTCAATCTCCACAAACGTGCAAAGTCTGCCAAATATGCCGTCGAAGTCATTCAGCATGTCCTCATACCGCACAAACATAGTCCGCAAGCTGCTGTCGCGGTGTTGCTCGGTGCGCCGGATGATTGCCATGGACTTCGCCCAGGTCGAGCATGCCTTTTCGAAGTCAAACGGCTTTTTATCCCGTATTTTTTTCGCTTCGAGCGACGCAACCTGATTGCGGCCGTCTCGATAGATGAGTACGAAATACGCATTGGGAAACATCGCCGAAAGGAGGTCGAAATACATGAGATTCCATTCCGGTGTCTTCTCCACGAAACGATTTCCCTCGGCGGCGGTCTCCAGCAGACCACGATAGAATGTAGCAAGGGATGTCACGAACGCCGGCTTGTCGATACCGGCCTTGCGCCAGGGAGTAAATGTCTGCCACTCCTCAAACAGCATGTCGTACCAGTCGACCAGGTCGGAGAGACGGCGAATGAGCCACGCTTCTCGAATGAATGTCAACTGCGGA
>JAJFLQ010000046.1 GCA_021772615.1 Verrucomicrobiota bacterium | reverse complement strand
TATCAGCAAAAAAATCGAAAAAATACTTAACCCAAACGGTTAAATTCACAAAAAATCGATAACGGGTGATCGACAAGTCCAGCCGGGGCCGATTTTTCGCCCCTTTTCGAATAGGGTCAGGTTAGTAGCTGCGCCTCATGGTGAGCACTCAGGCCGATTCAAGATATCGGCCGATGTCATCGCAGATGGCGCCGGCGGTAGGGTACCGGTGGTTGGGATCTTTCTCTAGCATTTTCAGGATGATAGCCTGAATGCCCGGCGGGCATTCAGGATCCAAATTGACCGGTGGCTCTGGCGTCTCGTTGCGAATGAGATAACACAAACGTAGAAATGTATCTGCGCGAAACGGATGCACACCGAGGAACAATTCGTACGCCATGATCCCGAGCGAAAAGATATCGGCGCGATGATCGACCTGCGACGATACAAAGGACTCCGGCGCCATGTAACTCGGCGACCCCATGAGGTCGTTCTTTTGCGTCAACATGGAGTCCGGCAACTTGGCGATACCGAAGTCGGTAATTTTTATGGCGAGATCATTGTCGATCATGATATTCGCCGGCTTCATATCGCGATGGCAGATTTTTAGCTCGTGGATAGCCGACAATGCATCTGCCATCTGATGCAGCATTTCGCATTTCTTGCGGTAAGACAGCGTATTGGGCTTCGCCAGGTAATGTTTTAACGACACACCCTGTACAAATTCCATGACGATGTAGTTGGCCATGTTATGTTCGTCCTGACCGTATTCCACGAACTCGACGATATTGGGATGACGCACACTTGCCGCGGCTTCAGCCTCGTTGAGAAAGCGCTGTCGCAATTTCGCATTTTCTTCGACGCTGAAATCGGTAGACTTAAACAGCTTAAGGGCATACTGCCGGTCGCTCCGGTCCCGTTTGCGTTCAACCAGATAGACAATGCCCATATTGCCTTCACCAAGACGGCCGACAATGTTGTAACCGGAGATCATGCTTTGGAGGCTGCGCATTTTGGTGGTCTTATCATGATCGGTTTTCTTGCGCATTGACTCGGCAAGGGCGGTGCACACTGTATCTTCGATTTTTGAAAGGCTGAATGGTTTGGAGATGAAGTCCATGGCGCCGATTTTCATGCATTCCACGGCGGCTTCGACGCTGGCTTTTCCGGTGATAATGATGAACGGAATGTCGTCAAAGTAGTTGCGCACTTCGGTGAGAAGATCAATACCCGAAAGCTCAGGCATATGGACGTCGGTAATAACGAGGTGAATGGGATTTTGCTTAATGATTTCGAGCGCAATAATGCCGCTTTCCGCAATAATCACATTGTAGTGCCGTCGCGTCAGAATTGTACGCAGCACCTGTAGAATCGTGGTATCATCGTCAACCACGAGAATCGTCGTATCCTGGTTGCCGCTGGACATTTTCGGATTGGGTGGAATTATTGGTTGCGACAGTTCGTGGTTCTGCCTTGGCAATCCACACGTTTTCGTCGTCTGAAAAGCATAAATTTTTCAGATCATACGGATTCGCAACGCGTGTCGGACTAGCATACCTAAGCATAAGACACCATGCTTTTCAAGGGAAAATGTCGCGAGCTCGCCGATTTCGACGATGTGTATTTCACCCTTCCGGTGCCAGGCATTGTGACCGACCGCGCCAGATTCTTCGGCTTCGGCGTGCCGCGCGGCGGATGCGATTTGCAACAGATCGCGACCGGGTGCTGAACGGCCGATCGCGGAACGATTTTTCTGGAAAGCTTGTACCCTTTACGACTATGCCTGATTCCATCGCTCGCATCTTGCGCCTCAACGACTGGCGAGACCGTGTACTGCCGCTGGTTCAATGGCTATGGCGGGACGCTGTCTGGCGCTTTCGCGCGCCGATGATGGTCTCCATACTTGCCAGTACGATCGGCCTATTCTGCCAATGCACAGCCTATACGCTGGCATACGCCTATGCACGCGTGATCGAGGGCGGCGGTGCGATGAACATTTTGAATATCCATATCGACGCGCGGTCATCATCATGGCTCCTGTTTGCAGACGGCTGCCTGGTGCTTGTGATGATGGGTGCGGCAGCCGTCCTGATCTTTTATGCCGCAGAGAAAAACCTCGAGATCCGGCGACGCTATCAGGATTTCTGCCACCGTCGCGCCATCGTTGTGGCAAGCCACCTGCCGCACCCGGAATCCCCGCGCGCCAACGCAATGCTTGCTACGGGGATGTTGAGCAGCGGATTGGATCGCGAATGCCGTGTGTGCGGTCGCGTGCTCGGTATGGTACTGGATGTCATAAAACCACTCGGTATGCTGGTGTTTTTTGTGTCCGCGCTGCTTTATATCAATGTATTTCTCACCTGTGTGGTATTGCCGATACTGATCGTCCTTATGCTTGTTGTGACCCGGATAAGCTACGGCGCCTCGACCCTGGCCCGCGCGAGCGAGGAGCACAAGGACCTCGCCGCGGATGACCGCCGGCAGGCGATGTCGCGCCTCCACCGATCTTCCACGGCAATGCCGTATACGGCGCCCAGTCTCCAGGCTCTGGACACGGGGATGTACGCAAGAGGAGAGGATTTGTACATGGAGCGCTTCCGGCTTCAGGACCGGTCGCAGCTCGCGGTAAACCTGATCACGGCGCTGGCCATGTTTGTGGTCATCCTGGTAGCCGGTGCCGGGATGCAGTTGCAGGCAATCAGCTGGTCCGTGCTGATCGCATACCTGCTGTCACTGCGAATGTGTCTGTCGAATGTTAACAAACTCGGCAGCGTTATGACAAAAACCGGCCGTTTTTACCACCTGTTGAAACGGGTTCACGACTTCATGAGCAGCGCTGGAAAGCTTGGTACGCTCGATATCGCTGAGCCTGTGGACTGCCCGGAAGTCACCTTGAATTTGCATTCTATGCAGGACGACCGGAGGGCTATCTCACTGGAACGCGGCCGTCGCGCGTGGCTTTGCAGCAGCCTGCGAGCGCCGGATCGCGCGCTTGCATGCCACCTGCACGGCCTTATCGACCAGCCGCGGGGGGCAGCTCCGCCGATGTTCTGGTTTCTCTCCTCCTTTCATTCGAACTCGGAATCCGTTCGCGACGTCTACGGGTTCCCGCCGGATGTGAGCGGTGAAAGCGTTTTGGCCGATCTCATGGCAGTGAGGCCGGACATATTTACAACAGAGACTCCACCGCCCGGCCTCGACCGGCCCCTTGCGACGTTGGACGCCGTCTACAGCGATGGCAGCGGCGGCGCGATGCTGAAAGTGGTTGCCGCAATGCATTCCAAACGCCCGATCTGGCTGTTTGACTACAAAGACATGGATGCGTTGAACAAAAACACGAAAGGAGAAACACGGCGCCCCCTGGACGAGGCGATTGCCTGCATAACATGCCCGCCGGAACGACTGGCATCGCGGGTCTGCGCGGATGACCTGGTACTCGTCGGCAACGGCACAGCATTCAACACGTGGTGCACGGGAGAATGGTTCAAGGCCCACCCCGACATTTGCGACGCACTGCTCGAAGCGGATACCACGTCGTTGTCACGGCGCGGAGGTGCGATGAACGATAGTGACAACACGTTCGACGACGGCGAGCCGTAATCGAGACGCTGATGAACGACACATCCTGTGTTTGCAACAAGACCGGCCTTACCCATTCTGTGGAATTCCCACCAGATTCGGTCAGGCGCCCCTGCGCTCCTTGCACCCCACACGAAACCCGGCAGCCCAGCCGGCAAGCCCGACCACGAATATCGGCATGAAGAGCACCCACCGCAGGACCCCGGCCGGATGCCAGCAGCACAGACGTCCGAAGATGTAGCAGAATCGTTTGGCCATTACCGCAGGCATTGCGACCCAGCATGCGCCGAGACGGATGTGCTTCCTCCTGAGAAAAAGTCCGAGAACGGCGCGGCTGTAGCCGAAACCAAACTGGTGCCGCCATAATGCTGTGAGCGAGCGGCGGCCCTGATGCCGAATCATCATGCCGGGCACGTAGGCGATTCCCTCTGGCGACGTCGCAGTGATACGGCGGCACAGGGCGCTGTCCTCGCCTGCCGGAAGATCCACATCGGGAAATCCGCCCACAGCGAGAAAATCAGTACGGCGCAGAGCGAGGTTACAAGAGGGAAAGTAGTCAGCCGCGCCCTCGGGACGGCCGGCAGCCAGATCCGCAAACTGCAACAGGTTGTCCATGGTCGCCACAGGATGCAGCGGCCAGACGTTTAATACCGGGCCGCCTACCATCTTGCAGCCCCCGGCCAACGCCTGATACGCCGCGGCAAGGAAATCGGGACTGACCACACAGTCTGCATCCGTAAACACCAGATACTCGCCGCGTGCTGATTGCACGCCAAGATTTCTGGCCGGTCCTGCACGCAGGCAACGATCACTGCGCACCAATCGCGCGAATGGGAATTGACCAAGAACGGCTGCCACGGCGGGATCGGCGGCACTGTCGACGACGATGACCTCGTAAGCGACGTCGATCGCCTGTCGGCCCAGAGGAGGCAGGCAGCGCCCAAGTGAGTCGGCATGACGCAGGCATGGAATAATAACGGAAACGAGCGGTGTGCACACATTCATTTGCCGGCAACCTCTCGGACTTTGGGATCGTAGCAAGACATATGAGAAATCGGGGACAATTTTCCACTTCGCAATCGATTATGCCGACGTCCGACAGGCGGTCAGGCAATGAGGCGCTGAACAACGCGCCAGTATCCGTTGAACAATGACGACAGGCCGTTGACCAGGATGCCGATGATGCGGGAGTTGATAAATCCCGGCGCCAGCGGTATCGGGCCGCCTGACAATAATTCGCGATCGGACAGGCAGCGCGTTGACTGGATCTGGTGTCGGCGCCGCCGTATCTCGCCAAAATTGGCAAATTGCCACATCCAGGCCCGGCCCCAGGCGAGAACACCCCGCCGCGGTATCATGGACAAGAAACCGACACATTCGTACAGCACCAGCACCGGCGCCAGGATCAACAGCGTCCGCAAGCGGTAGTGTACGAGCATCGTCACTATACGGTGTCGCGTGCTCAGATAAATGCGGCGCCTGGGATAGGTTCCCCGGCCCCGAAACGACAGGCCCGGCGTGCCTGCACCACGATCGTGGTATACAACTGCCCGGGGCTCACAGTATATACGCTTCCCGAGAGTGCGCATCCGCAGGCAGAATTCGAGATCCTCGAAATAGAAAAAATATAGTTCATCGAACCCGCCCGCGTCTATTACGGCCGCGCGCTCGAGCAGCATACAGGCGCCGATGCATCCATCCACAAACCCGGAAGCGTTGTCAAGGTCCGTGACCGGCGTGTACGCATGCCGCAGCGTCATGGTACCGAGAAAATGACCTGCGGCTCCGTCGGCCTGTACAATGTCGCGCTCTGGAATCAGCCGAATGCGGGGACAGAGCACAGCCGGCTGATGATTTGAATAGGCCTGTAGCAGGCGCTCCAGGCAGTCCGGCTCAAGATACACATCTGCATCTACCATCAGTACGAGGTCGCCCTGCGCGCGGCTCAATCCCTGGTTGCGTGCGAACGGAAGACCGTTGTTCGCACCTGTTTCGTGAACAACAACCGACGGACACGCCGCCTTGACCTTCCCGGTGGAGCCGTCGGTCGAGCCGTTGTCGACAATAATGATTTCGGCGAACGCAACGGTTTGCGCGACGAGGCATCGCGCGCTGGTTACGACCTTTTCGCCGCCATTATAGTTTGTAATCACGGCGCTCACCGTGATAGCGGCAGGTGTGGGCAACGAATTGGCGGTCGTGTTATCGCGGTTCATGGCGCTGTATGAATGAATGGGGTAGCGGGCGTGGTGGACTGTAGCATCCCTCCGCCGCGCATACGAGCGACACGCAGAACGGCGGCAATTGTTATGCATTTCAGGTGCACGACCGTCAATCGAACCATGATGAAAGGTTCCGACTAATCAGGTCCTGCAGCCGGGCGGTGTCGGCGTGGAACCGTGTCTTCAACAGCCGTAGTGATTCGTGCCGGATTTTCCCGCGCCGACAATAATACAATCAGGGAGAGGCTTATCCGCTCACATCCCACCTCCCACGCACAGGTGATAAACCGCTTCTGTTTTGCGCGCGACAGTGTCCCAGCCGAGGTTCCGAGTCGCAAAATCGCAGGCCTGTATTCCCAGCCGGGCAGCGAGCGCGGCGTCATCGAGCAACGTGACGACGGCATCGGCAAATCCCTGCGTGTCGCCGTCGTCGACCACGAGACCAATTTCGTTTTCGGTCATATACTTACCTGACCCCGAAAACGATACGATCGGGCGACCGGCAGCCATATAATTTAGCAGCTTCTGGGGGATACCAGCACAATTCACGCGCGGATTTACTGTAACGTCGGCGCTTCGAAGGACTTCCGGCAAGGTGTCGAAACACGACGGCAGCAGATCGATCGCGTCCAAAATACCCCGTCTCCGCGCGTGGGCCGCGTAGGCGTCGAAGCTGTCGTCCGTGACGATAGCCAATCGGGTATCCGCGCGCTGCGCACGGACCCGGGCGAATATATCGAGAAGCGTATCAATTCCCTGGAACGGCGAAAGATTGCCGGCAAACATGACTGTTTTTCCGAGCCGATTGCCGCAACCTTGTGCCGATGTCTCGGCATTGAAATGTTCGGATTCTATACCACTGGGAATTACTGTAATTCGGCCCGCGTCGACACCGTGGCACGAGACAAGCTTGTCTTCGATATCGTCGGTGACGGCAATAATCCTGGTGGCCCTGGCCGGCAATGCACCGTCAAGATAGCGACCGATACGCCGCTTCATCCGCGGCAGCAATCCGATGCTGTAGTACGGCAACTCGGACTCAAGCAGGGTATGCACATCGAACACGATAGGGGCGCGGAACGATCTGTTCGCCATGCTCGATACCATCAGGCCCTCGACGTGATGCGCGTGAATGACATCCGGAGCAACTCGTCGCAGAACGCCTCGAAGCCGTAGCGCAAGAAGCGGATCCAGGACGAACAATTTCTGATACGAAGGTCCTGGTGCTGTCCTGGTATATGTCGGTACGCGACGGATGCGATGGAGCTGGAAGGCGTCGGTGTCGATCGCCCCACCCAGATGGTACGTCACGACATGGACGTCGTGTCCCAGCTTGCCCAACGCCTCGGCCATGCGCAGGATACGCACAGGCGTGCCGCTGGGCCGAGGAAACGGACAGGCCGCGACCATGACGATGCAGTAGTGTCTCATGTCGTTGCGGTAATGCGCTGCGCTGCACTGGGGGCAAGAATGAGCATGGACGACAGGAATGTCAACACCGTCGCCCAGGCCGCGCCGTTGATTCCGTAGCAGGGAATAAGAACGATGTTCAAGAATATGTTGAGGGCCACAGATGCCAGGCCAACCGCCAATAGCACCCGCTCGCCGTCTTTCAACACCAGGATACGACTGGAAAAGTTACGAATCGAAACAACAAACGGAATAACAGCCATTATGCGAAGAACCGGTATCGAGGTTACGAAGGTCGGCCCGTACACGATCGAAATTAGCGGCGCGGCGCCGGCGAACAGCGCGATAAATACCGCGAGATTAATGACAGATAACCGTCCCAGCGTCCGTAGATACAAACCGGTCAACGGTGTTCTGGCCGAGAACATAGGCGCCACGCCGAGAATGACGGGAAATGAGATGATGTACAAATTCATCGCCACATTGCTGGCTACGTTATAAAATCCGACGTCATTGTATGTCATATAATGACCGATCATTATTGAATCGATCTTGGTAAGAAGCGTAGCCGTCAAGCCCGTCATGGCATAAAACCCGGCGCGCCTCATGATGGACCGCGATGTCATGGGGTCCAAACCGAGCCGGAAATCCGATGCGCGGCATTCGAGCTTTCGGATCATTATCGCGAATCCAATCGTTAGCGCGACAACGTATCCGGCAATAAAGGCGATCAGCAGATTCGGCAACGTCAGTGCGGCTGCGGCGAATAGCGCCACGATAAAAAGAATCTTCACCGCATATTCGCAAAAATACATTATCGCGTTGTAGAAAAGCCGATGGACCGCTTCGAATCCGCGATTGACCAATGACCATTGGTTCACCACAGTTATGAAACTAACAAAGAGCAGAAAATTCTCGGTGACGATGCTGAGCTCCAGTACACGTGCGACGACGTACACAGCGAAGGACATGATCGCCGCAGTGAGGAAATGCAGCTTGACCGCTTCGAGGAAATATCGCTTCGACCCATCGCCGAACTTATGCTCCGACATTTCTTTTTGTACCGCCACGGTAATGGATCGGCCCATAAAGAGCGACGCCAGCGTCGCGTAGGCAAGTATAAGCGAAAACGCCCCGTACACCTCGGGTCCGGCGGTCCTCGGTACAATTACAGCGATGACCAGCCCGCCGACGACAAAACACCCCTTCGCGGCGGCGGCCCAGAAGGTTTCTTTTGCGAGCTTGTTGTTATAGATAAATGAGGGTAGCACAGCGTGAGTATATGAGCATTCTACCGGATTGCCAACGGCGACACGACAGAGGGCGACGCGTGCGGCAACCTCCTCGTACAGCGCGTCGTTTGTGGAATGCAACAGGAACAAAAAACCGCTTTGCGGGCGCCATAAATAATGAAATCCAGACATTTCCACAGTGATCCGAGCGCCCAACGCGATGTGCGTAACGATTGAGCGCCGTGACGAAACGGGCTTTCCTGGAGACACATCCCTTTATGTACAAAACAGGTGCGGTACGCGGTCGCAGAGGACTGCGACCCTCGAAGTCGGCAAAATCGACGGCGCCTTGTGCATACGGCATTGCCCGACCCAGACGGTGTTCACTGTAAGATTTGTGTTTCACGATAAGCGCCTGGTAGAATTGTGAGCGCCGATCAGGATCGAATTGCACGTGGTGCCGCGAATCCCTAATTCGGCGACATTGGGTTGCCGATGTGCTGATCCATCATACGTTATCGAAACACGCTGAGCCCACAAGCACTGCCGTTACGGCACGATAATTACGAATTTATGACAGCAAAAAAGCGCAAGAGAACTGGCCACACTTCCAGACCCGTTGGCGATGCCCGGAAGCCTCGCCCGGCTGCCGGCAAGACGGCGACGGCGGCCAAGGCTTCGCACGACCCCGTCGGCCTTCAGGAGTCCTTGCCCGGATTTTTCGAGCGCAGCTCGCCCAAGGCCGTTTACGCCGTTCTGATGATCATGACCACGTTCGCCGGCATCGTGGTCTACCGTGACTACCTCACCTTTACGAATCTCTTTCTGTTCAAAGATATCGGCAGTGATACGCTGAATATATTCTACCCAAAATATGTTCATGTGGCCGACTATTTTCGCGAATACGGCGTTGCGATGTGGTCATTTTGCGAGGGCATGGGTCAAAATATTTACCCGGGCAGCATCGCATCGCCAATAGGCTGGTTTCACCTCATTCTGGGCCGAGAATTCCTGGCATACGGTCTCGGATACGAGGCGGCCATCAAGGTGCTGGTAATGGCGTCATTGGCGTTTTTCTATCTCAATCTGGTATTTGAATGCCGCTATACGGCACTGGTCGGCGCGCTGATTTTCAGTTTCTCCGGATATTTGGTAGCTAGCGGAACGTGGTACGGACATGGCACCAAAGCCGTTTATTTCGTCTTCGCGTTGTACTGTTTCGAGCGTCTCTACAAACGGAATTCGTGGATATTATTTCCATTCGCGATTCTTCTGTCGCTCGGATCTCAGTTGTATTTCTACGGCATATTCTTCTTCCTCTACACCTGTTTTCGATACATCTCGGACTCGGAGCGATTTGATACCCGCGACTTCGGCTTGCTGTGGACGAAACTGGCAGTGATCGGGTTTCTCGCCATCTTGATCTCGAGCCCGTTCGCTGCCGCGATCGTTCGAATTCTTCAAAGCCCGCGGGTATCAGGAGACCTCACATACACCAATACTCTCGCAGAATCGCCGATATTCGCGCTGGCCGATGCGTCGCATTATGCGACGGTGATACTTCGTACATTCTCCAGCGACCTGCTCGGGACCGGCAGCGCGTATCGCGGTTGGTACAATTACCTCGAGGCGCCGGCCTTTTATTGCGGTATCCTGACACTGGTACTGTTTCCACAGGTTGTGCGGACGTTGAACCAAAAACAGACAATCGTTTACGCCGTATTTCTGGGTATCTGGATTGTCATCATTATCTTCCCCTATTTTCGGTACGCCTTTTACCTTTTCCGCGGCGACTACTACAAATCGGCACTATCGATGTTTGTTCCGTTCACGCTCATCTTTTACAGCATGCGCGCGCTGCGCCATATCCGCCGAACCGGGACGATCAACGTACCTTTGCTCATCGCCACAGTTATCGGACTGCTGCTGCTCTTGCATTTCCCGTATTTCGGCGACAGCAGTCCCGTGAATCGCGATCTCCAGCTCCTGATTTCCGTTTTAGTCGTTGTCTACGCCGCCATGTGTTACGTGATGGCAACAGGCACGGCAGTGCTCCGCGGCAGAATACAATGGGTTCTGCTCGCGGTAATGTGCGGAGAATTGATATGGCTGTCCTCGATCACGGTGAACGATCGCGAGGCCCTTACCAGTAAAGAATTCGAGAGCCGGACCGGATACAACGACTACACGGTCGAGGCCCTGGACTATATCGAATCAGTCGATAGTGATTTCTATCGCATCGAGAAGTACTACTCGTCGACCCCGGCGAATTTTGCGAATTCGAGCGATGGTAAGGTATTTGGCTACTACGGGACGCCGTCGTATTCATCATTTAATCAAAAATTCTACATCCGGTTTCTACGCGACACCGAGATCATCCGACCGGACCAGGAGACGGATACGAGGTGGGCGCCCGGCGTTGGTGGGCGTCCTGTTTTGATGGCGGTCTGCGGCGTGAAGTATTCACTGAGCAAAGACGAAAATCCCGAGATCGTAACGACGGGCTACGCGGATGAGATCGCGCTGTTTAATGACGTAAAGGTTTTGAAGAACCGGCTGTTCCTGCCTATGGGGTTCACGTATGACATGTTTATTACGAGAAGCGAATTCCTTGCGCTGCGTAAGTTCCAAAAAGACGCCGCGTTGCTCGAAGCATTCGTGATCGAGGACGAGGACAAACACCACTTTGAAGGATTCTCGTCGCGTGATCCGGCCACGATTACTCAGAATTTTCGCCGCTCCTCATACCAGCGCCTGTTACAAGACTCGCCCCGCAGCTTGATGAAAATCTCGGAGCACTCGCATAACACCATTCGCGGATCGATCGAAACGGAGAAACGTCGGCTGCTGTTTTTCTCGATACCGTACGACAGTAACTGGTCGGCACGCATCGACGGTGAACCGGCGACAGTTCATCTGGTCAACTGCGGATTCTCGGGCGTGATCGTTGAACCGGGACATCACGACATTGCACTGGAATACCGCCAACCGCTATTGAAGGAAAGACTGGCTGTGAGCGCCATCACAGTGATCGCCTGTTGCTGCATCGCCTTTGTGCAGCGGCGACGCGACATTCAATCGTCGCAGTCCAATGCCACGGACGATTCCGCGGCATCCAGTCCCCTAACCTGACCGTCCGCGTGACCTATTCGGACGCACTCTCCTCGATCACCGAGTCGTTGATCTGGCGGCCAAGACGGTTGATCACTGTTATCGCGTCGGTCGGCGTGACCGCGCCATCACCGTCGATGTCTGCAACAGGATCGGCCGGCGGGGAGAATTGCATGAGCCTGTTGATGACGTAGATCGCGTCAGTCGGCGTGACAATGCGGTCAATCGGGTTGGCGTCCCAGGGAAAATACGTAATATCATCCGCATCAAGCCCCATCCCCTGACCCGTATTGTTCAATTCGTCCGATTCCGGTATACGGTTGGTCGGATCGATGACAATACCGAGGCAGTCCGCACTTGTTGACATCGAACCTGACGGCAAGCCCGGCGCATCGTCCCGCAGCGCACGATCAAACAGCACGGCGAGATCGAAGTCAACTGACATGTTGTGAGAAATGGTATCGTTTGCCAACAGGCCGGGTACGGTCCGTGACGCAAGCGTAACGTCATCGCCGTTACCGATCGTCGCATCGTCGGACCAGATGATGTCGACATCAAATTGTCCTGCATCCGCCGCTCCCTGATTCGCGACCGTGAACGTCACGGTCACATCGCCAAACCGTACCCGATCCGGGCTGGCATCAAAGCTGATGCCGACAAGATCAACGGCGCCCGCGGAAACCGGCGTCGTTGCCGCATCCACGCGAAAGACTTCACCGCCAAAATCAAGCAGGTAAAGGTTGCCGACCGCGTCTTCGCCGAACGACGCAATAGTGTCGACGGCGCCACTATCGGTCGACACGATTTCCGTCCAGTCGATGAAATCCTTCACATTCGTTCCGTTCGCTGTATGAGGTGGATTTCTGTCCCACCGCAGCGACCACAATCGGCTGTTCACGAAATCGGCAAAGAAGTAATGTCCCTGAAGAGCGGTCAACGGTCCGCGATACACGAATCCGCCGGTGACCGAAAAGCCTTCGAGATCGCCGGAACCACGGTCGTACTCGTACACGGGATCAAGTGCACCTGCGGGGCGAGGTCCGCCGACTGATGACGGATTCGCAATGGTGCCCTCACGCAGTCGCCATCCATAATTTTCACCGCCGGTGCTGGCGCCCGGCTGAACGTTCAACTCTTCCTTCGTCAGCTGGCCGACGTCGGCAATATACAAATCACCTGTCAAGCGATCGAAACTGACACGCCACGGATTTCGCAGGCCATAAGCCCAGATCTCGTCATCACCGCTGGCGCCGACAAACGGATTGTCCGCCGGCACTCTATAATTACGGTCTGGATCATCATTAAAATCATCTCCGTCGATATCGATGCGCAGAATCTTTCCAAGCAAGTTGTCGATCGTGTCCTGCGCATTGTTGTTTGGATCGTTGCCGCTGCCGCCGTCACCAGTTGCGATATACAGGAAGCCATCGTGCGGGCCGAAGCCGAGCCAACCGCCGTTGTGATTGCTGAAGGGTTGGCCGATCGTAATGATCGTCCGCTTGCTCGCGGGATCGCCAGTGTCGCTGGTAAGGCGCGTATACTCCCGAATATGCGTATCACCGGAAACATCGACGACATTCACAAAAAAACGGCCGTTTACCTCGTACCCCGGATGGAACGCAAGCCCCAGCAAGCCCTGCTCGTTTCCCGTCGTTGTCAGGTCACCGATCTGAATAAACGGCTGCGCTCGAAGGTCGCCGGTGACGACATTGAAAATCTTGATATTTCCGGTTTTCTGTTCGATAATGAACAACCGCTCAGTATCGCCGGGGGGTGAGGCAGCATAAACGGGGCGCTCCAGCCCGCTCACGATTCGTACCAGCGTCATGTCCACCTGCTGCGCCATCAAGGGAAACACGCCGGCAACGCTCAGCGCGAACAGGACAGCGTGCAGCACGCGGGACGTCCGGCAGTGTCGATTCCACACGCCATCGCTATTGTTCGCCTTCATTCTGGTATTCCTCCGTCGAGGCTATATCGTTGTACGCTACGCAAATACGGCGATATGGACGATTTGGGCATGTTCAACATAAGCTTCATCGGGATCGGCGCAACGAAAGCAGGCACGACGTGGGCAGCGAAAATGTTGGCTGCACACCCGGATGTGTGCGTATCGGAACCAAAGGAAGTTCACTTTTTCGATACAACACCGCGCAGATCCGGCAGACCCATCGGAAATAATTTTGGGAAGGGTCTGTCGTGGTACCAAAAGCACTTCTGCCATTGTCCCACTCATGCCGTCACCGGCGAATTCACCCCGGCGTATCTCACAGACCCGGCCGCACCTGCCAATATCCAACGTTTTTTCCCCGACGTCAAGATGATTGTTTGCCTGCGAAATCCGATTGACCGCGCCTATTCGGGCTACACCCACTACGCCGACTACTTACGCCTCGAAAAGCGTGACTTCTTCACCGCAATCCGAGAAGAGCCGGAGTACGTGCAAGACGGGCTCTATTGCCGATCATTGGTCCGCTACTTCGAGCACTTTGATCGATCACAATTTCTGACTGTCATGTTTGAGGATATCCGAAACCACCCGCGGACGGTCGTCGCCGATCTGTATCGATTTCTTGGCGTAGATGCGGACTTCGTACCTGCCGGCGTGACACAAAAGACGAACTACGCCAAGCGCTCCACGTTCCCGATCGTGGGCCACTGCGTACGGATCGCAATCGAAATCCTGGTGTCGCTCGGATTGAGCAAGGTGATCGTGATGCTCAAGAAAGCCGGCTTCAACAAGCTGGTACTCAAGGCGTATACCAGGAAAATAACGCGTCCTCCCATGCCTGAGGCAGCAAGGACATACCTGCGCGAGGCCTTCACCGATGACACACGGCAATTGGAACAGCTACTGCAGAAGGACCTCAGTCACTGGACATGAGAATATTGATGCTGAGTTATGAGTACCCGCCACTGGGCGGCGGCGGCGGCGTTGTTGCGCGCGATCTGGCACGCGAATTCTGTCGACTCGGTCATCATGTCGACGTTATCACGATGCAATACCGCGGCTTCGCGGAATTGGAAAACGACGGCAGGTTGACCATCCACAGGGTGCGATGCTTGAGAAAGAAGAAAGAAACCTGTGAAACGCTGGAGATGCTGTCGTACGTACTCATGGCGATCCCCTTTTCGCTGCGCCTCACAAAGCGTCAACATTTTGATATCGTGCACTGTCATTTTATCATACCGACCGGAATCGTTGCGGCGGTGCTGAGACGTGCCCGGAGACTGAATTACATCGTCGTCAGCCATGGTTCCGATGTACCGGGTTATAACCCGGATCGATTTAATTTCGAGCATAACTTCACGAAACCGCTGCTACGATATATCGTTTCCCGGGCACAAAACATCGTCGCCTTGTCCTCGTTCCTCAAATCCCTCATCTGTAGCAGTATCACGAACAGACATCCCGTCGACATCATCCCCAATGGTATTCAGACCGACAGCTTCACGATCGGCGAGAAAAAGCGACGGCTTCTCATGACCGGTCGCCTGCTGCCGCGCAAAGGATTTCAACACGTCCTGACGGCGCTGGCCGGCATCGAGACGGACTATGAAATTCATATCGCTGGAGACGGTCCGATGCGCGCGGAACTTGAGCGGCTCGCAAAAGCGATTAAACCAACCGTAGTATTCCACGGTTGGCTTGACAACGGCTCGCCCGAGTTGACTGGCCTCTACGAATCAGCCGCTATATATTGCCTCCCCTCTGAGCGCGAAAACAGCAGTATCGCGTTGCTTGAAGCCATGCTTGCAGGTCTCGCCGTCATCACCACAAACGTCTCGGGCTGTCCCGAAACGGTAGGCGATACCGGCATCACGGTAACACCGGGCGACGTCGACCAGTTGCATAATGCGCTGGTGATGCTTCTGAACGATCCGGACAAGGTCAACCAACTCGGCCAAGCCGCACGGGCGCGGGTACTCGATCAGTTCAGTTGGGACGTAATCGCCCGGGAATATCTGGATCTATCCAACACCTGATGATGGCACGACCGCATGGCCGATACAGACAATGCAATGTCAATGCAGGATCCGCTTTCGGTATGTATATTGACAAGCCAGTATTTCGGCTGGGGCAAGATCGGCGGGTTTGCGAGTATGTCCAGAACCCTCGCGGAGGCCCTTGCGCAGTCCGGCCATACCGTATCGGTGATTGTGCCGCGACTTTCCGGTCAGAACGCATGCGAACGTATCGGCGACGTTGAAATACTGTCGTTTCGACCACTCGATTGTCGTGAAGCCAGTAGACTCATCCGGCAGTCGGACGCACAACTATTTCACTCACAGGATCCTACGTTTCTGACGTTGCTTGCGCAGCGCATCCGCCCCGACGCCGTCCACGTTGTGACCTGCCGGGACCCACGCGACACCCGCGACTGGCTCATTGAGTCGCGAGACGCCACCTGGGACCGGCGGCTGAAGATCCCGCTGAACTGGCTGCTGGAAGGCAGTCCGCTTATTCGCTCTGCGGTGCGCCATGCAACGGGCGTCTACACCCCCGCGTACTGTCTGCAGGAGAAAGTCCGGCAAATGTGCAGACCACGCTCGCGCGTCGGTTTTTTGCCCAATCTAGTTGTCCTGCCCGATACGATTCCCGAAAAGCCGCAGGTCCCGACGTTGACGTTCATCGGCCGCCTGGATAGGAGAAAACACCCGGAGGTTTTCCTGAACCTTGCGAGGAAGCTACCGAACCTGCATTTCGTGATCGTGGGCAAGGCGGAATCGGCAGCCAGAGAACGTGAATTGCGAACCCGCTTCAGCGATGTGCCCAATATTGAATGGACCGGCTACATAAATCGCTTCAAGGAGCCGCAACGGTTCAACGATGTGCTGTCACGGACGTGGATCCTCGTAAACACCGCCTCACGAGAAGGACTGCCTCTCACGTTCATCGAGGCCGCGGCATTCGGTTGCGCCATTGTCAGCGGTGTCAACACGGACAATTTCGCCGGTCGCTTTGGCCGCCATGTTACGGATGGCGACTTCGCCGCCGCCATCCGATCATTTCTGATTGACAAAGACGAAGTGTTTCGTGCCGGCGAACGTGCAAGATGCTATGTCCGAGATATTTACGGACACAATACAGCACTGGCGATTCACATCTGTGAATACCGCAAGCTACTGTATACGCGACAAAACCAAGCTTGATATTTCCTACGTGTACCTGAATCGCCTGGAGAACAACACCGCCGATGTCAAGCAAACCTTCAGTGCGATCGCCTCTCTGGCAGCTCACTGCAACGTTACGCACTTCGCTGGGTGGATCAGCCGAAAACGGCTGCGGGAACAATTCCAACGTTACACCGATGGCTGTGAGCACAACAACATCCGAATTCCGATAAAGCTCACAACGGCATTGCCGTTGGCGGAAACGTGTACAACAAAACCTCGAAGAAAGTGACGTTCGCGCAAGAACAAAAGGCGCTGACGATACCGTCCCTCATCATCGCCGTCTCGGGTGCCGTAAAGCATGATCTTATCCGTGATTTCGGGATGAGCGGCGCCAGTGTCGTGACCGTGCCGAATGGGGTGGATATCCGGGAATTCGCACCCGCCGAAGAGCGTTCCAGTGACAGCCCAGGTCCGGTCGTCACCTATACCGGTTCGTTTCTTAAATGGAAGGGCGTCGATACCCTTGTCCGGGCCGCGTCGCTGGTCGATGTGGCGACATTTGACATCGCCGGTGACAGCGCCGAGATTACGACAACATCGTCAGACTGGCACGTGAGCACAGTGTATCGAACAAATGCCGAATTCACGGCGTGCTGGATCGTGACGCAATCCGTAACCTCCTGCAACATGCATCCATAGCCGTACTTCCGAACGATGCCGGCACGCCGGACAGTCAGTACACCTCGCCGCTCAAGCTCTTCGAATACCTTGCCGCCGGTCTGCCGATCGTAGCGACCGACCTGGCGGCCATTCGCGAAATCGTGACGGAGCCGGACAACTGTCTCTTCTTCGAATCCGGAAATGCATCCGACCTGGCAACGAAAATCAATACACTTCTTGCCGATGCCGACTTGCGTCGCACCATGCGCCGCAATAACCGCGAACTCAGCAAGACGCTCACCTGGGAACGGCGGGCCGAAACGATCGTAGACGCGAACCGGCAACGTTCCCTACCGGGCCGGTAAAGATGCGAACAAGGCATGTGTCCGGCATCGGCAGGATGTTGCAGCGTGGCTGTGAGCAATGCGATCCGGTGGCCACAGCTCGATAGCGTAGGCTCAAACGTCTGTAAGGTTGAATGCTATCATTCGTGCATCGTTAAGCAGGGGTGTCGGCGACAACTTTACAGTTACTCCGACGAGTAGACCTCAGAATTCGCGCGAACTGTAAAGCGGTCGCCTACACCTTGGACACGGCGTGTTGATAAATTGGACGTTCAACGTTACAGCGCTCTGTCGAACTCTGGGTATCGTTTGCTGGGGGAATTATGCCTTTTTCCTTTCTTTGCGGCTTTGCGTCTCTGCGCGAGATCCGTTTCGTAAAAACCAGTTCCAACTTATAATCGTCTTTGGAAAGCTCCCTTCCAACAAATCACCGTCAGGAATCGAAACCACCGCTTCATGCTCTCACTGCTGTAACATAGCAAAAAATCTCTCGTATTGCCAGCAAGATGGACGTGGGATGTAAGTTTCAACGTTGAAGTGAGCCACGTCCATCCGACACGGCACTGATTGCAATTACCGGATTGATGGCATCCTGGATATGCATATATCGCGCGATGGAATGGACGTTGGGCTCAACTGGCTTGTTCTGCCGGTAAC
The DNA here is from genome assembly GCA_021772615.1 of Verrucomicrobiota bacterium. Lineage (GTDB taxonomy): Bacteria > Verrucomicrobiota > Lentisphaeria > JABSQK01 > JAJFLO01 > JAJFLQ01. The sequence continues at coordinate 47,638 of JAJFLQ010000046.1, read as the reverse complement.
TGCCAATTGAGTTCAAGTTTCCGATTTGAATGTGCGCAGTCTCGTAGATATAGATCGATCAAGCTCTGGTAGGGTATTCCGGTCTCTTCAGCAAGTCTCTTAAAATAGTCGACAACATCCGTTCCTAATCTAATGGTGACTTGTTTCTTCAATCTGCTGAAATACGGATTCTTGCGCGAGTTGGTAAAATCGTATTGATCTCTCATGATATGAAATTCCCGTATTGATTCTGTTCTGGCTTGGTTGCTTTCCTTGCTGAAATAATACGAATCACCGATTCGGATTCGCGATAGCAATGGCATACGACAAGAAGGCGAAGGGAATAGCTCAGACCGAGGAGAATAAAACGATCTTCATCCGCGGAATGTTCCGGATCGAAATCGAAACGGGCGTTTCGATCGAAGAATACAGATTTCGCTTCGTCAAAAGAAATACCATGTTTCTTGACATTGGATTCCGCTTTACTCCTGTCCCATGTAAAACCAAAATCGCTCATAATTATATTATAATTATAGAATGGCAAAAATTCAAGGGTGAGTTCGCTTCCGAATTATCTGGCCGTACGTTCTCGATGATCTACGTCCAATCCGAAAAATCAGAGAATGCAATTATCAGATCGATGGTAGCCAAAATCACTTCAATTCGGGCGGCATTATTGGACGTTACGATCAATCGAATTGTTCGGCCTCTTTTATCTCGCATCCCCAACCATCATACTCAAGGGAATAGATTTGGGACAAACAGGCCATTAAAGCCGACAATGAACAGACGACGTGCTCATTCGCCGGGGCAAAAATCTGAACTAGGAGCCGCCATGTTATACTGCCGTTATCCAGCTCAATATTCTGGACGGAGGGTCTACCATACCGGTTGTCGATGATAAAGTCTCCAACCAGTTCTGCCTTTTTCTGGTCAGCAGCATAGAGCATAAAGTCCAAATCACGGCAGGTATAAGGATCGTCTCCGTGGCCAATATTTTTAGCAAGTAGATCGTGGTCAGCTTCAGCTGTGTCCAACAGTAATTCTGCGATTCTCATGGCGTTTTCCATTGCCGAATCGCGGCGCTCACCTGCGGTACTGGCGGCACGTCCCGCGGAGCGTGGACATAACGACAGTGCTCTCAGGTGAAGCGGCTTGTTCCGAGGCGCGATTCGCGCGGAGGGACAGCCGCGAACGCAGTGAACGCCACGATTCCACCGGGCAAGCGAAGCGCAGTCCGGTGGAATCGTGGCAGTGAGCCACGTCCATCCGAGAAAACGTCGACTGGGATTATCCGAATTAAGGGCGATTCAGAAAACCTAAAATCGCGCGGACGTAATGGACGTTGGTCTCCACTGCCTGGCTGGCTTCAGTAGTCTATGCAGCTACGGACTCGTAGTGGAGGAGAAGCAATTCTTCTTTCTTCAGCGCCGATGTTGCATATGTGCGTCCATTGTCATCAATGAACTCTACTTCAAACACACCATTGGCCAATATCTCGACCACTGTTCCCACATGTCCGGTCAATAAACATTTTTCAGGGATATCGTGGAGCAGAGCTACCACATCAAGCTCTTTGATTTCTGTATTCATACCCTTTTCTTGCTCCTTCTATAATATATAACAACTAACCATTCTCGGAAAATTTTCATTAGATTTGATAATCCAGGAAGTACGAACCTTTGCCTGAAGCCCGCCTCTGTGATACACAAAGTCTACCACGTATCGTTGGCCATATCGATCCGACTCAGAGATATCGCATGGTGCTCCCGTAATCGATTTGACGATTTCTTCCTTCAATTCGATCGCGTCATCTTCGGTCAATCCTAAAGCGGATGCAAACACTCTGGCTTTATGCTTGCCTCGTGGATGCATCGGATTGAGGCAATAATTCTGCAATTTTTTGACATCTACGAATGCTCGATCGGCATTGGGTAGTTTCATCGTGACATGCCCGTTTTCTTTCACGGCGAACGATTAGATGAGTCATATCTTACACGAGCGCAGCGAGTAAAAGATATTGATCTCCATCTTTTTGTTCGGTTTCATTTTTCTCGTAATCCGCTGAAGTACTCATCTGGATACGGCAGCCCGCCTCCCGTATCTCTCACGAAGGTCAGGTGCAGAGCAAGCGCGTCCCTCCAATCCGAAAAAGTTCCAAGTTCTCGAGGCTGATAGGCATGGATTGTGTTACGTCTACTCTGCACCATCTGAACATAGGGATTCCAGTTTCTTTCAGCATTCCAAATGCGCTTAACAAAAAAGTGCCGAATTTGCTCAAGCGTGCATCGATCCGGGTCTACCAATTGCCCTTTCTTCTGAATGGCATTCACATCGGCCTGATAGTCATCGTAGTAAACGCATAGAAACAGTTTGAGCTGTCCCTCAACCAACGCTCCAAGATTTGCCCACGCAAGTATAAGATCTCCGTCACTCTCCGCGTCAATCCAGCGGACAAGGCTGTTGGCCAAGGATGATTGCCATTCTAGCTGAGAACTGCTAAGCAACCTAGCAGTGTTGTCGCGCGCCCATCCGCCATCAGCCCAGAAGTCCATGATACAACCGGTCAGTACTGCTATTCGGCTGCAAAGTTCATCAATACTAAATTTAAACGTATCTTTGTCGGGTTCCATTCTCTAAACCGAACGCGTCAGCTATCAAGCCGGGGGAGCGCAGCTCAACTCTGACGCGTTAGCGCAGGCCGCGAAAGCGGTCTGCGAACGCCGCGAAAGCGGTCTGCGAACGCCGCAATTCACCAGAGCCGAGCGATAGCGAGGCGTCTGAGTGAAATTGCCTGGTTAGCCAATTTTCATTTAAAGCGTCTCATCTATTTGTATGTTTTAAATATCGGATCTATTCGGATTCATTATCAGAAACATTTTTTGAATCGGATGAAACTTCGCCTGAACCATGGCAGGTTTGGCAAACATTCATACCACTATAATCACCACCGGCGCCCTCGTTTCCACCTTGATATGGAGCATTACTTCCTCCGATACCTATTCCTCCGCAATCTGGACATGTTGGCATAAATACCTACTGCTCTAATTCTTAAGAAAAATACGTGGCTAATCGCGGCGCTCACCTGCGGTACTGGCGGCAGGCCGCAGGCGTGACGACAGTGCTGTCAGGTGAAGCGGCTTGTTCCAAGGCGCGATTCGCGCGGAGGGACAAGCAGCGAACGCAGTGAGCGCCGCGATTGCACCGGGCAAGCGAAGCGCAGTCCGGTGGAACAATGCGAATCTACTGCGGAGCGAAGCGGAGTCAGTAGCATTCGCATTGTTCTGGCGCGAGCGAAGCGAGTCGCCAGAACACGTGATTATCCTAACAGATTTGCGCTTCACGGCGCCCTCCTCCCGCACTGCACGATTTATCACATACAGGCAGGATTTGCCGCCAAGTAGGACTGTAGGCGTAGATCGCCGGACTCGCAACATGGGTTTCGGACACTATTTGTCAAAATAAATATGATATCCTCACAGATGGCGCCGTCGCGGTAACCGAAATTTCTTTCATCCACGTCCATGCTGATCCATTTCCTGAATTCCTGGGAAAAGGAGTATGCAGAATTGGCTGCGGCTATTCAGATTAGAAACGATTCGCCGAAAACGTTGACAGCGTACAGAGGGTGGGTGGCGACGTTTCAATCATTCACGCGAAGCAAGACCCCGGCTTCTCTGATTGCTGAGGACGTAAAGTCGTTTCTTACTCATCTGGCTACGAAAAAGCGTGTGGCCGCGTCCACACAGAACCAGGCATTCAACGCGCTTCTGTTTTTCTTCCGGCATGTTCTGGGTCGGGAGTATGGTAAGATCGAAGGGGTTGTGCGAGCAAAGAGGCAGCGATATATCCCGGTGGTATTGTCGGTGAGAAAAAATATACTGCCGCATCCCGTGAGCCGGCGTGGCAATGGTTTTTTCCTGCAGCGACGCTGACGAGAGTGCGAGACAGCGATGCGTTTCGTCGGTATCATGCCTACCCCGAACATGTGACGGCAGCCATAAAGAACGCCGTTCGAATGCTTGGAATTCCTAAACGCGTGACACCGCATACCTTTCGGCATTCGTCGGGTGGCAGCCGGATTACGCCTGAACGTTGGTGGGTGAACGTTACAAGAAAGGGAATGCACGAAAAACCGAAAATAAAACTGGCCCGCCTCCCTTGCGGGAAACGGGCCAGTTATGGGGGGGGAAGATGTTATGCCAGTCTGATATGGCCTGGCATTGTGGGGGGTGCGTGTTCGCGTTGTGGCCGCGGTTAAGCGTTAGACCGGAAACAGACGTATGAGTCCGAGAACGCCGACGATGGCAATCGCAGCATTGAGAGCGAAATCGATATTGGTGTGGAATGACTGTTCTACGGTTGTTGTCTGAGTGGCAGTATCCATGGCGTGTATTCCTTTATCTGATGAAAGTGTGTTATTCATTGAGCAATCACAGTGGAATAGCAATACGCTGGCCATGTTCTTGCCTGACATATGTATTCTATTTTATATAAGATGGTTAGATATTTTCAGCGTCGAATTCTGCGCGCCGAATTCGACGGAGCATTGCATGAATCTGAGCACATGTCCTCATTTTGAGACCGTCATGACGTCGGAAATGAGTTGGCACGGGGCGAGCAGGCCGTGACGTATTGTGTCACGTCTGCAGCGTGTCGCTCACTGGCTTTCCGGTCAGTGAACATAACTCGATAGCGTAGGCTCAAACGTGTGAAAGGTTGAATGCCATCATTCTTGCGTTGTTTAGCAGGGGTGTCGGCGACCGCTTTACACTTACTCGGGCGGGTAAACCGCAGAATTCGCGCGAACTGTAAAGCGCTCGCCTACACCCTGGACGCGGCGTGTTGATAAAATGGACGTTCAACGTTACAGCTCTGTCGAACTCTGGTTATTGTTTGCTGGGTGATTATGCCTTTTTCCTTTCTTTGCGGCTTTGCGTCTCTGCGCGAGATCCATTTCGCTACGGATGTAGCCACGGCTCTGTGAGCCGTGCCACACAACGCAAAGAAATGTCAGAACGGCACGTCTCACAGAGACGTGGCTACACGCTGCCGCTTCCACCAACGGTTTGGCGAACAGACTCTTGACATGTAGCTGCAAGCGACATTGGTTTTGGGGTGTAACGATATTTCTCAACGGCCGAATAAATCTCGCGCAAAACCGCTAAGGGTGGCCAATGAGGCGGTCCGAGGATCGATCGCCCGCGTCTATCCGCCGTCGTCAAGTGTGTCGGTTGGGTAGCGACGCGTCGCCATCTCCACTGCCCATGGATAGATCTGGCGAAATCGGTAGTCCTTGTTCCCGAAGCCTTCGAGCTTGCGCGTGAACCATTGGTAAGGCTTCAGATTCAACGATCGGCGCGCCAACCAACAACCGGATGCCGCCGCGCCTATCTGCAAGGCGTTAAAACACCTATTGTCGGCGAACGAAAAGGGCAGACAACGATTGATTCGAAGGTCTCGCCGATGTTCAGTGAGCCACAGCCCGAAGGCATCGGAAGTCGCCGGAGCTAACGCAATACTGCGCTTGAAGAACTGAACGGCGCCGGCTTTTTTCGTCGTGCCGAACAGGCCCCGGCCAATCCCCGCGGATTCGACGATTCGTCGACAGATCGGCCGGTTGTAATCACCGGGAACGGACCATTCAGCCATTTCCGGAAGTCGCGAGATTCGATTGATATCACGAATCTGACGCACGCCTATGAACGGCACGGGACAATGTATGAACCCGGCGTGCAGTCGGTATTCGCACAGCGACAATCCCGATGGATCACCGCGGACAATGTCGTCGCTCAACCGGGTTGTATGCAGATCCCACACTTTGTCGCCATGAAAACCCGTCATGAGTACGCGATCGGACAGGTGCTCATGTGCACCGGCGAAGAAAACATCCTGACCGCGTGCGTTACCCACAATAAACGGCACGTCGACAAACGTGTCCTCTTGCCATGTGCGGCGCGGAATCTCATGCAGCCGAACACCCAGGTGTCGGGCGATTTCGCTTCCGCTATCGGATTCATCGTGCTTCGATCGGTCAAACGTGACGGCTTCGCTGAGACCATGGGCAACACAGAGCGTTGCCACCGTGGGTGAGTCGTATCCGGTCGAGATCGTCCCAAGCATGCTGTAGGTGCGAGAACGCGACGTGGACGCCATATTTGCGGCGATCGATCCGATCGCGTTGTCGATACATTCGCGATACCGTGAAAATGAGCTGAAATCACGAACGATTCGGCGCTTTTCATCGACCTCCACGCCATTGCTCGTAAGCAGCAGGTTATGAAAATACGTCAATCGGACGGGCCCCATCGACGTGTGCACAAACGGCATGTACCTCCGAAGACCGTATTGAATGGACTCGAAATCATCGAAGTATCCCGAATATTCGAGTGGAAGGCGGGCGCCGCTAACGGCCAATATACACGGCAACGAATTCGAAATCGTCGTAACCGTTCCGGTCGTCAGCGAATGTAATCGGTCAACGGTCGATCCCGATGTCACAAACCGAATGTGACCGTCACGAATTCTTCCACCAGAGCCAAAAACGATATCGGTCAGATCGAAGTCGCCGTTTTCGTACGGCTGATCCCATACCGCCTCACAAAACCAGTCCGTACTGGTCTCGACATTCGCGCCATGAAAAACGTCGATGCCGCCGGAGGCATCACCACAGCGCGCGCACCAGGCCAGCGGCGGCCACGACGGTGTACTGCGGTAACGGAAGCTCATCATGTGACGCGTACCTTGTCAATAATCTCTGAAAACGGCGTAATAGCTGCGTTTCGCCAACATACGCAACGGCCGCGGCAGCATGCACGCCAACGTGCCCAACAGCCGACGGACACCTGTGTGCCGAGGCTTGGAACGGGCTTGCATCGCGTTCAGGTCAACAGTAGACAGCCAGTCGAAGAAAGCATCACTACCAGTGAGATCGATCGTCGGCCGATCGGCGATGCGGTCCTGAATGTCGCGCCAAAAGCATACGGTGCTTTCTGACACAGCGAAAACGTCATGCTCGAAGGCGTGACGAATGCCGTCGAAGGTCGTAGCATCAACCGGGAGATCATGTCGCCGCGGATCAATACCAGTCACTGCCAACCCGGCGATCGTCCGCGAACATTTCTCACAGCGGCCGCAGTTTCGACCGGAAAACCCCGTACCGACGACGCATACCAGCAATGGCTGATCGGGCCACGCCTGATCGATCACCGCCAATTTTTCCGTGCGAGTGAGGTCATATCCGTCGTGAACCGCCCGAACGCCGGACCACCTCACATGATTATCAATACGCGGACTGCTCCCCCAGGGATAGTCAAATCCACGAAAATGCGTTGCCGGGATGAAAACCGTAGAAGCAGAATTCAGGTACGTCAACGGTGCGGTTACGCCCAAGAGCGCAGGGCCGCAAATAAAACGATACCAGTGCCCTATAGATGCACGAAAGCGGTTGTCTAAATGCCGCACATCAATGAACTCTCGAAAATTGCACGTGACGTAGTCCGCGGACAACCCATGTGTATCTGCGTAATTTTGGACCCGGCGGCGGGTCGCATCCCACGCCTTTTTGTCCTTCGTACCGATGTCCACTCCCCAGATGGTGACCAAAGACAAGTCCGCTTCCGAATGCCGAACCGCGGTCGCAATCGAATCCGCACCGCCGCTGAAAAGGGACATTTTTCTGGATGCGACGGATTTTGTCTCTGTAGCAGCGATGCTGCCGACCGTCAACTGACCTCCGAACGACAGTCCGGGATACATGTCGGCCATCGCTTTCTTAACCTTCGTGATCGCGTCGTGGTAGACGGCGTCAATTACATCGATCTGCAATTCCGCATCGAATACCCAGGTCAACGGCAACAGGGAAGATAGCAGCGGTATGTACAGAATCTGCTGGGGAATCGTTTGAATCGGGACACTGTAGGCCGCATAGAAATCATCCTTGACAATACGTCGCAGCGCACCGTCGACCGTCAGGACGAATCGTACGGTATATTTGTCAGGAAAGGCCATGCTCTTGATACGGATCAAATCAGTCATACATTTCGGAATGTTCGGTTGCTGTAAAAATATCACTTCTTCATAAGAATCCCGTCATGCCACTGCCTAACTTCCTTGTTATCGGTGCCGATTACCTTCTTTACCAATCGAATCTCGTTATCGAACGCGCGATCGATCTCGTCGTTCCGCAATGCCACCGAGCGCTGCTCGGATTCCAGATTGCGCAGGGTCCGGTCAATACCATCGATTAATCTGTCGCCTTTGAGTTTGGTAATCGCCTGGCAATATTCGCTTCGCCCGAAGTACTTCATAATCGCGTGGTTTTTGGGCGCGTATCCCAGCGCGTACGTCGGCACCCCTGCCGATGCAGCAAGTACGAGCGAGTGGAATCGAACACCGACAACTGCTGTCATCCTCGCGAGCATGCCTTTCATTTCCCGTGGACCATACTGGCGGTCGACAACGTGGCAGTGGGCGCCGGCTGAACCCAGTCGATCCACAACCGCTCTCGCAGGAACGCGATCGTCGTCCGGCGAGATGGTATTCATCGGAAAAAACACGATCTTGCCGTGGTGTTTTTTGATGACGACACGGCACAATCGCACCAGCGACTCGGTAAGATGATGGATATGAGCCGGTGTGAAACGGCTGCTGTAATGCGATTTTTGAAACGACGTCGAGGTCGCCAGATCCCGCAGGCATATGCCGATGCGCAAGCCATCGCCTGCGCCATACCCAGCTAGCTCGGCCTCTGCGGCAGACGCTGAAATGGCCTGCATTTGCGTCGCGGGGTCGGGTAACAGCCGGATGTCGACTTCAGCGGACAACAAATCGCGCAGTGACGCTTGCGATCGGTGCTCGCGTGCACCGACATATCGTGCGGATCGGCAAATATAACGGGTCATCGCCCGACAAAGCGGCCTCGACAGCGTCCGCAGGCTAATTCCGCTCACAACGACCGGCACACGAAACGCTCGCGCCGCCGTTGCAAGCATGGCGAAATACAGCATGTGCACAGGATCGTCGTAGAACGGTGTGCCTCCGGTATACAGCAACCCATGGCACCCACGAATCTTCGCAAGTGCGGAAAACGGTGCGTATTTTGGCGCGATAGCTGGTAGGCCGTGATGGTCGCGAACGTTCTCGGGCACTGCGGTGAAGACGGTAAGTGCTACGGCCGATCTCTGACTCAACGCATCGCAGAGGCCGCATAGAATCGCATTGTCACCGACGTTGCGGCTGCTGAACCATCCTCCAGTCAGACACAGCCGGGTCGGGTCACATTCGCTTCGCTTCCGGCTCATGGTTGATGGACCTAATGCTGTCGCCGGCAACCCGACGCGGTTGATCGTTGCCGGTTCACGGCCTGCGGTCGCGCTCCGGCAACATGTCGATAGTAAAGTAATACATCTCGATTCTCGTGTCGTCGACGCCGGTACCATGGAGCTTCTCGAAATGCTTGTGGATATAGCGCAATAACTCGATCGGCCGCAGATAGCTGTACCCCGTCTCCCACACGATCCAACCCGACTTGAAATAGCGCACAAGCGTAAACAGGTCGTCCTGGTTTGTCAGGGGGTACTGCTTGACGATCGGCTTGTCTGCATTCGGGTAGTAGTAGCTCCGAAAATAAGGGCCGGTGATGACAACATCGGACTGCGGATCATACCGCTCCGCAAGGGTCTTATATGCCACCGACGGTGAACCGTATCGGGGATGGCGAACGTACAGCGACTTGATGCCGCTGCAATACGCAACGCCAAGGTTTCCGAGCAGAAGGCAGACAAATGCGATCCTCACCGAACGTTGGGAGAACAATCGGAGGATCAGACAATACACACCGACAATGGCAACGATTGCGATCACGGTGACATGCGTGGTATAGCGAAAACGAGGGGATGCGACATGCGTCAGTTTTCCGAAGAATAACAATATGAAACCCACGAGAATACAGGCAAACACCAGGCGGTCCCGGAGTGCACGATTGCGCGCGACGATTATCATCGCGCCGCCGATCAGCAGAATCGTTATACCGATTGCTGTGGAGAATGGATAAGAAAGCAGAAACCCGAGATATTCGGGATTGTGCACTTCGAAGAACGAAACCCGCTTGGTAATCTCATGAAACACCTTCGGTTTCAGAATGAAGACGACAACAGGGCCAATGACCGCGATTGAAACCGCAATAATATGCCGCCGCGCCCGCCCCGTTACGCTCAGGTACATAAGGTAAAGCACGCCGACAGGCGCGATGGCAAGTGCGTTGACGTGGATCTCCCGTGCAAACTTGAGAAGTGGCAAGACGATCAGGACATACCAGGGGTTGTAGTTGATATTTCGGTTGTACCATGCCACGCCGGGAATTGATTCTTTCCGAATTTCGTAGGGATCAGACAAGAGACGAAAGACAACGTACGACAGAAGCAGGAACACCGGCATCAGGAACGCATACATACGCGTCCAGCGAAATAACTCAATGAAATCGGGATAGAACAACAGCGATGCCGCAATCAACAAGGCAACATTCGCGCTGCCGGAAACGCGATACCCAACCGCGAAACCGCCCGCAATGAGAAGAATCCCAAACACCACCGACGGCAGCCGCGACGACCACTCCGAGATGCCAAACAGTTTGTAGGACTGGGCGATGATCCGCGTGTGCGGCCAAGCGCGGTCATACTCGGTGTCTGTAAGCTTGTCGTCGGCGAAACTCCACTTATAGAATTTTCCGGTATGATGATAGCCGACCGAGGCGTGCACAACCTGAAATTCATCCATATAAAAATCGAAATGGCCCAGGCGGTAACCATACACCATCGTCGAAACAACGAGAAGACACAACAATGCGAACCATTGACGCCGTCCCACTCCGCTGCCTGCGGCCTTATTTGCGGTCGTTCCGTTCACTTCTGTCGCCGGCGCGGCTACGTTGTCGACAGCGGCGTCGGCATCGGGACAACATTCGGAAATCACAGGCGCTGCCACGGCGCGGCAGCGCTCACGATTCCGAAATACAAACGCGACACCGGCAACGGCCGCGACCAGCGTGACCAGCAGGGTTACCTTCTCCAACCCGCCACCGGGTGTTCCCGCAACCTTCGCAATCATGGCGAGCACAAGGCTCAAGCCAAAAGCGACCGCAAAAACATGTTCCAGCACACTGACGGACGCTGACGCATTACTGCGGAGCGGGTGCGCCCGCCTCTTTGCCGGGGTGACCTCGGCATCCGATGGACGTGGTAGGGGCGTGTCTGGTCGACGCGCGGGTTTTCGCCGCTTTGCCATATGATTATTTTCTCACCTTCACCAGCTTCACATAATTATTCGGATTCCGCCCGACCGTCAGCGAAAATTCACCCGGTCGATTGTAGTACGCCCTCAGCGCATCCGTCATCACGATGCGTTCGGGGTCACGTCTACGCAGTGTTTTCAGCACCCGTGCCTCGCCACTGGCACTGAGGTACACGTAGTCAAAATAACGCAGCAGCCGCGGCGTCGCTTTCTGGTCGAGCCAATAACTCTTGCCGACGAAAAATCGATTGAATCCGGGATAGTCCGAAATGACCTTCAGGTTTTCGGCGTTCGGCAGTCGATTCGCCATCTGTGCCAGCTCGTACCCGCCGAACCCCCAGTTGCTGTTGCCGGCGTGTCGGAAATTCAGAGGATTGGTATAGTAGAAGTAAAACGGCCGGAAATACGCCGTTTCCGCTACCGACAGTAGTACCAAGAAACCAATCGCCACCGGCACGCGCACCGGCCGGAGCAATCGTGTCGCGAAGAACCCTGTGATCAGGGCGCTGATCGGATACAGAATAATCGAATACCTGCGGCTCGCCACGATACCGCCAAACGCCGAACCCGCAATGTAAACGAGGATGAACATCATGCAATAGAAGATGATGCCGTAGTCCGGCTCGATGCTTCGCCTTTTTACGGCGATACTTGTAGCGGCGACGAAGAGCACCATGCCAATGAGATTGGAAATCGACGAAATCTGGAAAAACCCCAGCAGGCCTTTGAGAAACGCTAAACTAAATTCACCCCTGCGCTTCCTGACGAAGATATCGGAAAGATCAAACGTGTCGTAGAAAAATACGATATTCACGGCGAAGTAAACGAATAGTCCCACGATCACGCCATTTAGCAGCAGAATCGACATCGCCTGTATATGTAACCTTGTCCTCAGATACTCGGACACGCGCCCCTTGAGGATGAACAGTTCGAACAAGATCACACCGAGCATCACCAGAAACGGAGGCCACGCCTTGCGCAGCTGGCTGACATACACCGTTCCCTTGAGGATAAGCTCGTGTCGAACCCATGTCGCGGGCATCGTTGCGGTAAATACCGCGATCGAAATCAGCGTAAGCCCGACAAGAGCGAGGAAACCGCACAAGACCCCGCGCCGGTCCCGATTACGGAAGAGGTAGTCCGCATAGAGCACCACGGGAAAATAGAGGTAAAATACTGGTGTTACGTACTTTGATAGCAGACTTAGCGCCAAAAAGAGACCGCTGCAGACGATATATCGCATGCTGCCGGTCTTTGTGTAGAGCAGAAAGGACACGAAGGTGAGGTACGCCAACGGCCACAGTGTGGCATCCGGGTTGACGATCTGGCTCATACCGATAAGTACCGGGTTGAGGGCGATGAGCGCGGTCGTGAGCAACGCCGTGTGCCGATCGAAAAGGCGGCGCGTGAAAAAGTAAATCGGAAAGAGCGTCAGAAAGTTGAACAGGAGAACCGGCAACCGCCACCAGAACAGATAGTGCTCGAATATCGCAGGCGGAAAATCACGATGATCGAGACGCAGATTGGCAAGACCCGCGAGCAGCGACGGCAACAGACCGATCTTGTCGTTGACATAAGTCTGGCCCCAGTCGCCCGCCGCAAGAGCCGCATAGACCTTCGGAACCCGGTCGTACAGCCAGAAGGTCTCATCGACCGTAAAAAACTGGCCGAGGTGGTGAAGCCCAAAGCCAAGAAACATCAACGCCACAGCAAGCAGCGCCGCGGCGTGCAAATAGCCATCCACCTCGAGCCAGAGCAGAAACATCCGCGCCGGCCGAATCCGCGACAGCCGTGGAAATCGCGCTTGAACCACTGCCGGTTCGGGACGCGTCTGATCGACATCTGATGTTGCCGCATCCGCCCCTGCCACGCCGACGCTGCGGGTCTGGGTGTCTCCAGATTCGACGCCGGTGGATGAGGACAGTACCGGAAGCGACTCAGGCCGACGCGGTTTTCTGGCTTTCCTTTTCCGCGCCATGATTGCTTACAATCCCCTTAATGGTGTACGAGCAGTCCCCGGTTTGTTCGAAATGGCTTTTCAACAGGATATCGATAATGAGACCAGAGACAAAGAGCTGAAGGCCGCTCAGAAAGAGAAACATGGTAAGGATCGGCCAGGCTGTCTCCGACATCCCCTGCCCCTGCGTAAAATTATAAATGGTAACGACGCCCGAACACACGCCCAACCCGGTCAGCGCCAGCCCCATCCCGCCCAGCAGATGAAGCGGCCGAGCGGAATACTTGTTCCAGAACCAGACGGTGATCATATCGATAAACCCCTTTACCGTGCGACTCCAGGTGTATTTCGTAGTCCCGGCTACGCGCGGCCGATGGTTCACGACGATCTCGCCGATCCGAAATCCTTTGATCTTGAGGAGCGCCGGGATAAACCGATGCATCTCACCGTAAAGTCTCAGATTCTCAAAGCATTCACGGCGATAGGCCTTGAGCGTGCAGCCGCTGTCGTGAATACCGTCGTTGATAAGAATCTTGCGCAGGAGATTGGCGCCGCGCGAGACGACGTGCTTTGCAAACCCGTCTTTGCGGTCCCGTCGCCAGCCGGAAACTACGTCGACATCATGGGTAACCAGATAGTCCAACAACCGCGGAATGTCGGTGGGGTCATTTTGAAGATCGCCGTCCATCGTGACAATATAAGTGTTCGACGCATGCCGGATGCCCGCATCGATCGCAGCCGTCTGTCCGAAGTTGCGGCGGAAGGTGATGAGATGCAGTGGCTGCAGCGTGGCCGCAGCAGCAGCTGTACCGTCGGTTGAGCCATCATCCACAATGACGATCTCGAAGTCATACCCCGCAGCCTCACATACCGCTGCGACCTCTCGGTGGAGTTCCGCAATATTCTCTGCTTCATTATAAACGGGTATGATTACAGAAAGATCCATGGGCTCTACCAGGCTCCAGCCAGCGGTGTGCAGCTTGTGATTCGGATTCGAATATCGCGATGCTTAAACGTGCTGTGATACAAAAAGGCGGACAATTGCCGGTATTCAGCGGTCGGCTGTGCGTCGCCGCCAGCGGAATGCAAAATATAACGCGAGGTGCGCGGATTGCGATCTGACTGAAATTTGCGGGACGGTACTCAAACAGATCGTTCGCTGGGCAAGTCGTTTTCAGTAATCGCAAGACCTCACCGGCGCAGACAAGTTCGTCGTCCGCATTTCGTGACCGATTTTGGTGGCAGAAAATTGGGATGGATTGTCGTCCTCGTCGTCGATATCGATCTTCACTCGAATCGAGTCGATTCGAGGACGACGACGAGGATGAAGTGCTCGCGTTGGTTTGAGTGTAGAACATCGAGTTCGAAATCGCGTTATGGATTGCTGCTTATGCTACATTTTCCGATAGTAAGTGCATGCAAATTTTTTGTAGTGCATCCGCGATAAGCTGCGGTCGCCACAGCACGGAAGATACAGGGCGTTCAAACAAACAGCATTACCGAGCTTTGATAGACTGTATGCGGGACGATGTTCGTCGTGCCTGCAAGGCGCAGGAAATGCCCCATGTAAAGGACGAGCATCGCACCTACAAGTCTTGGAGAAAAGCTTTCATTCAAAGAACTGCTCGCGTTTCGCAACGCTCACAACGTTGACATGGGAGAAAATCAGTACTGGGAGGTGCGAGGGCCTTTATGGCGACGATTCGACCCTGTATCTTGGACGCAACGCATTCACTTGGAGCAAGCGCACCGCCGGTCGGCGTAAGGATTTTGTCGATCTGGAAGCACTTGACGAAGACTAAATTGCAAGCCGATCGGAATGACAAGATACAACGCGAAGTAAACGGAATACGACCGGCTTATCACCAGCAGTCGAATGTAATGTTCTATCGTTTGAAATTTCTGCGGGCCGGTCGATGGTATGGGCTTGGTAATTGCCCGGATTCCAATACCGGGCACGACAACCGGAATCATACCAAACGAAATGGAACAATCCACATGCGAAATGTATTAATCCCCACAAAATTGAATGCGACAGCCGGTGATATCCTGCGGGACAGCGGTTTTACCGTTGTTCAGGACACCGACACGCCGCTTGCTGATCTGATCAAAGCCAATCCCGATACATCGGCTCTGATTGTCCGCAGCGAGGCGGTAACGGCCGACGTTATCGACAGCCTGCCAAACCTGAAAGTTATCATTCGGGCCGGCGCCGGCTATAACACCATCGACACCAAACACGCGCGGCGCAAGGGCATCGATGTGATGAATACCCCGGGTGCCAACGCCAACGCCGTCGCAGAAGAAGTAATCGCCTTAATTTTGGCGTGTTACCGTTTTGTCGTGGCCGGCGACACGACCACCCGCCAGGGCTTGTGGAACAAGAAGGACTATCTGGGTCGCGAGTTGACCGGGAAGACAGTCGCGATCGTGGGACTCGGCAATATCGGCCAGTTGCTGGTAAAACGCCTTACCGGATTCGAATGCCGGATCATCGGTTACGATCCGGTCATCTCTGCGTCGAAGGCCTCAGATCTGGGCGTCGAGCTGATGCCGTTGGAAAAACTGTTCGAGACCGCCGATATCGTAAGCCTCCACATCCCGGAAGTGAAGGAAACAAAAGGGTTGATCAATAAATCGTATTTCGACCGCATGAAACCCGGCGCGATGCTGGTAAACTGCGCCCGCGCCGGCATCATCAACGAAGGCGACCTGCGAACCGCAAGGACGAAAAAAGAATTGTTGTATTGCAACGACGTATATCCGAACGACGCGCCGGGCAAGAAAAGTGTGGCCGACATCGCCGACGTCATGCTGCCGCACGTCGGCGCGAATACGCGAGAGGCCAACCTCACCGCAGCGCGGCGCGCCGCCGAGCAGCTGATCGCTTACGTCAATCGCGGCATCATGACATACGTGGTCAATAAGTCCGTGCCTGAAGGGCTCGACGAGGAGCACCAGGCGCTGGCATTCTATCTCTCAAAAGTAGCACGATGCTACCTTGGGTGTGATGTACAGCCGGATCGTATCGAGATCAGCCTTTACGGCGGGCTCGGGGACTACGCCAACTGGCTCATTGCCCCCGTGGTATCGGGTATCTCCTCCGATTTCGACCCGATGTTCGATTTCCAGGACGCGTCCGAATATCTTGCCGAAAAGGGGATTAAACTGGTAAACCGCCCGAGCGACGAGTCCAAGTACAGCGGCCGGTCGATGACCGTTGATTTGTTCGAAGGCAGCGGCAATACCATCACCAAAGTGAGTGTCCGCGGCACAGTCGCGGAAGGCAATCCGATGGTGTCCCGGATCGACGACTTCGACAAACTCTACTTCGAGCCGAGCGGCAAGAGCGTGCTGGTAGTATACAAGGACCAGCCGGGCATGCTGGCAAAAATTACCACGGTGGTTGCGAAATACGGGATCAATATCATCGATATCCGGTGCCCGTACGATCCCGGAAGCGGTAACTCTATCGCCGTGCTGAAAGTCAGCGACACCGTAGATCGCAACGTCCTCGATGAGATCAAGGTATCCTCCGGCGCGGATAAAGCTGTGTTTCTCGACATCGAGTAGCTACCTGTTCGAAAAGGGTTTCGAACAGGGTTGGGCAGGCAACGTCGTGCCTGAATGCACCCCTGTAGCATAGACCGCAGCGCGGGATCTGCGCAACTGGATTGGTTGGCGGTGTACGGTCGCAGAGGACTGCGACCCTCCAATGTCGTTGCGTTACGGCTTCTTCCCAAAGACAGGAATCTGCGCCCTTCGTTGAAGTTCACAGCTTCAGATGTGTGCGTTGAGCCGGCCAGGCGCTGGAAATGCCACATCTAAAGCTGTGAACTCCAACGAGGGGCTTAATTCAACGACAGTGCTACGACCGCCCAGTACAGCTTCGGCGAATGGGGCCTTGCGTTTATAGCATTGCCTTGGCCCTCATTACCGATATACACCGAATCAAGCGTGTCCCTGATCAATGTAGCCGCGGTCCACTTTTTCTACATGACAGCGTCTGACCGCCTCTCCTATTCGCGTCCATTGGCGTTCATTCGTGGTTCTCCATCCGTCCCCGGTCTGCCTACTCACACACAAGAGAATCAGACGGTCAACAACTCTGTCTCTTTGACCTCGGTTTTTTCCGTGACCTGATCGGTATACTGGTTGGTTAGGTTCTGAATCTCGTCGAGCATTCCGGCAAGATCGTCTTCGGTGATCTCCGAGTTTTTTTGCGCCTTGCGCGCCTCGTCGTTGGCGTCGCGGCGATGATTGCGAATCTCGACCTTGGCCTGTTCCGAACGTTTTTTTACCTCCTTGATGAGGTCGCGACGGCGTTCCTCGCTGAGTTCCGGGACAGGCAACCGTATCACACGGCCGTCGTTCTGCGGCGTGATGCCAATGGCAGCCGAGTGAATCGCCTTCTCAATATTCGCCAGCGCATTCTGGTCCCACGGTTGGACAACCAACATGCGCGGCTCGGGGGTCGAGATGCCGGCCATGTCGCGCAGCCGCGTCATCGCTCCGTAATAATCCACCATCAGGTTTTCGACCAGCGCAGGCGATGCTTTGCCGGTGCGGAAACCGGCGAAATCGCGATCGAGCGCGGTGACAGCGTCCATCATTTTTTCTTCGGTTTCAAATGTCAACTCTTCAATTGATGCCATTTTGGACCTCCTTTCCGGTTCGTCTGGACCTGCAACGCATATCGGATTGCGAAAAGGTCAATTCGAGTAGCTGGGCGTGCTGTCGCGCCCCTGGTAATTCTTCAAGGGAATCGCCTTGCCGTATAGCGAATCTACCAAATACAGCACCTGCTGCCCCTGAAACGTCCGTGAACACACGATATGCCGGCCGTCTGCGGCCCAGGACGGCGACTCCCAGTCACCGCTGCCGGATGTGAGGATCTCGGGTTCCCGATCACTCGAGTTCATGTCAATATATGCGACCGCGTAGATACCGCCTACCGGCATTGAGAAACAGATGCGATTCGAAACCGGCGACCAGTCCGGCGACACCGATTCAACCGGCACACGCAACAACCGCCGGGACGCCCCGCCGGACGCCGGCATCAGGTAGATCATAGGCCTGTTGCCGATGTCGTCGGACACGTAACATATGGTCGCGTCGTCCGGAGACCAACAGGGCGAAGACTCCGCTCCGGCAGTCTGTGTGAGACGCGCAAGCTGGCCGGTTGTCATATCCATCGTGTACAAGTCGACGTTTTTGCCTTTGCTCAGCGTCATTGCCGTTCGTGCATTGTTGTTTGATATCGCCGCGCCACTGCTCAGTCCGGGAAAACGCGTGAGCCGTCGATGGCGCCGATTCACCAGATCCAGCACGATGATATCGGTGGAAAATGTGTCGTAAAGCGTGTAAACGAGAAATGTGCCGTTTGCGTTCCAGTCCGGCTCAACGGAGAGATCATTATTAAATGTCAGTTGTTCGGGATCACCACCGTCGAACTGCGCCGTCCAGACTTGTTTTATCCCGTCGAGATTCTTTACATAAGCCAATTTGGACCGACAGAATCCGGGATTGCGGAAGACACGCCGGATGATTTCGTCAACACTGCTGTGAATCAATGTCGTAAGCGCGGCGGATCGGTCGGTCTTTTGTTCAAAGCCGGTCACCGGGTTGCTGTCGCGATCAGATACCTGGACCCGAACCATTCGTGAGGACGCTGACTCGCGACACACAAAGGAGAGGCGGTAATCCGCATTCCTATCGACGACAACATCAAACCAATCCGAATAGTACAGGCTGTCAGAGAGCACGCTCCGCGCTTCCTCACTGCCTTCGAATCCCTCAATGACCAAGGTGGGATTGCCCGTTTTCGCGGCCTTCTCGATCTCGATCCTGTCGATTGCGAACGCAGTCCGCGCCGTCGCAACCAGGGCGACAGCCGCACACAGCAGCATTCGTGATGCAACAGTTGCAATGCGGCGGGCGTTCATAGCAATTCCTTTGATTTCCATTCGCATTTCTGGCCTTCCGGCTATGTACGGTTATAACGGGATTCGCGGAGCAGGACCGGTGTTCGTCGGGGACAACTAATGAACAATGCAGGCGACCAGCCGTTGCAGCTAAACATGACCTCCGACGGACGCGACGTCAATATGATTCAGACATTAAGAAATCGTATTCGTTTCATTGTGACGAAAGTTTACAATCCCGCGGTCAATCCGTGCTCATTCGTACAAAACGCGATGATACAACATTGGCGCGATATCAGAACGATACGTGACGAAAGATCATGCTACGTGCAGTAAACCAGGTCATTACGGCTACTGCGGCGTCCTTGGCGTATTCCATGCTATGTGCAAAACAGCCAGTGGCCGTACAAGAAACATATAACGGCCAACGCTCTTCGGCCCATACAAAATAAAAAGTGACCGGCTCCGCGAGTCGCAGGTGTTTCAAGTACCGGTACCGCAGACATCAAAAGCCCAACGAGACGCAAATATCCATGAATCAAGAACTGACGACGACCGCACAAAAGACCGAAATGGATGCACACAGGTGCGGTGATGGCCCGCAGGTTACCGAGATCGACAGGCTCAAGGCGCTGCTGCAAGTGCGAGATCGGCAACTGCAGGAGGCAAACGCTGAATTTGAGCATCTCATTTACCTAGCCTCACATGACCTGCGTGAACCGCTGCGTAAAATACGTGGTTTTTCAAATCTTCTAACTGAACGTGGCGCGGGTGACGGCAATGAATCAGCCGCCAAATACCTTCGTATCATTCAGGAAAGCGGACTGCGCATGCAGGATTTGCTCGAAGGACTGACCGAATATTCGCGCATCGTATCCCAGCCGCTGCAGCCGTCACGGTGCGTGGTCGACGACATTGTGGACGTCGTGCTCCAGTCTCTTGAGTATAAGATCATGAAATCAAACGCACGCGTCACGATCGATCCCATGCCGATCGTAACCGCAAATCGCCGTCAGCTGAAACTGCTCCTTTACCACTTGATCGATAACGCGATCAAGTTTACCGACGTCGATCAACCGCTGGTGAAATTGTCGGCGGAAACCGGGACAGTCTCGGACTTTTGTACTATCCACGTCGAGGACAATGGCATCGGCATCGCAGAGCGTTATCACGAACGCATCTTCCAGATGTTCCAAAGACTTCATCCCCGCGACACGTTCGGCGGGATCGGCATCGGGCTGACCCAGTGCCGGAAAATCGTCACCAACCATGGCGGTACTATTGCAATCGCGACCAACAGCATGAAGGGCACAACGGTGTCGATCACGCTTCCGGGGGTGCCGGATGCGTGAGTCAGAGACAATGTCAAAGGCAAAACCGATCTCGCTGTTGCTCATCGAGGATGATCCTGACGATGTCTTCTTACTGCGCGAAATGCTCAGTCATATCAGCCACCGCAATGTGTTTGGGATATCATTCAATATCACCACGGCCGGTGATCTCGGCACGGGCATACAGCGGCTGGGTGACGACGGTATCGACTTGATTATGCTGGACCTCGGATTGCCGGACGAGGTCGGCGCTGAGGCGCTGACGAAACTAAAGGCGCACACAGCGTTGCCGATTATCGCCATCACCAACCGCGACGACGACGTCTTCGCCCTGGAAATGATCAAGAGCGGGATCCAGGACTATCTGGTGAAGTCGGAACTGACGTCGAAGAACCTGCAACGGTCGATATGCTATGCCATCGAACGAGACACCCTGATGCGAAGGCTCAACGAAGCCACGACCCAGATTCGCACCTTAAAATCGTTGCTGCCGATCTGCGCAACATGCAAAAAAATCCGGGATGACAGCGGCTACTGGCAGCAGGTCGAGTCGTATTTCCAACAGCAGGCGGCGGTAACGTTCACGCATGGAATCTGCCCGGACTGCTTCCAGGTCATGATGAGTACGATTGACGAACAACGTGATCACATGAAGCCCCACAAACACACGTGCGTCGTCAGCGCCGAAACGGCCGCATTGTGAAGTTGTAGTCCAGAATGACCGTGTGCCGCGCCGGCGCCGGACCTTCGGCGCCCTCGATACCGAATACGTCGAGATTTATGCTGAAAGCACCGCGGATGATCAAACGCGGTTGCCCGTCATCACCGATCACGGCTTCGATCTCCATGCTCGGCTCGAGAGCGATCTCCTTACCTTTCAGATAGAAAGCCCCCTTCGCCGAGACAGGCAACAGCGCGCCAAAGACAACATCTTGTCCGCCGCCTTGCACAGCGTCGACTTGAAACGACGAGCGCGGATACGTCTTTGTGTCCAGGAAGACGCCGCCACGCAGGGCACTGTCGAGGTCGCTCTCACCGGTGCGCACGGATGCGGGGTCGATTTCGAATCGCCCCGTGGCCGAATCGATACCCAGTGACGGATCCCAACTGAAGGTAGCCGTGCCGCCTGTAAATTCTCCGCCGTACTGACTCAACGGCGCGGGAAATCGAAACTGAACCATCGGCGCCTCGCTGGGTGCGTCATCCAGCACCCACGAGGTGGGTATTGCGATATCGGCAACAGTTGCAGAATCATCGCGGGACGGGGCCGGCGGCAGCACCAGCCCCAAATCCTCCCAGTTCACAACCGACACCGTAAACGGCACCGGTGCGAAACCGTCGCCCTCGCCGATGCCGTTGATCGTCTCATCAACGGCTGCTTCCATAATTTCCGCGGCCTTGCGAAATAGGTGCTTGCGCTTTCGCCACGGTCCCGTGAGCGAGTCGTCTTTGCGTTCGAAAACAGGATTCTTGCAATGGAATTGTGAAAACAACGACAACGATAGAAACAACGTGCCATCCTCGGACAACCAGGGGTAGAAGTCCATATAGAAGCCGCGATCCGTCCGTCCCAGCCTCGCCGATCGGTTGAATGTGAACGCATCAAAGCCGCGCGCCATCGCGCGCCGCATTTTGCGCTCGAAGACGGCATGATCATAACCTGTGGGCGTTGCCCCCGTGACCGGCGCGATCTTCACCGGCGACCACACGCGCGTGCGACCGATCTGTCTTATTGGAATTTCGCTGCGCGTATTGGGCTCAATGCCCTGGACAACGTACCGCGACGTCCGGATGAAATTGCGGATGCGATCGACGGATGTTGTCCGGCCCTGGTAAATCGAACGGCCGCGATAATTCTGATACACGATTGTTGGCGTAATCGTAATCTCGGCGGGCGCGCCGCGCTGGCTCACGTCGATGAATTCGATCGTCAACCCGCGCTCAGCGGCGACGGCATTGAGTTCGGTCCGAAAAGTCGGCGCCACCGGATCGATTCCGGGCTGGACAAAAACAATCAGCGATTCAGCGACGGGTGACGCGACAACGCGAGATCCGAAGAGCGCGAGCATTAGAATGACTGCGCCGGCCCGAATACCGGTACGTGCAGGACATGACATGTATACCTCCAAATAAGATATTTACGTACAGTAATGTGGTTCGGCATCATACCATAGGGAACGTCCGCCGTCAAACTCAGCGAACATGCAGGCAATGTCGTTGAATGAAGGGTTCTAGTCGCGGAATCCCCGGAATGATCGCGCGCCCCAGGATGTTCGAGATTGGCAGGTTGAACCGCCCTCGCCCCGACCCCGGGCTTCGTCGTGTCGCGAGCCTGTACGCCAAAAGCGTTATTGACCACCATGATCTCAAGACCCCTTCATTCAACGGCATGGCGAGCGAATAGCAAGTAGGCATCCTGTCTGTGTAAAACGCTTCAGCTACAGCCAGGATGGCTGTGCTACTTCAACTCCGGTGACAATTCAAAGATGAACCAGCCAGGAAAATTCACAGCAGCAAAGAATCCGGGCCGCTACTGAAATTGCCAACCTCAGGGGCTGCTTCGTGCCCCCCCCGGCGAAGAGTCGGTGGTCACGCCCGTCGTTGGGTTTACCGCTTTAGCTGTGGCTTTTCCAGTGCCTCGTCAACGGAACGGACACAACTAAAATTATGAGCTCCAACGAAGGGCGTTCATTCCACCGATATTGCGGTCGGCATTGGGCCATATACCTGCTCGTTCAACCGTGTTCCACCCACCGCACGCTGACCGGCAGACTTTCGAAGCCGCGGAGACCGAGGTCGCGGTTGCGAAGCGGCTGTTCGGCAACGTCGATTGAGCGCGTACGGCGCAGCAGCTCACTGATCGCAATCTGCGCCTGAATACGGCCGAGCCAGTCGCCGAAACATCGATGACTGCCGAGACCAAAAGCAACATGCCGATTGGGCGACCGCGCCAGATCTAGACGGTCTGGTTCCGGGAACGCGGCGGGGTCGCGGTTGGCAGCTCCCAGGCACAGCGTCACCTGGCTGCCCTTTTTGAATTCCACGCCGCCGATCTCGCAATTTTCGTCGGCCTCGCGTCCCGCAAATTGCAGCGCTGAATCGTAACGTAACAGCTCTTCCACGGCCGAGTCGATCAATGCCGGCTCCCGTCTCAGCTTCCCCTCCTGCTCCGGATGCTTGATGAGATTGTAGATGCCGCTGCTAAGGGTGCTGCGCGAGGTAAGCGTGGCCGCGGAAAGGAGGAAAATACAAAGGGAAACCAGATCGGATTCGGGCAGATGTATCCCTTCTTCCTCGTTACAGACGATCAATCGGCTGAGAAGACCGTCGTCCGGACGCTGCCGACGATCCTGGACGATCTCGGTTATGGCAGCCAGGGCTGCGCGAATACTGTCACCTATCTCCACGAGTTCCTTCAACGACACGTACAAAGCCGTGAAACGGCCGATGGTATGAATCGACTCACGAATAACCGGGTAACGCGCTTCGGGAATTCCGAGAATGCCGCAAATCGCCAGCTCCGGCAGCAGGTCGGTGAAGCGCGCCACGATGTCGAACGTTTCGGCGCCGCTTAGCGGGACAAGGAGTCTGGCGACATTGTTGCGGATCAAGCCCTCGACGTCGCGATTTCGCCACGCCAGACCGATGAGCCGTCGCACCCTATTATGTTGCGCGCCGTTGAGGAACAGCGGAAACGAACAAATCGCAACACTGAGTGCCGAGAAGTCGTGTCCGCGCTCATGAAAGTAGTCCGCGCGCCGACTGACCCATTCGCGTTTGTTTCCGAGCAAGAATCGGCGGTCTTTGAGCAGGCGGCTGACGTCGGAATAGCGGGTTACGATCCATTCGCCGGTCTGCGCCGCATGGATCGGATCTGTATTACGAAGTCGAGCGTAATATGGGTAAGGATTCTCGAGCCACGCCGGTGAATGCGGGTCCCACAGAAACGATGGCGCACCGCTAGTCACGTCTCGTTGCCAGGTCGATGTGTGTCCGCAAGAAATGCGCTGAAGGCGTCGATGGTAGGGAAATTCCAGAAATGCAGCGGATCAACAGCCATGCCGAGTTGCGTTTCGACCTGGTCAAGAACGGCCATTGAATTGACGGAATCCAGACCCAACACCGCGAATTCGGCGGCCGGATCGATGGAATGAACATCGACACCGGTTTCGTCGGCAACTGCGCGACATATAAAGCTCACCATTTCGTCCTTATCCACCGGTCACCTTCAAGTGCGGGGTACTTATGTATGCGAAATGTAACGGCATATTTCGTCGGTCTTAAATCCGAGCGCCATCGGGCGGCGCGCGCCAGGTATGGCAACGACATCATACAACTCCTCGACCATGCCGTCGAACCGCAGCCAGTGCACCAGATCGCCGCTTCGCAGATCAACAACAATCACGCCGCAACGCGGTTCTGCCTTTTTGGCGGCCAGGTTCGCATCGAGCGCCAGGTCTTCGAATGCGGCGGTGTTCCGCGGTCGCGACAACCCGATCAGCGCGAAATCGCCGACAAATGCCAAACCGCGCGCATAGCCGGGACAGAATGCAACGGCCGTGAATTCGCCTGTGCGGATGTCGACAAAGCCGAAATCGCCGACGCCGGAGTTCAGCAACCACAAGCGATCGCCGTAGAGTCGCGGCGAGTGCGGCATACTCAACCCGCGACAAATAACGGTACTGTCGCTCACGCGGATCACAACCCCACCGTCGCGCCGATGATCGCGCCATCCATCCGCGACATCGGATTCGCTGACTGCCGTGACGTATACCGGCTTGCCGTCTTTCGTCGCCATACCGTTCATGTGACAACGGTCCTCGGCGGCGAGTCGCGAAATAAACGGCGGTCGCCATATCGCCCGAAAATTGTAATGGTCGTCGGTTGTCGCGAGACAGCTGAACAACGTGTTCACGAAAACGGGTCCTTCGTCGCCGCGATCAGCGATATCATGAATGTCGAGATCGCCGCTAACGTGGCTGCAGCGCGGCACAAACAACCGGTCGTACCCTTGGTAGTCCTGGCCGGGTTTGAGGACGTTAACTATACGCCACACCTGATAACGGGTACAGAGGTATAACAGGTCCGATGAACCATACAGACCCATCGCCCGGTCATAGGTGCGCTCAAAGACCGAAAGCCGTCCATTCGGCTGTGAACCGATCAGAATAAGCTTACCGGTCTGGTATGTCGACACACCGATGCTGATGTGCTGTTCCGCCAGCCACGACAGAAACTGCCGCGACGCCAGAATACGGAATTTCCTGGAATCCTGCTGATTGGACTCGCCGTACATTGAATGGCTCCGGGTATTGATATCGGTGGAATCCGCAAGGGGCGTAGAGACATATCGCCACACCGCCGTACAGAAAACTACGGACAGTCAGTTGAAACGGCAAATACGACGGTTAGGTTAGCGGCAATTCAAACCCTTTGCCAGAAATCTGTTTGCTGTCGTCCTCAACCTATCGGCGGACACACGGAATTCGCTTACGAAATCACCGGACTGCCAGATCAGACCAACATTAGGAGCATCAGCTCGCCATGTCAAACGTTGAGAACAGTGAGAAACAATACCGTCACGCCGCCGTAGCCGGCATGGGCGCATTCGCCGGCCTGTCCGCCGTTGGCGCAGGCTCGCACCCAACCCACGTCGGCAACCTGGACGGGACCAATGGCTTTGCCATCTCGTCTGCAGACAAGTACGGTGGCGCCAGCTTTTCGGGTGCGACCGGCGACATAAATGGCGACGGCATTGATGATGTGATTATTGGCTCTCCTGTCACCGACGTGGATGACGGCATGTCCGGGACGATCGAAGCTGCCGGCAGCACATTTGTGGTTTTTGGCACACCGGGCGATCGCGCGCCGCAGTTCGACTTGTCCGCGATCGACGGAACCAATGGCTTCCGCATCGACGGTGAACTTGCCGTAGAGTTCTCGGGGTTCTCAGTCGCATCCGGCGATATCAACGGCGACGGCATCGACGATGTCATCATCGGCAGTCCCGGGCACAACGATCCGATGCCGGAAATGGATCAGTACAGCTACGGTGCCGTCCACGTCGTATTCGGCAGCGACAGCGGCATTCCGGCAGTTGTGAATGTTGCGGACCTCGACGGTACCAACGGCTTCTCCCTTCACGGCGCCCTCCCAGGCGACGTGGCCGGCACCACGGTTGCCGCCGGTAACGTAAACGGCGATCTTTTCGATGACGTTCTTATCGGTGCACCCGGAGTGAGTCCGGACGATGGTATGGCCGGAACGATCGATCACGCCGGCTCGGCATACGTGGTATTCGGAGCGAACAGCGGTATACCCGCCGACGCCAACCTGGACGACCTTAATGGCACCAATGGCTTCGCGATCCCGGGCCTGCTGGAGGATGACAACGCAGGTCTGGATGTCGAGGTTGCGGATGTCAATGGTGATTCGTTCGATGATGTCATTGTGCTAAGCAACCCGGATGGCGGCGACAAATACGACGGCGAAGGCTGGGTTATTTTCGGCAAAGGCTCCGGATTTACAGATACGTTTGATGCCTTGTCGCTCGACGGAACCAACGGCTTCGTGTTCGACGGTGGAGACAATCTCTTCCTCCTCGACGTTGCCGGACTCGGCGATATTAACGGTGACGGATTCGAAGACATCGGTGTAGGCGGCTTTCCGGTGGGATCCGTCCTTTTCGGCTCGGACCAGTCTCCGTTTCCCGAACATCCCATCGACTTGTCGGCCTTGGATGGTACACAGGGCTTCTATATCGTGGACGATATAGATGGCCCGAATTTCATCGGTTTTGGGCCCGGCGGAAATGTCAATGGAGACGGATTCGACGATATTGTCGTCTCCCATGGCAAATATGGTATCGGCGACTTTTTTGATTCGGAAGCAGCCGTTGTTTTCGGCCACAACGGCGACTTCGGTAATTTTTTCAACCTCAATACGCTCAACGGATTTAACGGCTTCAATATCACCACGCCCAATGATTCGCTGATAGTGGCGAAATATGCCGAGAACCTGTCGATCGACGGCGACATCAACGGCGACGGCTTCAATGACGTTGTCATGGGCGTCTTTACAGACGTTGCCGAGGATGGGCCCGACATTGGCACAACGTATGTTGTATTCGGCGATGAGATGTTTATCCCCATCGAAGTACCAACGTTGTCGGAATGGGGCATTATCGGATTGGTGACAGCATTGGCTCTGGGTGCGTATCATAAAGTCCGGAAGCTCGTAGCCGCGCCGGCTTCGTCCTGAACCTCGGTCGGCCGGCAGACGCTCACAGTACCATGCCACAACGCCTGCGGCTCGCGGGGACGCTCGCCCGCCCTCCCCGACCTATTGACCAGCCGGGGCCGATGACGGCAACACAAGCGCTGGAGGGCCGGACGGCCCTTGGCCGCAGATTATCACGGCGCCACAGCGTATACCAATCCCTCAGGGGGCGGATCCGATAGCTGGCATCGCAAGTAGCATCATATCTTGGCGCCTTCGAAATAGTGCGTCCAGACCGGATTTCCGCCAGCTGTATTGCCGATGTACACCATATCCATTTCCTTCCATACCGCCGACCGCAGATATTTCTTCAGCGGTTCGAACTGGAGTTCCATGATAATCCCGATACAGTGCGGCGTGACGTCTTCCGTGTATTGACGTTCGAGAATGTTACAGGTATCGACCAGAAGCCGGGAAAACAATCCCGGACGACGGTGTCCGGGCAGGATCATGCAACGAAAGTAGTAGAAGAAGTTGTTGTTCATGTGTTTGATCTGTGACCGATACGCCGTGGAAACGGCGACAACGGAAAGGTCCGGCTGCTTGACGACGACCACCAGTTCCCTGGCACGTGCAACGGCGGCTTCGCGCGTTGGCAACAGTTTATGCGTAGTCCAGAGATCAACCACCGCATCTTCAATATCAGGCAGGTCCTTACGCCAGACATTGTCAAAGATGAACGACCTGAGCGGGATTTCGACGCTGCTGCCGTTATTGCTGTCTGTTTCCATATTGAGACATTACTCCCCGTGGTAAGCATTTGTGCTTGAGGTACGATGGTTGAATGATCCACTTCCGGCAACCTGTCAGAGAAAACATACTAGGCCCGGATGGATTCGCAAACCCGGCCGACATTGATGTGGACCATGACACTTGAACTTCGCGATGTCCGTATTCAGTATGGCGACGCCGACCCGTTGTGCGAACGAGTCAATCTCGTCATTGGCGACCGGGACTTCGTCGTTATCGAGGGCGCGTCAGGCTGTGGAAAGAGCAGCCTCCTGCGAACCATGAATTTTCTTCAGTCGCCGGCGGCCGGCGACTGCCTGCTCGGCGGGGTCTCGATGTACGACCAGGACATCACCTCTGTCCGCCGGATGATCGGGTTTGTTCCACAAACACCGGTAATGACACCGGGCACTGTAGGCGAGAACCTGATGCTCGGCTTTCGCTTCAGAGCCGGATCCGGCATTGCCCCGC
This sequence comes from Verrucomicrobiota bacterium, assembly GCA_021772615.1. Taxonomy (GTDB): domain Bacteria; phylum Verrucomicrobiota; class Lentisphaeria; order JABSQK01; family JAJFLO01; genus JAJFLQ01. The sequence goes on along the minus strand of JAJFLQ010000046.1, from coordinate 18,680 downwards.
CCGACAATGCCGGCCTGATCGCGTTATTGCACCAATGCCTGTTGGATGGCGTCTCGCTGGACGCACCGGCCTCAACACTGTCTGTTGGACAGAGACAACGTCTTGCGCTCTTGCGGGCCGAGCTGATGCAGCCCACGGTACTCCTCTGCGATGAGCCCACGTCTTCCCTGGATGATCGTTCCCGTCTCGTCGTGGAGAATCGACTCGCGACGCTGAATCGGGATCGCGGGATCGCGATTGTTCTGGTCACGCATCAACGGTTCTCCTCTTCCGACTTCCCGGTGCGTCGCTGCCGATTCGAGCGACATACACTCGTGGAAATCGAGGACACCGCGCTATGACGCTTGTAGACCTGTCTTTTGGCCAACTCCTCTTGTGTGTCGGATTTGTATGCATTGCCGGCGTTGCCTCGATCGTCATGAAGCTGCGGCTCGAAAAAGATTTGTTTTGGGGCACGATTCGCACGTTCGCACAGTTGTACCTGGTCGGATACGTTCTGCAGTTTGTCTTCCGAATAAACGATTTGCGTATCATCGTGCTGTTGTATACATGGATGATATTCTGGGCGGCCCAGGCTATTCGTAGTCGCGTCGGGGAAAAGGCGATTCCAACCTTCGTACCCGTCTTCGCGTCGATGGTGATCAGCTACATGGCTGTGCTGTGGACGGTCACTGCGGTCATCATCCGTGTCGATCCCTGGTACGCGCCGCAGTACTTTATTCCGATCGGCGGCATGATCATTGGGAACTCGATGAATGCGATTGCCATCGCACTGGACAGGTTGTTCGGGGATCTGCGCAAACGACGTGACGAAGTGGAGGTGATGCTGTGCCTCGGTGCAACCAGAGAAGAAGCGACCGCAACCATGTTGGGCGACGCCATCCGCGCCGGCATGATTCCATCGATCAATTCGCTGATGACGGTCGGACTCGTATCACTTCCCGGAATGATGACAGGTCAAATTCTGGCCGGTGCGGACCCGATGACATCGATTCGATATCAGATCGTCGTCATGCTGATGCTGACGGCTTCGGCTTCGCTGGGATGCGTCGCGGTCGGCATCGTTATACGACGGCTCTGTTTTACACAATACCACCAATTACGACTGTGACGACGAATTGGGAGAATTGCGACAGATGATTGGCGCGTATCCTTATCGGTGCAACCGGATACCGGCAGCGACTATCATGATTCCGGCGAGGGCATGGCCGCCCCGACAAGTTGCGATGCGTCGGCCTTGGCCGATTCGGCAGCTTCCGCCGTACGTTTTCCCGCAACCAGGAGGATTGCGGAGCCCGCAACGCCGGCGGCAATCGAAGCCCCCATCACAGCGATTTTACCGATATCCAGCATGGCTCCTGGGCCGAACGCGAGATTGGCAACAAAGATCGACATAGTAAAGCCGATACCGGCCAGGCAGCCGCCGGCAAATAATTGCGGCCAGGAGACGCCATCCGGCTTTGCCGCCAGACCGCACTTGATCGCGAACCATGAAAAAAGCGTGATGCCGATAGGCTTGCCAACGACGAGCCCGAGAATGATGCCCATCCCGGCGGCAGATGTAACCGCGCTTCCGATGTTGCCGCCGAGGTGCACACCGGCATTCGCCAACGCGAAAACAGGCATGATCGCGAATGTCACCAAGGGATGCAGTGCGTGTTCGATACGCAACGCCGGCGAGTTTATTTTCTCACAGATATTCTCCAACGCATGCACGGCGCTTTGCTGCTCCTCGTTTGTAGCAATGCAATCGCGTTCCTCGGCAGCCACAGAGAATTGATACAGACAATACGTACTCCGCGCCAGAAATTCTTCGTGCGCAATCCGCCTGCGCGTTGGTATCACTAGGGCCAAAAGGACCCCGGCGAGTGTGGCGTGGAGTCCGGATTTAAGAAATGCGAACCAAAGCAGGAGTCCAAAAAAGTAATAGACGTATGGATGGCGGACGCATACCCGGTTGCATACCATCAACACCGCATATATCACACTGGCGACAACGAGATATCCCCAGGCGATCTCGGCCGTATAAAAAAACGCAATGACAAGGACGGCGCCAAGGTCGTCGACGATCGCAAGTGCGAGCAGGAAAACCTTCAAGGCGGACGGCACGCGGCTGCCGAGCAACGTGAGCACGCCGACTGCGAATGCGATGTCGGTGGCCATCGGGATTCCCCAACCACGGGCAGTCGGTTGCCCGTGATTGAATACAGCGTAAATCAACGCCGGCACGACCATCCCGCCGATCGCAGCAACGATCGGGAGAATGGCCTTTTTCATTGATGCGAGTTCGCCTACAAGTATTTCGCGTTTGATCTCCAGTCCGACAATCAGAAAAAATACCGCCATGAGGCCATCGTTGATCCAATGGTGCAGGACCTTACTCAGCGCCATACTGCCGAATCCGATGGTGACTGGCGTTTCCCACAGATGGTGGTAACTCTCCGACCAAGGCGAATTTGCCCATACCAAGGCGGCGATGGTAAAAATAAACAGCACAATACCGCCGCAGGATTCTGTCTTGGTAAACTTCTGAAACGGTTGAATAATTTTTTCAACCGGTGTCACTTCTCGCTTAAAGATCGTTGACATTCGATCGCTCCCGTGACTCATGTATTGCTGGATTTATGGTCTGCTGAATTTTTGGATTATTGGAAATTAGATGCATTCGTCCCGTATTTGCAATCAATATTTTGCATTTCTCTCGCAAGAAGCATTCCACCACAGTTGCAGGTATGGTAAATCTCGGTATGCTTCAATCGCTGCCGATTGCGGAAAGGGTAAATATCACGGTTGTACCTGCTCCGATCTCAGACTCGACCCAGATTCTGCCGCCGTGTTTATCTACGATATTCTTGCAGAGCGCGAGGCCTACACCGTTTCCGGAGATCAGCGGATCGTTGTGAAGGCGCTTAAAAAATACAAATATTTCCTGGTGAAACTTGGCAGGAATCCCCGGACCAGTGTCTGATATCAAAAATTCCCAATTGCCTTCATGTTTACGGGCGCGACAATGAATGGTTACGGGGCGATCGGGACATCGATGCCGGATCGCGTTTGCAATGAGATGAGTCAGCATCTGTTTCAACATCTTTTCGTCGGCCCTGACGACAGGCAAGGCCTCTGCCGTAACACGTGCTCCTATACGCTCGATCTCTACTTTCAAGTCGTTGACAACCGACGCCCATGCGGCGCCGGCATCCACGCTACGCAGTTTACACTCGCGACGTCCGAGTTCAATAAAGCTGCGGAGGTCGTCGACCAGATCACTCATTCTCCTCGCGGCATCGACGATATGGTCCATCAGCTCGCGCGACGCGTCGTCGAGTTCGGCGCCGACGCGACGTTTCAGCATCTGCGTGCAACTCGCCAATGCCCTGATCGGCTCCCTGAGATCATGGGCGGAAACATAGGCAATCCGTTCAAGTTCGGCGTTGGACCGCGAAAGCTCCTCATGGGAATGCCGTAGCGCGGCTTCCGCCTGCTTACGATCGCTGATGTCGCGAAAAATGCCCGTGAAGGTTATTGTGTCGCCACTATGCGATTCACTCACGGCCAATTCCAATGTGACCGCGCTACCATCATTTCGTACGGCAACGATCTCACGCCGGGTGCCAATGAACGTTTTTTTGCCGGTACGAAGATAGTTGTCCAGATATCCATCATGCCTGTCCCGGACAGATGGCGGCATTAGAAGCTTGACATTTTCCCCCAGTATGTCGTCGGCGGCATAGCCGAACATTGTCTCCGCGGCCGGGTTGATACGGGTTACGGCGCCGCGCTTGTCGATGGTGATAATCCCATCAGTTGCGTTGTCAAAGATCGCGACGGCATGCAACTCCGCCTTTTTACGCTCCAGTGCCTCGTTTTCGAGTTTGAAGGTATGCTCTTCCACCGCAGCGACCATGCGCTGGAATGCGCGGGCCAGAACGCCGGCTTCGCCGAAAGCATTCACAGGCAGATTCCGAATCGTGCTGCCGGTTCCAAATCGCTCGACGGCGTGCGTGATGTCGATAAACGGCGTCGTCAGCCGTTTGGTGAAGACAGCGCCGAGTCCGATGGCCAGAACGATCAGGATGCCAATAATTAAATATGCGTGTTTCAGAACATGATCAGAAACAACCGCAGCATCCGTAAAATCATCGGTAACCATGATACCGAGCAGATTCCCGGGCGTAAGCGGATCGTAGTTGATTTTCTGGAGATGATACGCCAACCTCTTGCCATCATCCAACGCGTGCATGCCCGTTAATTCGACAATATTGTCGCGCCCGAACGCACCGGCAAGCATCGGAAAATCGTCTTGGATTCGCGAGGCTTCATTGTACTCGAATCGAAAGGTCTTCGAGCGATCAGGATGGATGAGATAGTCGCCGTTATTGTTGGAGAGGTAATACGATCGGCCGGAATGAGCCACGGTGGCGAGCGACGTGAATATTTCCTGCATATTCTTGTTGATCACCACGATGCCGAAAAGCGCACCGTTCGGAGCGTAAATAGGCGTCGACGCCCGAAGCACCGGCACAGGCGGGTCGGTGATCTCCCCGCGTTCGCGATTTAGATCCAGACCCGATAGCGACGTCTGGTTACGGCCGTGGCGTACGGCAGAACGAAAATAGCTTGTGTCGCCCTTGGGCTGAAGTTCGTCAGCGGGAACGTCGCGGATCGTTCCGGCAGGGCCGCCTCTATCCAGACGCACCAACTCCATGCCGCCATCTGCCAGGCCAATAAAGCGGATCTGTAGGTAATCTGCCTTTGCCCGGAGCAACTGTGTGAAAATAATCGTCAGGCGGTCGCGCCACACGTCGAGGCTGGACCCGTCGACGGGATCGACATGTGTGCTCGACTTCAACGCTCGAACAATGCCTTGGATCGGAGGTGTACCGGCCAGAAAATTCGAGTCTTCTTTCAGGTCTTGTATCTGATCTCGAAACTGGATACCCAAGTAGAATGCGTCATGGTCGAGTTCGCGCGCCTTCTGCGCTACCAGCTCGCGTTCGAATTGGCGAAAAATCCAGACGGTTACAGCCAACGCGGTCGTGACCACGAGGAAGCACATCAAAATGGTCACTTTTCCACGTATGCTGAACAGACGACGGAGTGCCGGGTATCGATTGTGCGTTCTTCTCATAGCTTATGCGGCCGGCCTAAACCGGAATGCTACCTGGTTCACCATTGCGTGTAGTTCCCTTCGCCCAGTTGGCGAGAACGAAGCTTGACGTACGCATAGAACCTCGCAATATTCGGTCCAGACGAACGCGCATTTTTCGCGACGGATACATTCGGTTTTCACCTGCCACACACACGGCTCCCCCCATTGTCTACTGATGACCAACACAACGCATTGATGCCGTTGCTGGACCGTTTCGTTCGTTATCTAACGGCCGAGCGTAACGCGTCGCCGCACACGGTAGACAACTATCGCCGTGATATTTGTGCATTCGCGCACCTGATCGTGACACGACCGCTGCGATCGCCCCGTGAAACGATCACGCCGGCAGCCGCCAGACGCTACCTTGTCGATCTGCACACGCGCAAACTGGCACGGCGCTCTATCATGCGAAAGGTGTCGAGCATGCGTTCTTTCTGTCGCTTCTTGATACGCGAAGAGATTCTCGAAAGCAACCCATTTGCGGGACTGAGCACACCAAGGCGAACGCGGAGCCTGCCCAAGGTATTTACAGTGAAAGAGGTAGGATGCGTCCTCGACGCGCCACAGACCTACTGGCAGAAAGTGGCGCTCATGCGACATGAGAATATCGGCGCGCCGCTGTTTTCCACGGCGCGGGACCAGGCCCTCCTTGAGTTGATCTACAGCGGTGGGCTCCGTGTCAGCGAAGCCGTGGGCCTGAATTACGAGGACGTCGATTTTTACGGCAACAGCTTCCGGGTACGAGGAAAAGGCAAAAAAGAACGGACGTGCGTGATGGGCAAACCGGCGGTGGACACACTGCGTCGCTACCTCACGGTGCGTGAAGATGCGGGCCTTGGCTCACGCCGCTCCGGCGGACCGCTCTTTCTCAATCAAAAGGGGTCCCGGCTCACAGCGCGCACGGTTCAGCGGAACTTCAAACTGTATCTGAACGAGGCAAACCTTCCATTTGACCTCACACCACATGCCCTGCGGCATTCGTTTGCGACGCATCTGCTGGATGCCGGTGCTGATCTGCGAAGTGTTCAGGAGATGCTCGGGCATGCCAGCCTGTCGACGACGCAGATTTACACGCACGTCAGTGCCGAACGTCTCATCGCGGTCTACGCAAAGGCTCACCCTCGGGCTCAATAAAGTCGGCCGATGCAGTAGAGGTGCCGCAGCCCGCGCAGATACATTCGGTCGCCGCTGAACACGGGCGTGCTGCGGAAGGGTTCGAGATTGTTTCGCGCGACTTCCGAGTATGTTCGGCCCGGTTTGAGCACCAGTGTCGTACCCTCTTCGCAGCCGATAAAGATATGATCGCCGCCGAGCGTGACGCTGGAGTACACACTGTTGGTGTTGCCATGGTTTATTGTGAGTTTCTTCTCGTAAACCAATGTGCCTGTGGATTGTTCCAATACGCTCAACCGCGCCTCGCGCGAGATGGTGTACACCAAGCCGTCATGCAACAACGGTGAGGCGTAGTGCCGGCTACCCTTTATGCGCGCCTGCCACAATGTATCCACATTGACAGCCGTAGCCTCCGGCTTCAGCGTAACCGACCGGGCGAACGACTGACCTTCGATCGAGTAGACGATGTTGTCCCTGACCACTGGTGTCGCGTAGTCGAGACTGGTGACATTTTCCCCCAGGCGCTGGCCGTCGCTCAATCGGAAAATATCGCCACGCTTTGACGTCATCACCGCCCATGTTTCGCCGACGCGGATTATCTGGGGCGCACCCCATCCGACCTCGGCATCTGCCTGCCACAGCGTTTTTCCAGTAGCTGCATCGAGCGCAAACAATGTTTGCACATGAACAATAAGGATCTTGCCGTGGAGCGCAGGCGACGCGCTGTGTCCCCATCGGTGTGATGACTTTTCAATCAACCGTGCCCATTGCTTCACGCCATCCATATCGTAGCAAACCACCGTGCCGGTGCCGTAGAGCGCATAGACATATGAACCGTCGGAAACCGGAACCGGCGACGTATAGCCGTTGGATTCATGGGTAATCGGCAGTTCCAAACCGTCGCTTCCGGCCGCCTCCAAATCTGCCGTCGACAGCACATCCGTATACGCATTGGAGCGCTCCCACAGAATGTGCCCGTCGACCACGTTCACGCAATGCAGCGTGGACGGCTCGCTGTGGACAAACAGTCGTCTGCCCACGATCACCGGTGTTGCATTTGACGGCGCCGGCATCTCGGTTTTCCATATGATATTCTTTCGCTGCGACCATTCGGTAGCCGGTTCGGCGTCCGAATACCGACCTGTGCCGTCCGTACGCCAGCCAACCGTCGCGTCCCGGGCTCGCACAGTGGCGAAAGCGGCAATACAGCATATCACAATGAGAAGAGTCCGGGCATTCATGTCGTGGTCCTTTCTAGCAAGGCGACCGTTTCGATGTGATTGGTATACGGGAACATGTCGATTGGCCGCACCCGTGCCAAACGGTAATCACCGCCGCGGCAAAGCGTGCCGGCATCTCGAGCGAGGCTCACAGGATTACAACTCACATAAACGATTCGCGACGGCCGCAGCCGCAATACCACGGACAACGCCTTGGGGTTCATTCCTGCCCGTGGTGGGTCAGTCACCACGGTATCCGGCAAACCAAACGTCTCGAACGTTGCCATCAAATCCGGCGCCTGGTTGAGATTGGCCACCTCAAACTGACAATTGCCAACATCGTTCAGCGACGCATTCCCGACCGCGTCGGATATCGCTGCTTCGACACAGTCGATACCCAGCAGCTTTCGGCAGTGCGGCGCGATCGGAAGCGACAGTGAGCCGGCGCCGCAATAGAGGTCGTATACCACGGCATCGGCACGCGAACCCACATCCTCCAGAACCATCGCGACCAGCTTCTCTGCCTGATGCGTGTTGGTTTGAAAAAACGAGTTGGCGGAAATTCGGAAACGACAGCCCGCAAGCAGTTCCGTTATCTGTCCCGAACCATATACGACAACTTCCCGTTCGCCGGTCGAGACATCACCTTTGCGCGCCGTGATGTTGTTCACAAACGTGTGCACGCCGCCATCCGTTTCGGCCTGTAACAGCGCCAGCAGATCCGCAGTGATGCCGGCATCGTGGGTTGCTGTGACAAGGTTCACCATCAGCTCGCCCGTTCGGGCCGCGTGTCGCACCATCAGGTGCCGCAAGAACCCGGTATGGTTGCGAACGGTGTAGGCCGGAAGCTTGTGTTTCAGCGCGAATCGTTTGACGCAGTCCAGCACAGTGTTCGTGGCTTCGGTTGCGAGATGGCACCAGTCGATGTCAACGACCTTGTAGAAGTTGCGCGGCGCGTGAAATCCCAGCGCAAAGGTCTTGGGCTTCGCAAAGGTCTCGGCGCCGGAGGCGATCTCGTCGCCGGTGAGGAAGCGGCTGTCGGAGAAGGAAAATTCAACCTTGTTACGATATCCGGTCACCTGCTCCGCTGCCACCGCGTTGTCAACGTCGGGCTGTTCGAATCCACCGATGCGAGACAACGCCGCGACGACCATTGCGTGTTTCAATCGACGTTGTTCGGCATAGGCGATATGCTGCCACTTGCAACCGCCGCAGGAGCCGAAATGGGAGCACACGGGGTCCTGGCGAAATGACGATGGCGTGGTGACGTCGATCAGGTGCGCGTAGACGTGCGATTTCCGGCTCTTGAATACTTCTGCCTCGACCACGTCGCCGACGGCTGTCTGCCCGCGCACAAAGACACCGATATTGTCGCGGGTACGACCGAACCATTGGTCCTTTTCCGCTGTATCAACGATGTCCAGGGTAACACGGTCTCCACGTTTCAGCTTCATCCCTTACAGTAGTACGAAGTCCTTCATCTGTCATATCGTTCTTCGAGCGTAAAGCGGTGGGTTGCGTTCGGCCGCGATGTCGGTATTATCTTGTCATAGCCTCACGTCCAAAGCAATAGCGCCACAAAGAACTATTCATGCCGCAAACTGAAAAAATACTAATGATTGGCCGCGATAGGCGACGAGCAGTACGGCCTGCTGTCCGCCGCGGAGACGTTGCAGATACGAGATCAACTTGTCACCACCTCGAACCAGCTGACCGACGCGGCCGTCACGCTGATGAAGCAGGAGCCATGGTCGCTGTTTCTCGCAACGTATGGGGCGCCTCACCGCGGCGGGCACAAGCTCTGGGACGACCATGGCATCGCGGGCGACACCAGTGATGCCGAGGCAAAGGAGCTGGCCGAAGCCTTGAAACAGGTTTACATGTCCTGCGACCGTGCTGTTGGCCGCCTGCTGGACGAGGCTGGCGACGGTGATCGTATTCTCCGTACACGGCATGGGACCAAACCATTGCCGTACCGAGTTGCTGCCCGCGTTGCGGAAACGTATTCTCGCCCCTAACTCCGACGGAGATCCTGGCGACGACCGACCGACCGGCCTCAAACGCCACCGGGTGCTCCATTCTCCGAGCTTCGGCGATGTGCCCTGGCCCACATCAGGAAAACATCCGGAAGGGCGTAGCGGCAATCACCGCGGAGAAGGCGTTTTCATTGCCTCCGGATGCGGCATCGAATCTGGAAGTAGAATCGAGGGCGCTCACATAGTCGACCTCGCGCCGACAGTGTGCAGCATGCTCAACGTGCCGGAATTACAGACATTCGCCGGCAAAGGAACACGGACGACGGCGATAAGAGCCGTATTGGCGCCGACAGCGGCCACGATGGCGCGGGAAAGGATCGGCAATTGCGGAATCTATTTCTTACGGCGCCCCGGGTACAAACTCACCCCAGCGTTTCTTTCCGGAGGCGTCACGGCACTGTCGGCCGTGACAGACGCACTCCGACACCTCGAAACACCGTCGAGACGGGACCTGCGGGCATTGGTCCCCGGTATTCAGGATAATGTCGCCAGCTTGAGCATGGATCATAACAGGAGTTGTAAACTGGTCGCCCGCACATTCAAATACAGACGCAAGATTATACTGACCGGGTTGTCGAAAACCGTGGGCTCTGGGGGAAACAACCGCATGCAGCACTACCGTTCACCGGATTTCATCTGGTGAACAAAATACATGCCCGTGTAGATCTTCGGGTCGATCAGGCATCCGTCCTGCATGCGTTCACTCAGCCAGCAGTCAATGGTGGCGAGGTCGACCAGATGCACCGTGATTGCTTCGGTGGTATCGCCGCCGCCCGCCGCTACGCGCATCAATCCGGCTGCGTAATAAAACGTGATGTGCTCGCTTGTGCTTCCGCTCGAAGGCGGTCCTTCGGTAAGATAAGACATTCGCCTGGAAGTAAAACCGGTTTCCTCGAGAAGCTCGCGCCGCGCGGCATCCTCCAACGCCTCATCGCCGGCATCTTTGGTATCGCCGGCCAGACCGGCGGGAATCTCGATTACCTGCCGGTCAACAGGCGGACGATATTGCTCCACCAACACGACCTGGCGGTCATCCGTTATAGCAACGATTGCGACGATGCCGGTAACGCCGATTCGCTCAACATACTCCCAGGACCCGCGCGTCATCATGCGAATATAGCGGCCGGCAGCGACAACTCGCAATGCAGCATTCTCGTCCCCGTCCACACGCTTACCGTGCGCCGTACCAGACACCTAATTCACCGCCAGGTAGTCGCCAACGAAAATCTGTACTTTGTTGGAGATATTTTCGTCGATGGTGCGGCCGCCACTGTCGCCAAAGTAAGAAAAACTCGAGATATCCCATATCGAATCCGAGGCCTTCGCCGGCGAGCGATCACGAAACACACGAACTTCGACGGACATGTAGGTATTGACCTTCTGGTAAGGCAGGATCTTTACGGTTATATGGAGCACGGCGCCGGTGTCGTTTTCTGCGACCCGAAGGCCGTACCGCCGCAACTGCGATTCGACATCCAGACGGATCTGATCGGCGGTGATGCCGTCGCGCGCAAAATAGCCAGGCAGCGTACCAACGGTAACTGCGACACTGTCGATACCGCGCAGCGCATATTGCGGTGAATCATCGGGCGGTTTTGCGGACTTCGCCGCCGTAGCGGTTGCCTTTTCCGCGGAACGAATTGAGGGCCGCAATGGATTGAATTTGATTGGGGACTTACGCGAGAGAAAATACCACCAGTTCCAGACACCGGACCGCTCCAGGCGCTGGGACTGATCTGTGTCGCGGCTGGCGTGGGCGGCACGGGGATGCGATTGGTAGTAGCGCTCGAGTGCCTGTTCCACCAATTCCCGATTGATCCATCGATCGCGCAGATACACATCGCCCGTGATCATCGTGCCGGTGTCGTCGATATCTTCGAAATTCACTTTCACAGTCTTGCGCACGATGTCGCGAGCGATAAGCGGCCATGTTTCCTCGACATAATCCTGGCCGAATTCAGGCATCACTATGCCGGCAAGATATACCTGATACTTACCGTGAATGTTTTCAATATAGATGGTGTTGTTGCTTACCTGGTAGACGAATCCGTAGATTGTTTCGCTCCGGGCCTCGTGTGCCAACGCTACGGCATAAGCCAACACTGCATATACGAACATCCACGGGTGTATTACCCGCAAATCACGATGCAGCCAGGGTAATCGCGCTCTCATATCGTCAGACCATACATATTACAGATGATCCGTATACGGATCTTCCACCTCACAACCGTAACCGGGCATATAATACGTGGACCGCATAAATTTAACAAACCGGTAACCGAATATTGCGCACTGCACGGTTTAACGTTCGGTTGATATTCTACCGCTGCGTGGCATGTTTCTCATCAATGTCGAGTTTTATATATATCGCGTTTGCAATTGCTTCCGTTTTCGCAACCTTTCAGGGCACACTCGGATTTGCAACCCGATCACGACGCTTCGGAGCAGTCGTAGCCGGCGTCGGAATCGCCGGGTTGTGGATCACGCTCTGGCTGCGATTCGGCGCCTCGTTTGCGGCACTGGCCGTAGGCGCGGTTGTTCTCGCCAACCTCCTGATCGTCTCGGAATCCGGGAAGATCGTGTGGACCCGCCCGTTGACGGCGCTGCTCGCGGCACTCGGGTCTGTGGCGGCGTTGATATACTGCTACAGAACACTCTCTGCACAGCCATGGGACGAACACGCGCTGTCAACGGCGCCGGCGGCACTGTTGGCGAGCTGCGGAACCGTAGTCGGCGACTACACCGGGCGGCGACCCTTCGCGTACATACTTGTGGTAATCGACCCAGGCTGGACGCATGAGATGCAGACGCACTTCGTAGGCGGACTAAAGGCAGGCATCGGCCGCGACGACGTCAAAGTCGCGACCGAAATCCTCGACGGTGCACACCCACAACAACCACAGGGCTATCTCGCCGGGATCATAATCACGGCCATACAACGTCATCCCGACTGCGATCTGGTAGTGAGTACAATACCGGTACCGATGCCCGTTTTCACCTATCACTGGCAGCCGGACGCGGACGGCGCCGGCGTGGTTCACCCAAAATTTGCGATTCTCAACGCTGCCGGTTCCGAAGTTGAGACACTGATTAAAGCGCGGCTTGTTATCGCGGCTGTAACCGGAAATCCAAAGCCACAGCATCTGCTTCCAGAGGAACCATTTTCGGACAATATCACAATAACATTCCACCGCAACTTTCTACTGGTCGACAACGACAATATCGATGAAATGAAAGCCGTGTACCCGCTTGCATTTGGTCAGGCATACGCTGTGCAACGGGAAGGAAATGAACCACAATGACAACGATACGGCTGCATACAGATGCGTCGGCGACGGCTCGACACCATATATCGTTGATCGAGCTTGTCGTATTTGCAGCAATCGTGGTGATGTTGTCGTCTGTGATTGTGCCTGCCGTATACACAGCGCGATCCGAGGCGAGTTTCGAGCGATGGTCGGCAGCACAGACCACCATGATACGACGTCGGAACCCTGCAGTTTATTACACCTTCGAGACAATCACGACGAATATGTTCCCGAACCTTGGAAGTGCCGACTTGTCGTTCCTGGATCAAGGACTGAGCGCCCAGTGCGATGCCACGGCAATCGGCACGACGTTGGTGACGGCCGGTGGCCGCTGGCATACCAAGAACGCGGTGGCATTCGACGGCCTCAACGATGAGCTGGCCAGCGCGTACCCCGGAATCAGTGGCGCGAACGCACGCACGGTATGCGTGTGGCTGAAAACGTTCAGTCGCGCAACTCAGGCTGTCTGCGGCTGGGGAAATCCGTCACCAGGGAACTTGTGGTATATTGGCATTGATGGCGACAATGCGGGGGCTGTGAAACTCGATGTGTTCGCAGGAAAAGTCATCGGCACAGCAACTGTCGCAGACCGGCGCTGGCATCATATCGCCGTCGTCTTCGCCGACGACGGCACACCCGATGTCGCCGATGCCAGACTATTTGTCGACGGTCGTCCGGACCCGCTTGCCATAACGGTGCCGCAGCCGCTATATACGCGCATCCTCGCACGCACGGGCATGCGCATCGGCGTCCATCCTGCTGCGACGAGCGCCGATCGCTTCCACGGTAAGATTTGTGAATTTGCCATTTTCGATCGGGTGCTCACAGATGCCGAAATTAAGGCACTGTTTGAGGAAGGCCGGCCGTAGCAGCCTGCCGGATACATACGAAATGGGCTTGGTTGCAAACCAGGTGGTGCCGCACCATGCCGCTGCGGACCAGGGCGTGAAACCCACACTGAAGTGTGACCTTCCAACAGTACGCCGTAAGATGGGCAAGCCCGACGTCCGTGCGTACACAGCATCATGTTCGGTCCTGTCCGGTAGAATTGCGATTGGTCACGATGGTGCGATATCAGGTCGGCGTGGACTTCGTGGCGTCCTGAATCCTGGCAATCGCCCACTCAGCGTGCTCGGCGAGCATAGTGTCATCACCGCCGACGATTTGCGCCAATGCCGGCAACAACGATGCGAGACCGGAATTTCCAGCAACGACACAGGCGTTGCGAATGAGGCCCCGCCGTTTGGCGCGCATCAAGGGCGTTCCCGCGAATCGCTCCAGAAACGCCTCGTCAGTGCGAATGCCAAGGATTTCCGACAAACGCAGCACACGGTCGCCAATACGTACCTTCGCAAAGTCTTCGAGTTCGGCCTGCACCGCGCGACCGTTGTGCGGACAAACGTCCTGACAGATGTCGCAACCAAAAAGCCATGCTCCAACCTGGTCGCGGTATTCATGGGGAATACCGCCACGGTTCTCGATAGTGAGGTACGATATACACTTGCGGGCATCGATCGTGTGGTCCGCATTAATCGCACCTGTGGGGCAGGCGTCGATACAGCGGGTGCAGGCGCCACAGTTGATTTTCAGGTTGCTCTCGTCCGCCTGCAGATCGAGGGTTGTGAGTACCGCGGCCAGAAACACCCAGGATCCGAATCGCTCGGTAATCACGCACGTATTGCGACCGATGTACCCAACGCCGGCAACCTCGGCGAACGCCCGCTCCAGCACGGGACCGGTGTCGACATAGTAGCGCGATCGCGCACCGAACTCATCTTCCAGATAACGGGCGATCTTCTTCAACCGTGTGCGAATGATCTTATGATAGTCGCGCGTTACGGCATAACGGCTGACTTGGCCTTCGTCAGGGCGTCGTTGGGTGGAGCTGTCCTGGTAGTAGTTGACGGCCAGTGCAATGACACTCTGTACACCGGGAAGGATGGTATCAGGTCTTCGATCGTCCTCAAGCCGGCGCGACAGATACGTCATGTCACCGTGCTGGGAGGACGCGATCCAGCGCCGGAACGCTGCGTCGTATCGCTCGGGCAGCGCTGCCGGCGATATTCGGACCAGATCGAAGCCCAAGGCACGAATATACGCCGTGACACTCACTTTTGTCTGGTCGCGCACAGATAGATTTGATTGATTTTCGTTCATGGACGTGTCGCAATGGTGTGACCGAATGACTGTTTCTCTCGTGAAGACCGCTGAGCTTCACAGAGGACTTTACGCTGTACGTTTGTTTCTCTGCGAAAAAAGCGAAAAATCAGGCTATTACTCGGTTGCCCAACGTTCACAATCGCCGCATGAGGACCGTGCCCGCAAATGGAACGATAGTGCGTAAGAATTCGAGTACCAAAGCACATGTTTTTTCATGTCCCGGCTTGAATTACTTAAGACGGATAGAGCCGGGCGGAGAATCAAAAATACGTGCATCGGATGCGGGTAAACAGCACATATACATTTTCGATCTTTATGAGGCGGCGCCAAATTCACGGTTGAAGTGCCGCTGCGGCAGTAGCGTATGGCAGGCTCCGACGCATGCAACTGGTGCGAATCGAGCCGAGATCAGGATCACAATTGTTGCCTGCCGCCGGTACGGCGGTTGGCAACAATCAATTCCAGGACAAAACACGCCAGCAACGCCCACGCCAGCGGCCGCGCAAGGGAATGCCCGAACCCGGCCGTTGCGTCGCGGCCAGCGGCGTCGGCGGCAACGACTGTGGCAGCACTGAGGCGACTGGAAACCTCGTATTCACTTATCGACCGCAGGTCCGACTCCTCCCGTGTAATATTGACTTCGACGGGAACGTTCTGAATCACCTCGATACCCGGTTCGAGACGCAGTCGAAGGTTCTCCGGCAGGCCGGCTCGAGTGAATTGCGTGGTGATGGTGTCGCCGATCGTGTATTCGACGATTCCGGTGCGTTTTCCGGAGACACTTTGACTCACCAGCTGGTGGAGAAGGGGAAGAAAACTCAGAGAGGTAGGAAACTCGCTCCATTGATTGGAGAGACTCGTGGCGAACAGATACAGTGTGCCCTTTTCAATATTTTCCTCGAGCAAGAACGGATTGTCGCCGATCGTGGTCAGCAACGGTGTCGATGCCGAAGAACGCTGAAATTTTGCCAGCTTATAAATCGGAAAATTGTATAGATCACCCTGCTCTTCGTCGAAAATGGAGACGACGCGGGATTCTCGATTGATTGACTGAATGGTAAACGACCGCAACTGGTTGATCTCACCCTGAAACCCGAGAAATCGCGTAGTGGTGATACCGGCGTTATTGAATTTTACGAGATTCTCGGGCGTCTTGCGACCGGAAAAATAGATGAGCGAGCCGCCGGCGCGGATGTAAGCGCCAAGCACCTCGACTTCCGATTCGCCGTAGTCCGCGAGGGCGTCGAGGACCATGACGCACTCGTAATCGTCGAGCGGATCAGTCCAGATCACATCCGGCGCGGCCATGGTAACATCGTATTTTTCGGTGCCTGGCAGGGAAACCGACAACGCCTTGCGGAGATACAATGATTCGATCGATGCGCGGCTTCCTGCAGCGTCCTCTGCGATCACCAGCACCCTGGTCGGCGGCTCCGGGCCAATCCAGAAATGGTAGGCATTGTCGAGCGTGTACGCTTCTCCGATTTCAAGTTCGGCTACCGCGGCATTGGCCGCCGGAGCCTCGAGGTCAACAACAAATTTCTCGCTGTAATTGCCGCGAAGCTCGACATCTAGTGTGTTTGATGTGCGGCCGGCCTTTACGCGAATACGTGCACGTACCGGTTCAAGCGCATAATTGTGCACGAGTACAGTTGCTCGCAGTCGGCGCACGTTGTCGCGAAAAAACATCTCGGGGATAACCTTGAGAATCGCGCAATTGGCCGCGTCGGCCGCGCCGATACGGACGAGATTAATGGCGGCCCTGATATTCAGTTCCGGCAGGCTCGCCGGCGACCAGTCGTGACGCTGCAGATCGGAGAAAATGTAGACGAATGCATTTGCGGTACTGTTGGGATCGAAGATGCGCTCGAGTTCGATCAAGGTGTTGTAGTGGTCACCAGGGAGGTATGTTGGCCGTGCAACGGTTGCGACCGTTTCCAGAACGGTCGCCGTATCCGCAGTCGAGACCCTGCCGCCAACCGTGTTCGACGATGTCAGGATAGTAAACCGGGCGTTCGGATGCTCGCCGGTAATGCGGCGGGTGTGATCGGCGAGTTCCTCGGCGACGCCCGCGATGTTCATGCTTGCCGAGACGTCGTATAGCAACACCACTTCCTCGTCCCGTACCTGCGCTGTTGCCGGCGTTGGTTTCATCCAGACCGGGCTGGAAAACAGCAGGGCGATCAGGGCGAGTACCGCGATCCGCATCAACAGAACGAGCCAGTCGCGTATCTGCTTGCGGCCGGTTTGCAGACGCTGTGCCTTGTGAATGAACTTTATGGAAGGGAATACGAGACGCTTCGCCAACTTCCGGTTGATCAGATGAATGATAATCGGAATAGCCAAAGCGGACAGTGCTGCGAGGAAGGCCGGATGCTGAAATACCAGGTTGCCCATAATCAGTGCAGCATTTCCCGACGGTGCAGATACGCCGCCAACAGGTTGGCGAGCGACTGGGTGGTCGTGGTTCGGTTGTAGTCGATGTTATCCCGGAAGCAAAATCCCTCGAATGCCTGTAAGTAGGCGCGGAACGCACGCAGATAGCGTTCACGCACCAACTCCGGGGCGGTCGTGATGTCGTTCGATGATTCGCTGTCAATGAAACGGACCGTATCTCCGAACGGAAATGTCACCTCGCCGTCATCGAGGATATGGAAAAGGATACAGTCGTGATGCGACACCTTGAAGTAACGAATCGCCTTCTGCAGCGTGGCGTCGGCATCCAGGAAATCGCTGATAATCACAATTATGCCGCGACGGCGAAACATCTCCGCCAGACGCCCGAGTACGGCGGCGTGGTCACCGGCGCCGCCGGCTTGCAGCGCACTGAGCTGCGTGCATATCTGCTGGACCTGCCCGCTGCGGTGCCCGGATTTGATCGCAGTACGCAGCTTGTCGTCGTACGCGTAAAAGCCGACATTGTCGCCCTGGCGGTTCACCAGATACGCGATACACGCCGCCAGCATCTTGCCGTAGTGAAGTTTCGTGACACCGCCTGCGGAGGAAGCATAGTCCATCGATGAACTCGTATCCAGCACGATGTAGCAGTTGGTGTTGGTTTCCTCCTGAAAGACTTTTACCTGTATTTTATCAAGCCGTGCGTATACCTTCCAGTCGACATATTTCGTATCTTCACCCGGCGAGTAATTCCGATAATGCACGAACTCGCTGCCGAATCCATGGTAGAGACTCTTGTGCAGACCGGCGATAAAGCCGTCGACAACCGTCCGGGCAAGAAGCATGTAATTGTCGGTCTTGGCCAGTACTGCCGGATCTATGAGATGTTCGCGCATTCGCGTTACAGGGAAATGTGGCTCGAAATCGGGATTGCGGCTACGGCCGTTCTGCCGTGCCGGGTTCAAAAACATGGCGCATAATCTACCGGAGGCAGTGCTGTATACCAGTGATCACCGTAACGCCTCCTCGACTTTCTCGCGCAATCCAGCGCTCCGACCGGTCGCGACTGGTATGCGTCACTGATCTGATCACCGGGAGTTTGGAACCAAATCGAAATTTCTATGTCGAAACGTTTTTCGACGGTAGCGGTTAGCATGAGGTCGTTCGAAAAGGATTTCGATCAAGAAATCCCAAATCACAGGCATCAAATAACAAATAATCTCCAAATCCAAATTCCCAACATTTCCAATTCCGTGCATGATTGGAATCACAGGGCATTAGGTTTGGCGTTTTAGCC
>JAJFLQ010000045.1 GCA_021772615.1 Verrucomicrobiota bacterium | reverse complement strand
GTTGCGTGGCACGGCTCACAGAGCCGTGGCTACATCAATCCGTAACGACATTGAACTCGCGCAGAGACGCAAAGCCGCAAAGAAAAAAAGAAAGCATAATCCCCCGGCAAACGTTAACCAGAGTTGGACAGAGCTGTATAGTTGAACGTCCTTTGTCAACACGCCGCGTCTCTGCTAAACGGTGCAAGGATGATGGCATTCAACTTTACAGACGGTTGAGCGTACGCTATCGAGCTCTGGTTTTTCGGTGGGCAGCCATACAATGTCGTTGAATTGAGCCCTTCGTTGGCGTTCAAAGTCACCGCATGCGGGAAAGTGTTCGTTGCCCTGGCAAGGCGCTGGAAAGGGCACATCTTAAGCCGTGAACGCCAACGAGGGGCGCACTTTCGTGTCTTGGGTAATACCGGACCACGGGCGAATCGCAACCGCGGATCAAGTCTGAGACGTAAATTCGACCTGTATACCTTTATATGACCTCTCCAAAAAATCGTAACGTCGCATGGACCATCCTGGTGCTGTTCCTGCTCACAGGCACGAGCTTTGCCCTGTACTGGCATACGATCGGGTATCCGTTTGTGTTCGATGACCTGCGGGCGATTCCCGAAAATACCGAAATACGACTTGACGAGCTTTCCGCGAAAAGTCTGATCGAGTGCCTGAAAAAGCAAAAAAACCGGCGTGTCGCCCGCGTGTCGTTCGCGGTAAATTATTACCTGTCGGGTATCAAACCTGATATGTACCGTATCACGAATATCGTTATACACGCCCTGTGCGGATTCATGGTTTATCTGCTCATGCGCTCTCTCATCGACCTGAATCTGCGGTCGCAGAGCCGCCGCGTTACCGTGCGATCCGGCGAGACACATACCCGCGCAAACGGTGTCACCAACGGGAAGGGCGGCGCGATGTCGCGACTCGCACCGGCGGCGTTTGTTATCGCCATCATTTGGGCAACGCACCCGATCCAGACCAATTCCGTGACGTATATCGTGCAACGCATGAACAGTCTTGCGGTTCTATTCTACGTGACGGCGCTGTGGCTCTATATCCGCGGGCGCCTCGCTGGAAAACTGTCGCTGTCCATCACATACATTGTCCTTTCATGTGCGGCCTGGGTCGTGGCGTTGAACTGTAAGGAAATCGCCGTGACGTTGCCACTGGTCGTGGCCCTGACCGAGTGGTATTTTTTTCTCAATGTCAGTGTTCGGCAATCACTGAAGATTCTGGTCTCGGCGGTGGTGTCGGGGGTCCTTTGCGCAGGACTGGTCGGCGCCGTTGTGGTTGCCATGATGGGGACGAACGTGACAGAAAAGATTTCCCGTGGCTACGTACGACAAGGGTTTGAATTCACCGCCGGCGAGCGGGTTCTGAGTGAAACGCGGGTGCTGGTGTTTTACCTCTCGCAGCTCATCTATCCGAATCCCGGACGCATGAACCTCGATCATGATTTCCGACCGTCGCGGTCCATTGCCGACATGCACACGATCCTTTCCATAGTGCTCTTGACCGGTCTGTTTCTGATCGCGTTGAAGCTCGCCCGGAACCACCCTTTGGTGTCGTTTGGGATCCTGTGGTTCTTTATACATCTCATCGTGGAATCCTCTGTGATTCCCCTGAAACTGGTCTATGAGCACCGGCTCTACATGCCGTCGATCGGCGTATTCCTTGCCCTGGCCGCGATGTATTACCAGATTTTCCGCTTTCGTCGCGCCGCCACCGCCCTGGCCGGACCCGTCCTGGTCGCCGTGATCCTCTCGGGCATCACATACCAGCGCAACAAGGTGTGGCAGAGCGAGCGTAGATTGTGGCAGGATATTGTCGGTAAATCTCCGAATCTGGAACGTCCGAATAACAACTACGGCAATTTGCTCGCCAATTCCGGCGAGATTGAGGAAGGTCTCAAATACCTGAAACGCGCCGCCGAGATCAACCCGAATTTCACCGAGGCGCACAGCAACATGGCAGCGGCTTATATCCGTATCGAAAACTACGAGAACGCGCTGTATCACTGCAATCGTGCGATTGAGAGTAATACAAAATACGCCAAGGCGTACATAAACAAGGGCATTGTCCTCAACACGATGGGGCGAAGGGAAGAGTCGGTCGAAAGTTATCGCAAGGCCGTCGAACTCGAACCGCTATCGGTCGAAGGCAACTACAATCTCGGCTACTGGTATTTCGATAAGCGGGACTTCAAGACGTCGATATTTCATTTCCGACAGACGTTGAAGAAAGATCCCTATTATATCGAGGCCCTGAACGGGCTCGGCGCCGTGTATTACATGATGAATCAATATGACGAAGCCTATTCTTTCTATTCCAGGGCATTGAAATACAATCCCGACTATATGATGGGCTATTTCAATCTCGGCATGGTGCTGGAAAGACAGGATAAGCTAAGGGAAGCCGTGACGAATTATAAACGGGCACTGGAACTCAATCCAAATCACGAAAAGGCGTATTACCTCCTCGGCGACATATATGTAAAACAAAATATGCCGGATAACGCGCGCGAATGTTACGAGCACACACTCCGGGTGAATCCCAACAACCGCGACGCCGCCAGAAAGCTCAAGGCCCTCAATCAAGATACGGATAAGTGACAGTCCGCTGCGGTTGGCGTCGCCGTTATTTCCTGGCTTTTTTCTCGCTTTTTCCGGTGTCTTCCGATGCCGGATTTTTGTTGATGAGTTTTTGAAAACTGCCGAGACTGCGTTCCAGATTGGCGAGATTGTCGACTGCCAGATTCGCCTGAACCGCCTTTTTGTTCTCGCTAATTACTTGCTCGTAAAGTTCGTGACGGTAGACAGATATCGATCGCGGTGCGGTTATTCCCACATGCACCTGATTGCCCTGTATCCTCAGGATCTTTACCTCGATATCGTTACCTATGATGATGCTCTCATCTGACCTCCGTGTCAAGATTAACATGACGCATCCTCCTGTTGCGCATCGCCACTCCGGCTAACGGCCTCCCAAATATTGTATTGTACCGGATATTCATCCAGTATCACCTGATATCCCTTCAATTCGCGAATGTTTATGATAATCGGCGCCAGCAGGTTTGCCGTCGTTTTCGTCGGATCCTCGACAACGGTCACAAACGACAGCACCAATGCCTCGCTCGGATCGCGCAATCCAAGCCGGACCACTTCCTTGCTGGACAGGTTTACCGAGAATCCCGGACACACGAGAAACGGGTCAATGCATACAAAACCCAATTGCTGAACATCAAGGGACTTGAGGTAGCAAAACGGTTTTACGTCGTCGCTGCAAAGAAACACATAGTGCTTTGTGTCTTCGAACGCCGGAATGCCCTCGGGGAAATCTATCACGATGTCCGGGTTTACCACGCCGGCGATGGATTGGATGCTTTGCGAGACGATGTTTTCGTAGCGTACAATCTGGTCTTCAAACGGGTTTTCGTATTCGATTTTCATTGGCTCACCGCCTGATACTTTCGTCTTAGGTTCGATGGTAATATGCCCAGGCTTTCGCGATACTTCGCCACCGTTCGCCGGGCGACATCCAGCCCTCGCAGCTTCAGTTTCGCGGCAATCTCACTGTCCGAAAACGGGGCGTACGCATTTTCGTTCTCCACCAATCGGCTGATCGCGTTCTTGACCACTGTATTGGAGACGGTACTGCCGTCGCGGACCGTGTATCCCGTCGAAAAAAACTGGCGTAGCGCGAAAAGGCCGTGTTTGCAGCGCAGGTATTTCCCGGCGACAGCCCGGCTTATGGTTGTTTCATGCACTCCCACGATATCGGCAATGCGTGACATCGTCAGCGGCTTGAGGTGTTTCACACCGTACGTGAAAAAATCCTGCTGCTCCTGTACCACCGCGTTGACGGTCTTATAGATGGTCGTCTGTCGCTGGATAATGCTGTTGATAAAATGGACGCCGGTGCGGATCTTCTCTTTGACATACGTGCGAACCTCTTTGCTGGTCTTGGGATCCGAGAGCAACTGCTTGTAGTGACGGCTGATGTGTAGCGACGGGAGGTAGTCGTTGATGACTCTAACGACGAATTCACCGTTGTCCTCGATGACCTCGACTTCCTCTTTGATATAGTCATTGGGCATGACATCGTCGCATTCCAGGCGTGGATTAAGCGACTTTATCTCGTCGAGGACCTCGTTCAGCTCGGTGATGCTGATGCCCATTTTTCTCGAAACTGCCGGCAGTTGGTTGTTGGCGATTTCCTTGAGGAAATTCTTGACCGCTCGGTATGCGGTCGATTCCTGGCGTCCGCGGGCCTCAAGTTGTATTAGAAGGCGTTCCTGCAGGTTTTTGGCGCCGACCCCGGCCGGTTCCAGTCGTTTAATAATTTCGATCGCCTCACTTACGGCTTCCAGTGCTTCGCCCGCGACCATTGCCAAATCAGCCGGGTGGGAACTTAGGTAACCCTCGTCATCAAGCCCGGAGATCACCACCTCGCAGCAATTGTATACTGCCGGCTGAAGTTCGAGAAACCGGAGTTGCTCGATAAGATTTTCGTGGAGTGTTTTTTTTGCTTCCAGCGATTCCAGGTAATGGCGCCGTCGGTCTTCTTCCTCGGGAGATACGTAATACGACTGAGACCGAATATAACGCGAGTCTTCGTCCAGCTTCATCACGCCCTCGAGCCAGTCCTCGTCGTCGTCGCGTGTACTCGGCGTGACCGGTTCCTCCGTCTCCGCATCCAGAACAGGATTCTTCTCCAGCTCTTCATTGATCATGCTTTCCAGCTCCAGCACCGGCGTTGACAACATCTCCAGTGCCTGAATCTGGTGATGCGTCATGATCTGTTCCTGACGCAATCCCTGAACCGGACTTTGCTTCTGGGTGAATTCCATAGCTTTACTTCACCAGTTTGAAACTTTCTTTTCGCAGGCCCTGGTATAAGTCATAGGGCGACGTGAAAACAAATCGAAAACGACCGATCGTAATCTTGGCATTGACATTTATCTTGACCTTCAGGTTCGGCGGAATCTGGAAGCCGTCAACGCGTGTGCCATTCGTCGTACGGCAATCGACGATAAAGTATTTTCCATGAAAAATCACGATTTGTGCGTGATTATTAGACACCGTGTAATCGGCGATAACGACGTCGTTCTTTGCTGATCGCCCCAGAGTGATAACGTTACTGTCGACCTCGCCGGAATAGGCGTTTTTCCGCAGCAGATAGATCGCATGCGAAATGTCGGACTCTTTGTTGCCGGCCGTTTGGACCGATGCCGGCGCGGTCGGTGGCAATTCCGCTGCGCCGAGTGTCGCCTTTTTCTCCGCGACCCGGAACGTCATGGTCTTGGTCGAATACACGTTGGGGCGAAGTTCGCCGTCGTACAACTGTCGGCCAACGAGCAGCGGATGTTTTGCCTGATCGATGAAATCGGTAATGGTGCATTTCAGCAGGTACTCTACCAATTGATGGTAGTGTAGCCGTCCTTTCCCGTCCGTGAGCTCGTCCAACCGTACCATGATTTTGCCAGAATAAACGTGTTCGACCGTCGCCGGTTTCCCTCCGACGCCGTTGCAGGAGCCGGTTACCTGCCCTTGTCGAAACGATAACACGTTGAGGGGCGTTGCCGACGATCCGGCGTTTTTGCTTCTTGCTGCTCGCTCTCGGATTCGGACTCAGCGTGGCGTCTGGCCGCGTCGGACAATCGCACGACAACGGGCTCCGCAGGTTCCTTTTCGGGTTCGTCTTCGTCTTTGTCTTCTCCGCTATTGGCGTGGCGGTCGTGAAACAAAAACCGCATGCCGCCGCCGTCGCCAGAGGTTTGCGACGCAGACCGTATTGAAGTATTTTCCCGGCGTATCGGGAAATCGTCCATCGCCTGTTCAGCTCCCTATATGAACCTTCATGAGTATTCGCAGTTTCGTCACGATTTCCTTGTACAACTGCGAAATTCGACCTTCAGAAATGCCGAGAACCACAGCAATTTCCTTTACCTTCAATCCTTCGTGATGCCGCAGGAACAAGAGCTTCTGATCGCGTTCGTCGAGACCTCGAAAGGCCTCGCGCATTTCCGCCATGGCGATCGAGCGGTCGGCCGCGTCGGCCGGATCCACCGCCTTGTGATCCGCCAGCAGATCCATGTACGTGAGCCCGTCCTTAAATTCGTCATTGAGCTTTACCGACGAACTGCCCATCCCGATATACATTGCGACGTCGCGTTCTGATTTACCAAGTTCTTCCGCAATCTCCGGTATTGTCGGCGATCGAAAAAAGCGCTCGCTCAAGGTCTTTATCGTGGCGCAGATTTCGCGATAGTTCTGCCGCTGGCACCGCGTAAGATGGTCCTGATTCCGCAATTCGTCGATAATGGCGCCGTGTATGCGCTTTCGTGCGAAGGCGCGGAATGAACCCCCTTTGGTACAGGTAAAGTTGGACACCGCATCATGCAGGCCGAGGACGCCGGCGCTCAGCAACTCCTCTTTCTGTACTTTGTCGCGAACGCGTATCGACATGCGTTCGACGGCACGTGCGACAAGCGGCAGGTATAGCTCCACAAGCTCGCCATGGACACGACTGCGCTCGGTACGAGTGGCGCGCCAGTACGTTTTCCACAGGCGCGTTTCGTCGTCCTCTGCGATGGGCTTCTTCGGTATCGTTTGCGCGATCACGGTGCTGGCGTCGTCTCCGTCGAATTAACCGGTTCGTCGTGCATCTTCAACTGGTCGAGTTCGGCCTGGTCGCGCTGCTCCTGGAGAAAGTTCACGAGAATTCCGGCAACCGCTTTGAGGCTGATTTTTAGCAATACCGACAAGCTGAACATGATGCACAGCGCGATAAAACTGGCATACAGGAAGTCTGTTCCGCAATAAGTGTTCCAGGCCAGGAAGAAAAGTGAAAAAACAAAGCTTAGCAGCAACACGACGCGGTCTAATATGGTCTCGTTCATTGTGCCGCCATGATGCCGTCGACCAGATGATTCAGGGGGGTATTGCGGATACTAGACCGGGTCGTAGGCATCTGAATAATCTTTTTCGCAATGTCGCGAATTCTCCGGGAAACCGGGTCCTCAGGGCGGTATTCGAGAAGCGGCCGACGAACTTGTACGGCGCGTCCGGCAAGCGCGGTCACCGGCACGATACCAAGCAGGTGGATCGTCTTCGACAGGTAGTTTCTCGTGACGCAGTTCAGGGTCTCCAGAACGCGTTCGCCGTGCGCGTCGGATTTCACCATATTGATAATCAGACCCGGGCGGTCGCAGATCTGCTCCTGCTCAATGATCTTGATCAGCGCGTATACGTCCATGATCGACGTCGGCTGGCCGGTGCAGATTACGATACTCTCGGGCGATGCAGCAATGAACGCGGTCACGGCGTGATTGATGCCGGACGCACAATCGAAAAGCACCACATCGTAGTCGGATGCAAAGCGGATGAGGTCGTCGATAAATTGTGTCATCCGGGCATCACCCATCGACACCATTTCACGCGTGCCGGAACTGGCGGCGAGGAGGTCGACGCCGGATGGCGTCTGTGTCACCACTTTGTTGAGGTCGATCCCACTGAACAACGCATCCTGCAGCGTGTATTCCGGATTGACGCCCAGTACAATATCGGCGTTCGCCAGACCCAGATCGGCATCGACGATGAGTACACGCTTATTGAAACTCCGGAGCGCCACGGCCAGGTTCACAGTGATAAATGTCTTGCCAACACCGCCTTTTCCACTGGCTACGGCGATACAGCGGACCGGCCGCTTGTCTTCAAACCGCCATTTCTTGGGCGGACTGCTATGCAGCGAGGCTGCCTGGTTTGCGTTACCTGGCATAGGATTCGATACCGCTCTTGATGTGTTCGTGATGACTCAGGTCCGGGATCACCAGCGATGCCACGATGCCCGGCGCTGCGAGATGGATATCCTCCGGTACGCGCTGGCCGTCCGTGAGGTACGCGATCGGCAGGCCGGAGGTGTTCAAAAGATGTGTCAGCCCGTCGCAGCATGACGCCTCGTCGGTCTTCGATATGATGAGCGACGACGGGGCCATACGTTGATAGCTCCGCACAATGTGCTCCGCGTCTTCACGGCGCACATTTGCAGGGACGGTCAGAATGACCGAGTAACGGTCGGGATTATCGAGGTACTCCCGGATATCACCGATGCCGCTTTCGTCGAACTGGCTGCGACCCGGTGTGTCGATGAATATGACATCCTTGTTCTGAAAACGCTGAATATACTGATCCAGCTCCTTCGCCGAAAATGCGACGGAAAATTCTACGCCTATCAGACGCGCATATTCACGCAGCTGATCCACCGCCGCTACCCGAAAGGTATCAATCGTGAGGAGCCCGACATTGAGTTTGTCCTTGAGCACGCAGCTGGCAGCGAGTTTTGCGATACTGGTGGTCTTGCCGACGCCGGTGGGACCCACGACCACGCATACTGCCGGGCCCGAACCGTTGCACTTTTGGAAGTCGAGGCCGTGACGCGTAGAGATCATCGTTGACAGCGCGGTGTGGAAGTGTTGCGCCTCGGGCTCGGCGTCGCCGGCGATCATCCTTGCCAGTTCAAGCAATCGCGGCCGCCAACTCTCGTGCACATTCTGGACTGGCCTGGGATGCTCTTCGTCGGGCACAGAGCGCATCGTCTCGATCTGGCTGTCGACATCCGCGAGCTTCGCGTCCAGCATCTTGATAGACTGCCGAAGATTACGGTACTGTTGCTTTTGCTCTTCCAGAACCCACTCCACCATGTTGTCTGGCGCCGTCTGGTCAGGTCCGGCCGCGCGCGACGCGGAATGAGCGGTTTCCTCGACGGCCGTAATAACTTCATAGGTCACCTTGCGCAGACCCGGAAGCAGGCCCATCTTCGTCTTCTTTTCGGTATTGACGATTACCGCATTGGGCCCAAGCTCACGCTCGATAGCCTCCCGAATGCCCTCAAGCGAGGACCCCGTGTAGCGACGAATGATCATACGGCGGCAAACTCCTGTGCTTCGACTGCCAGTTTCACGGTGCCGACAATCTGCAGGTTGATGTCGTCGGACACTTCCGCGTAGGATATTACCGGAAGATCCGATACTTTCCGGCGAATCAGCATGTTGAGGTGCGGACGAATGATCGGCGATACGAGGATGACCAGATCCGCATCAATCTTTTCTTTTATGTTGCCATGTACGACGGCAACCTGGTTAACAATCGCCTCGGCGCGTCGTGGCGAGAGGTTCGTACCGGCATCCTGGTGACCCTGAGTGATCGACGAGCGAATCTCCTCCTCCAGGCTTGGTTGTAATGTCATAGCATATAATGTGCCATTGCCGGAAATAAAATTCGAAAGGATGTGGCCTTTAAGGGCCTGACGAGCATACTCGGAGAGGATCAGCGGATCTTTGGTCTGGCCGGCATAGTCCGACACTGTTTCCAGAATCGATGGCAGATCATGGATCGGAACCTGCTCGGCAAGCAGGTATTGGAGAATACGGTGGACGACGCCGATCGCGAGCTGGTTGGGTACCAGTTCGTCGACCACGATCGGGTCGGTATCCTTGACCTTGTCCAACAGTTTCTTCACGTCCTGACGCGATAGCAGCTCGGCGGCGTACTCGCGCGCCACGCGGGAGACGTGGGTCGTAATGACATTTGCTGTCTCGACCACGGTGTAGCCCATGGCTTCGGCCGCATCGGTGCGTTGCGGGTTGATCCATATGGCCTCGAAGCCAAACGCCGGGTCGATCGTGCGTATGCCCTCGATCTGACCCATCGCATCGCCGGGATTGATCGCCAGCGACGAGCCCGGCTGCACCAGGCCGCGCGCCCGTTCGAGGCCGCGAATCATGACCCGGTACTCGTTGTTCCCGAGTTCGATGTTGTCCTGTATCGATATCGGGGGTATCGAAAATCCGATTTCGTCCCTGATCTGCGTTCGCACCATGCTGATGCGAGCCACGAGGTCGCCGTCGCGTTCGTGGTCAACCAGCGGCACCAGGCTGAAGCCGATTTCAAGCTGCATCGGTGTAATCGGCACGACGGCGTCGTCGGTATCTGTGGCCGAATCCGTACCCGATTGCCCCGCAGGCAGTAACTTGTCGCTTCCCTCTCCGGTACTGCCGTCCGCGCCGCCGCCATACGGCGTAGCGGGTGCGCCGAACAATGTCTCGCCGTGCCGCAGCAGAACGTATCCAAACCCGATGGTCAGAAGCGACAGCACCGCAAAGGGAAGGAACGGAAAACCGGGCAATACCGCCATTACCATCATCATGGCGCCGCAGATAAACACCGGCTCCGGCCGGCGAAACAGTTCCCCTGCGAGATGTTCGCCCAGTCCTCCGGTTGTCGCCGTTTTGGCAACCAATAGGCCGGCGCCGATCGAGATCAACAGCGCCGGTATCTGGCTGACAAGGCCGTCGCCGATCGTGAGAATCGTATAGGTCTCGAGCGCGTCGACCAGTTCCATCTGTTGCTGCATGACACCGATGGCCAGGCCGCCGACGATGTTGATTCCTGTGATCACCAGTCCGGCAACCGCATCTCCCTTAACAAATTTGCTGGCGCCGTCCATCGCGCCATAGAACTCGGCCTCGTCGCTCAGGTGCTGCCGACGATTCTTTGCATCGGTCTCATCGATGAGACCCGCGTTCAGGTCCGCATCGATACTCATCTGTTTACCCGGCATCGAGTCGAGGGTAAAGCGTGCAGCGACCTCGGCAATGCGGCCGGCGCCCTTGGTGATGACCATGAAATTGATCATCACCAGTATCAGGAATACCACGGTGCCAATCACATAGTTGTTGCCCACCATAAACTTGCCGAAGGCATCAATCACTGTGCCCGCCTGGCCGTGTAGCAGAATCAACTTCGTCGAGGCGACATTGAGCGACAGTCGGTACAGTGTGATCACCAGCAACAATGCCGGGAACGACGACATCTCCATCGGATCGCCCACATAAAACATGATCAGCAGAATCATCAGGCTGATCGTAATGTTCATTACCAGCAGGAGATCGAGCAGCAGCGGCGGCAGCGGAAAAAGCAGGGTGAACAGGATGCCTCCGATACCGAAGGCAAACAGAACGTTAATATTGAAAAATTTATTGCTGGTCATACGAATTGGCGTTTCCCTTCATGGTGAAGCCTGGCGAGGATGGCAGCGACGGCGCCGAAGAGTTCCGGCGGTATGAATCCGCCGAGCCTGGCCTGTTTGTACAATGCCCGTGCCAGCGGCGGTTCCTCTATGATCGGTACATCCGCTGCCGCTGCTATCGCCTTTATCCTTGCTGCACGTTTACGCAGACCCCTGGCCACTACCTTCGGCGCTTTCGCGCCGGGTTCGTATCGCAGCGCGATGGCAACATGAATCGGGTTGGTGATTACCACGTCCGCTTTCGGTACTTCTACGATCATGCGCATCATCGTGAGTTCGCGCATTTTCTGACGCAACCGTCCTTTTACTGCCGGATCGCCTTCGGCATTCTTGCGTTCGTCTTTGACCTCCTGTTTCGTCATCATCAGTTTCTGGGTATAACGCCTTTTCTTCCAGATAAAATCGAGGATCGCGACGATGGTGAAGAACATGAGGATCTTGAGAATCAGGATCACGGTGCGCCGCATAACCCAACTCACACCTGCCTCCAGGGGAACCAGAGGAAGGGTAACGATCTGATTCAGGTCGGACCGAATCGCGAAGTATACAAAGACCGCGATGACCGATACCTTGGCGAGGACGAGCAGCAGCTTTACCGTATTGTCGAGGGACGGAAGGATCTTCTTCATGCCGCTCACCGGGTTCATACTGTCAAACTTCCAGACCAGTGGTTTGAATTCCAGATAGTGCCCGACTTGAATGCGGTTTATCGTGATGGCTATAATGCATATGCCGATCATCGGTAATAGCAGAATCTCGCTCAGGACCGTGCCGCCGACCCATGCGCCGTGGGAGATTTGCAACGTATTCCAGGAGCCTCGGCAGTCAATATTCATGATCAACTGGTATATGTTGTTAAAACCGGCATTGACGGTGCTAAACGTCCAGAAAAGCAACAAGGTCGACCCGAACACCACCACCAGTGAATTCAGCTCGGTAGAGTTCATCACATTACCGTCGCGGCGCGCATCGTCGATGACGCGCTGCGACGGCAGTTCGGTCTTACTCGGATCTTTGTTTTCCATATGTTGTGGCGCTGCTCAGTTCTGTTAATGTTTGCGGCGGCGACTGGTGCCGCCATGGGGAATACGCGCTTGTATTAAATGAGCGCAGAAATTGTACCCGGCTGCGCCCGGTGCAGAGATCGGGGCAATGCCATCAGGGGAAAAAGAAGATTGCGGACGAATGAAAGCGAATGACGACGAACGGATGGGGCGCGACCGGTCGTGGTCGCCGGTGGAGCATGGGTATCAACCTGACAGGGTGCTACCCGATCTTTAGTACTGCCGAGATCCACTCGATCATTTGATCGTTGATCCCGCGGAAGAGCGAACAATATACCGGCGCCAGTGCCATCAACAGGCCCAGTCCCAGGCCCAGACGCAACGGAAACGACAACATCATCACCTCGAATTCCTCGCCGAAACGGGCCATCAACGCCATGGCCACGTTGATGAACAGGATGATCGTGAAGATCGGAAGCGCAATCTGAAAACCCATACGGAACATGTCTGTGCCGAGGTATAGCAGCGAGTCATGATGTTCCGGTTGCAGGATGAATTGGCCCGGAGGGATCGTGCGTAGCGACTCTGCGGCGAGCTTCACGAGAATCAGATGGACGTCGGTGATCAGAAACAACATCAGGAATACCTGGATCATGAAGGACGAGATGATCGTGCTCTGATCCTCCATCGTCGGATCCAGAACGGTGGCCATAGAGTAACCGAGGTTGCGGTCGATAATCAGACCGGCAATGCCGACAACCTCAATCATCATGCGAATAATCAACGATACAAACAGTCCCAGTGTGAATTCACTCGCAACCAGATACAGGAGACCGCCCAGAGACATAAATTGATACAATTCCGGCGCCTGCCAGGAGTCTGGCAGCACCGGGATGAGTATGACTGCAGTCACCGTCGTGATCGCCATTTTGACCGGGCCGGGGATGCGTGCCGAACTCAATGCAGGAATGCCAAGAAAGACAATCACCCCGATGCGAACCAGTAAGGCGAAAAACTGGATCACCTGAAAGCGCAGCGGGAAATCGAAGCTCATAGCGTCGTCTTGCCCATGATCTCGAAGATCGTCATGGCAAACTGCTGAATGGTCTGGATGTACCACGGAACCGCAAGAACCACGATGACGCCAACCGCGATGACCTTGGGAACGAAGGACAAAGCCTGGTCCCGGATCTGGGTAATGGTCTGTAATATATTGGAGAGAAGCCCGACAACGACAATGGCAGTGATCGGCGGCGCCGAGAGCAGGCCTGCGGTCTTGATCGTATGAAACATCAGCTCGATAATGAGTTCTTCCGTCATGGTCAGTAGAAACTCACCACCAACGTTTTTACCAACAGGCTCCAGCCGTCGATGATAACAAACAGCAGAAGCTTGAAAGGCAGCGATATCATCATTGGCGGGAGCATCATCATTCCCATCGACATGAGAATGGTCGCTACGACGATGTCAACGACAAGAAACGGAAGGTAAATGAGAAACCCCATCTGAAACGCCGTTTTCAGTTCGCTCAACATAAACGCGGGCACCACAATCCGCATCGGAAGCTCAGCCGGCGAGGCGACCGGTTCCATTTCTGCCAGATCCATGAACAGCAGCAAGCTCTCTTCGCGCGTCTGTTTGAGCATGAATGTCTTGATGGGTTCGACGGCGTTTATGATCGCGGTTTCCTGATCGATCTCTTTCTGTGAATAGGGCATGACCGCATCATTGTAGATTGTCGTCCACACCGGTTGCATGATAAAAAACGTCAGAAAAAGCGCCAGTGCGCCGATTGTGCGCGTAGACGGGGTCTGCTGCAGGCTTAATGCCTGTTTTAGTAAGGACAGCACGATGACGATACGTGTAAACGACGTCATCATCATGATAAAACTCGGTACCAGACTCAGTACGGTGACCAGCAGAAAAACTTGTATCGCTTTGCTGAAGCTTTCTCCTTCGAGGCTCAAGCGAAAGCCGACCTCGTTCGGTGTGACATTTACCTGCTGGGCAGCGACTGTACCAATGCCCGCCAGAAACAACAGCACAAGCAGGATACGGATGCGGTATGTAGCAGAATTCATGATAGGATCGGTTCCCTTGTCGTGCCGTGGTCACCGGTGTTGGTCGGATGCGATGTGCCGGCGCCGTTACCGCTGATATCGTCGGGCTCGGTGCGTGCCAGCACGGAGATGCCGTTGGCGCCTACGCCGACCAGGTACTCGTCTTTATGTACCGAGACGAGGGCGAGGTAATTTTTGTTGTCGAGATGCGTGCGGCTGATCACCCGGATAGCATGTCCGGATGTGCCCTGATATCGCCGGTTTATTTTCTGCAGGAATATCATGAACACGGCGAGTAATCCGATTACGACCGTCAGCGAAACAACGAACCGCAGGATTGGAAGTTTGACTGGTTCGTTGCGTTCGATCCGCGTCGCGGATCGGGGACCGGGTCCAAACGTTGCCGGTGCATGCGTCTCTCCGGCTTCATCTTCACGATCGGCGGTATCGTCGGCAAGCGGTGTTGGTTCTGCGTCTACCGCCGCCGTCGCGTTCACGGCCGAAACGTCTGCAGGAGCCTCGTCGGCACGGACAGGCGTGAAGGAAAGGATCAGCGAGAGCAACAGGAATCGTGGGATTACGGCATTCATGCAGTGGCGGAAACGCAAGTCGTATGCCATTGGTTGAAAACTGCGGCTGTTTTCGCCCGTACATGCAATTCCGGGCGGACTTTATGTTCGCTCGAAATAGTGTCTGTGGCACGGAGGATGCGCAGAATCACGCCCGGGGAATATTATCTTCGTACGGATTTGGGTTAAAATCTCTGCATTCAGGGGCAACACACAATGATCGGAAACGTCGACAACGCATTTGCTACGATCGAGCGAACGGACCCGGCGGCGCGGAAAACAAGCTGGATCATGGCTCGTGATACCGCAGACACACCCTATGTGCTTGCCTGCGAATCCGAATCGATAACGCGGTACGCGGAAGATCCTTACGACCCGGCGCGTGAATTCTGCGATGCCATAGGCGGCGATGCCGCGGCTATTCGCGTGCTTGTTCTGCCGCCGTGTTCTCCCACGACGATCGCGTGCATGCATGAGCACTTGCCGAACGTGGTTCGGCTGCTGGTATTCGACTACGATACAGAGCGATGGCTAGCCTGGCGTGCCGCCATGGGCGAACGGCTGCCCGACCGTGTCGATGCCTTTATTCTGCAGCCGGATGCAGATGCGGTCGCTCGCGGCATCGAACACGAGCTGGAAACGCACCGCATCGACATGATCAGCGGCGCCTGCCGTGTGTATGTTCCGCGTCGCATGAAACGCCTTGCTCCCGGCCTCTGCCATGTGTTGGAAAAGACAACACTTCGGGTGCACCAGGAGCACTGTTCCGATGCCGTATTTCGAACGCTGCGATCGTGGCACCTCACGCTTAACCATTTGTTGAATGCCGAGGCGATTGGACGTTGCGTACAAATGGATCTGTCGCCTCGTTTCGACACCGCCGTCATCGTCGGCGCCGGACCGTCACTGGACCGAAATGTCGAGCAGCTGAAGCACGACGGCGGGTCGCGTGTCGTGATAGCTACAGACGCGTCGGTAGCCACGCTGCTGTCGTATGACATCACGCCGGATATCATTGTTTCGATGGATGATTCACCGCTCACCTGGCAGTTTTTTGCCGCGCATCTTGATGCGTTGACAACTGTTCCGCTGGTGATGCCGATGGAGGCCAATCACACTCTCGTCCGTCACTACACCGGCCCTGTTGTCTTCGTCAATAACCTGCAAAAGGCCGACGAAAATGTGCTCGCGACGCAGGCGGATGAATCCGTTGCCTGTGGTCGCTGCGTCGGCCACCTGGCATTTCACCTGGCTGAGCGTATGACGACAGGCCGGATCATCATGATCGGATTCGACCTCGCGTTCGAGAGCGATCGGTATCATACCAAGCACGCCGCCGTGCCATACAATCAGGGAAAGGGCGCAACCACGGAGGTCTTTCTACCCGGTATCGATGGTGCCGAAGTCCGCTCCGATCTGGGGATGATGTTCTACCTCAACTACTTTGAGAAAGCAATTCGTGAATGCGCCATCGCCGTAATTGATGCGACGGAAGGCGGGGCGCGTATCAACGGCGCGACGACGTTGTCGTTGCGCGACGCACTTGTTGCACACCGGCCCCAACGTGGCGCTGCGCCTGCGTTGCGTCGGCATGGTGACGACAGGCGGGAGGTCGAGGCTGCAATCATGGCTGTGAGCACTGTTGTCACGAGGGCGATTCGGTCCGATCTGCCGACTGCCGGAACCGCGCGCGCGATCATAGATGATATCCTTGTGATCGATCGGCGGATCTCTGAAGCTAGGCGGGATCCGGGCCGTATTCTCACGGGGCATCACGCTGCGCCGCTTGGATGGTTACCCATGGCATCGCCTGCGTTTCCTTTGGTCATGTCGTGCAGCAGCCTGCTGACACTGGCAAGGTTCCGAACAGCGTGGTTCCAGGGGCCGCGTTTCAGTTCCAACACAGTCCTCAAGTCGATATTCGCCGATGTCCTGGATGATTTGGCGGAGGCGGTTCAGATATTGCTCGAAGCCTTGCGTATGGTTAATGGTGGCGATACGGGAGAACGGCGTCATATGCTGCTGTTAACTCCGGAAGGTGCGGAACCATTGTGGCTGGAAGCTGCTACTCGCATCTCGTCCGGCGCGCCGATCGTGTCGTTGCCGGCGGCATCGTCGCTTACAAGGATCTGGGCGACCGTGCGTGAACACGGTGTCGCGCAGATCGTTGTGTGCAATGGCGACATCGTACCCGATGCCTGGAGCGCTCCGGACATCGACTGTATAGACATCAAGACATCGTACGCACCGCGCGAACATGAACGGAATTTCTGGATACCGGGTTATGCCGTTGCCGGTATCGATGATACACTCACAGACAAGTGGCGGTGTCACGTCCCCGAACACATCACATGTTCCAACTATATCGACTACATTCGCGATGACGGAAATAGATGAAGAACAGATCAAGGCGTTGAGCGGTCTGTCGACTCCCGAACTACTTAGGGAGTTCGTAGCCGCGCGGGAACGCTTCCGTGCTTTCGCCAAGGTTTCGCGCCGCAATACCGATGATGCCGGCACTGCGACCGCCGCCGAAACCGATGACACCGATAACACAGCCGACGGACGCCAGACGACCATCCTCATTGAGGCGTTTTCTGTAGAGGTGGTCGAGGACATACAGCCCCCGGTAGCCGAGATTTACAGTACGGCAGGTGCACTGGTCGCGTTTCTCAATGAATTGCCTCCGTCCAAATCTGTGCAATCAAGACTACATGTTCTGATCGACGAAACCGAACCATGCCATGCCGCCGAACTCGTCGAAATGCTGTCTGTCAACAAGTCACTTGCCGATCGCCAGATACAGATCAGCGCGAGCGAATTGAAAAGCGTCGTGGGTGACTTACGCCATATTATCCCGGAAATCATCGATGATAACACCGCGGCGCCGATCGACGAAGACGTTGCTCATACTGCAGATGCACCACAGGAAGATTCCGACACCGATGCAGCAGACGACAGCGACGTCGCTGCGGTCGAGGCGTCACCGCCGGTTTCCGCGGAGGCTCAGGAGGCGGCTGCCGGGGATGACAACACCGATACGTCCATGGATGAGCCGGAAGGCAACACCGTTATCGATCAGTCTGAGCTTGACGCACTGTTCAACGAAGATAGCGTGGAGACCGAGGAATTGTCCCTCGTCGTGGAGCTGAATGAGGCAGACCTGGTGCCGCCGGATGGCCTGTGTGACTCGCTTCATCTAACTGATTCCGACCTCGAAGATCTGATGAATCACGCCCGGAAATCCGTAGAGGAAGTCGTCGCCGACAGTCACGATGGAAGCAAGGATGGCGCTGATATCGCGTTGCCGCTCCCGGGGTCGCTGGGCGAGGCCGAAGCGGCGTTGCCTGCACCCGAGCAAAGTTCGTTTATAAGCCAGGAGGAACTTGATGGACTGGCTGAGATAGCCGTGGATGTAAGTGTCGAGCTTCCGAAATTGGCGTCGCCCGTGGACGCAGACGTCAAGGAGCCCGACGACATGTGCGAGAATCTTGCGATCACGGATGAGGAACTCGCTGCGCTTCTGAATCCCGATGCTGCGCCGGAAGGCGAATCGACTGCTGCAGAAGACGCAACAGACGAGTCGGGCGATGTCGAAGGTGAGGGCACCATTATCGTATCGCAAAGCGACATCGATGACCTGTTCGCGCAGTTTCAGGGCGAGGCGGCGACCGACGTCGCGGAGAATAATGAAGCTGCAAAGGTCGTCGATGTCGACCAGACCCCGACGGTTGGGTCTTCAGGCGGTGACGGCGGCAACGTGGACCAGTCGGAGATCGACGCGCTTCTGAACGGCGGTTTTGGGTCCGGAGATGCTGCGGATTCGGCGGACGCTGTTGACGCTGCGGTTGGGTCTTCAGACGGCGACGGCGGCAATGTGGACCAGTCGGAGATCGACGCGCTTCTGAACGGCGGTTTTGGGTCCGGAGATGCTGCGGATTCGGCGGACGCTGTTGACGCTGTG
>JAJFLQ010000044.1 GCA_021772615.1 Verrucomicrobiota bacterium | reverse complement strand
GGCTAAAACGCCAAACCTAATGCCCTGTGATTCCAATCATGCACGGAATTGGAAATGTTGGGAATTTGGATTTGGAGATTATTTGTTATTTGATGCCTGTGATTTGGGATTTCTTGATCGAAATCCTTTTCGAACGACCTCTAATACGATGTCTACCATGATCCCAACCAGTTTCCGCTGCACAGACGTCCGCCGCGGCGAACAGTGCGGATACGTCTGGAAAGGCATGTTGCCATGAAGCACGGAGATCCCTTGTCATCGTCGAAACCGTGGCGAATCCGAAAACGCATTGTCGTTACAATGGCAACGCTGGCGATGATCGCGGTTATCACTGCCGTGGCGGTAATACTGGTGTGTCGCACGCAAGCCTTCCGTGACTACACCAAGCATTGGTTTGCCGTGCGCCTGCAGCAGAAAACCGGCCTGACGATCGAAATACGCGACTTACACGGGAATCCGCTCACTGGATATACGCTGGGCGGTATTGCCATCACGGGAGGCCAAGGCGACATCTTGACGGCGGAGCGCTTATCGGTCCGCTTCAGTATTCACGGCCTCATGCTGCGAACACTCGACCTTGAACGCATTGACATTGTCGGGCTCCGGTTCGACGCACGCCGCCTGGACGTCGCGTCTCTCCGAAAATCCACCACGAGTCGGCTGCCGGATCCCGGATTCGCGGAAAAGTTTTCACTGGTTGCACACAACATCACGATCCGTGACGGAGCGATTTGGTTGCCACTATCCGCAAACTCCCGGGACACCGCGCTGCACGTTCAAGGAATAGACATGACAGCGGGCGTGTATGCCACGCGCGACCGCTGCGGCATCACCATTCGGTCGCTTACCGTCGCTGTGCCGGACGCGGCGCCGCCGATCTCGGCCGGGTCAGGATCGATCGGTTACGATGCTGCCGCCGGCGCCGTCAAGGTCACAAATCTTGCACTGGCCACCGCGAGGTCTGATGTCAAGATCAACGGCGTGCTCTCGTCGCACCCCGACGGACGCGTGGATATCAAGACGGACATTGACGCATTCGCGCTCGCAGACGTCACACGGATTCCCGGCTTACCGGCCTTGCCCCCGATCGTAATCGAAGGCGGGATATCAACATCGGGCCGAATCGGCCGGCTGCGTCATAGATACCAATTGGGGACGCAAACCGGGGATCTCATGATTTCCGGCGCCGCCGCAACGACGCCCGACCACGGGCTCGTGGTCGAAATCGGTGCGGCGCTGGCCAATTTCGACGCCGGCAGTCTCGATCCGTCTTTCGAACGTACGCTTCAGGGGCCGGTAAGCGGCAACGTCGACCTGACGCTGGAATGGCGTTCCGCGCGGGACTGGCGCAGCGACGCTACGGTATCCGGCTTACACGCGGACATTGCCGGAATCGGAGGTGTCGACATTGATGCCCGCTTAGGCGCCGGACCGAACGTTGTCGACATTCATCAATGTTCAGTCATGACGCCTGGTGGTGATATCGCGATCGCCGGCAGCGTCACATCCCCGGATGACAACGACGAACGGACGCTTACGGTGCAACTTGCAGCCAGCGCGTTCAGACCCTCACCGCAGACGCAGTACTGGCCTGCTCGGATCGATACACTCGACGTTGACCTTGACATAACCGCGCAGATTGGCGCGGATCGGCAGCCGCGCCGGCTGACTGTCACGGTGCACCACCTTGATGGCGGCGGCGGACAACACCTCACTGCAAACTGTGGATACGGCACGATCGTCCGCAGCGGAGCCGCACAGATACGGTCTCGGATACATCTGGGCTTCGACCAGTTCGACATCGAGGCGGAAGGATCGGTGGATCGTACGGCTCGCACTGTCGATACCCGGTCGCGTGTGTTCTGCGATGATATCGCCACTACGGCGGAAGCGCTGCAGACCTGGGACAACCGCCTGGCACTCAACGGGCTTGAAGCGGGACATGGCTGGGCGACGGCGGCAGTCAGCGGCTCCTGGAAGCAACCCGAGTGCCGCGTGACGGCGCAAATCGCTGATGTGCTTTTCATGGAACTCCCGGTCGATTCGATTCGACTGCAGGCCGCAGGTTCAGCCGTGGCGGGCGGCGCTACCGCCACAGGTCGTGTAACCGTCTCGGGTGCAATGGTCCATGATGTGTGTATGGACGACCTTTCACTTGCATTTACAGCCAATCCGACCTCCGTGCGGGCGACCGGCACGTGCGATACAACCATTGCGACCGTGTTCCTCGACAACCTTATGCTGCGTGTCACACCGGGTCTCGGCTACCGAGCGAACGCCGACGGCGTGACGATCGCGACCAGTGATCTGCACGTAACAAACACTGTTCCGGTAATCGGTGGCTACCACAAAAAGACCATCGCTATCGACCGGCTGAGCCTGCGTACCAACCTGGGGGAAATCGACCTGGACGGTGTTATTCGTCCCGACGGCGCCGGCGATATCGTTTTCGCTGCCAACCACATCGAACTCGACAGGATCGCTCACGACATGCCACTCTGCGGACTGGCGACCGTAAGCGGCATTTTATCCGGACCGTCGGACGATCGCGATATGCGGTTACGATTCGACATTGAACAACCCGAATATGCAGGCGTGAGCACGGACTGCATCCACGGCACACTCGCGTGGCGTGGAACGTCCAGTCGATATACCGCACGTGCTGCCGTTGCCGTTGGACCGATCAACGTAAAATATCTGACCTTACCTGCATCGACGCTCGACCTATCCGCCGCCGATACAGACATCACGTTCGACGCACGTACCGAGGCCGACGACGAGTGGGCAATCATGCTGAAGGGCCGAATCGAAAATTGGACAACGGCAGAACGCGTGTGGCATGTAGACACATCCAGCGTGCAGAACAAACACCTCGGCGTGGAAACCGTCGGAAATCCCTCTTTCAGGATCGGGAACGACTTTGTCAAGATCCGCGATCTCGCCATATCGTGCGGCTATGGCATGATCACGACGCATGGTCATCTTGATGCCGGCGGCCAATCACGTATCTCCGTTGCCGCGTCGGATATCCAACTGGCACGCCTTGCCGATCTGAATCCCGCGACAAAGGACATCGCGGGTCGCGGCGCCGTAGATGTATCGATCACAGGCACACCGGACGCCCCGACGATCGACGCTACGTTCACGCTCGACCAGCTCACGGTGAAGAACCAACCGTTGCCCGACTGCAATGCGGTTGTAAACTACAACAATGAATACCTGACAATCAACGCACACCTCGTGCACGACAATCATGGACTGGCGACGATATCCGGCGGATCCGGACTGCATCTTTCGCTGACGCCGCCCCAGCTATACTGGGGCGACAACGGTATCGACATCCGTTTACGAACCCAGTCGCTACGTGTTTCATCACTCGGCGAAATCGCAGCGATCCCGGATGGAATTGATGGCGACCTCGAGATAGACGCAACGGTATCCGGGCCAGTCGATGCGCTGCTGCTTACCGGCACCTTCTCAATCCGCAACGGATCGTTGAAGATCGCCGACCCGCCATTGACCTTTGAACAACTCAGATGCGCCGGCGTCTTCAATCGGGATTCAGTTGAGATCTCTGAATTTATGGCAGAGGGTGATACCGAGGGCCGGCTGTCCGGCAGCGGGCACATTCGATTCGAAAACGGAAGACCGCAGGCGCTGAAATTAAGCCTCAGCGGCACAAATCTGCTGATGCCCTACAAGCGTT
Source organism: Verrucomicrobiota bacterium (assembly GCA_021772615.1). Taxonomy (GTDB): domain Bacteria; phylum Verrucomicrobiota; class Lentisphaeria; order JABSQK01; family JAJFLO01; genus JAJFLQ01. Next base: position 16,659 of record JAJFLQ010000044.1, on the reverse strand, counting down.
ACGTCACCGCGCGCATCACGCCCAATCTCACGTTGTCCGGCACGTTTACCGCGCCGATACTGACCGGCACTGTGGCCGTAGCCTCGGGCCGCATCAACCTCGACCGTGCTCGCCGGCCCTCGTGGTCGGAAATCCGAATTGTCGACGACGAATCTGCATCTGCGGCACGGACCGTGCTGGTGGAAGTCGACGATGACCGACAACGGCTGCTCGGCCGCCTCAGCAGCGACGTGACCGTGACTGTGCCGGGAAATGTGTGGCTCAAGGGCCGGGATATCAACGCCGAACTCGGAGGCCAGGTCGAGATCCACAAGTCACTGGGCGAGTCGTTTCGCCTCACCGGCACCTTACGGAGTATCCGCGGCGCCTACGATTTCCGGGGCCGGGTGTTTCGCGTGGTCCACGGCAATGTAACGTTCACCGGTCAGGACAACCCCAACCCGACCATTGACATCATGGCCGAGACAACCGTCAAGAAGGTGAAGATCATGGTGATGCTGAGCGGCGCCGCAGATCAGCTGTATCTCACGCTTGACAGTGAACCGGAACTGAACGAAGCCGAAATCCTGTCGTATATCATATTCGGCGGCCCGATGGACACACTCAACGATGCGCAGGCCTTTAACGCCGAGTCGGCTGCATTGGCAATCACCGGAACGCTCGCGGCACAGCAACTGAAGGCAGTGATGGGTGATGTGCTGTTATTGGATTCGATCAGTATCGACCCGGGCGGGGACGACATTCGCGGCGGCACGGTGTTGCTTGGCAAGTATATCGCGCCCAAAGTCTACCTAATATATCAGCAGGGCTTTACGGCGGAAGAACCACGGCAACTGCGTTTGAAATACGAGTTGAATCGCAATTTCAGCGTAGAAACAACATTCGGCGACGACCGCACAAACGGGATTGATCTTATCTGGGATTTTGATTATTAATGCGACGGAAGCGTCGAGGCCCGCCGAGGCACAGCCAAAAAACGAGCCAAACACTCAGAACGCCTCCATGAGTTAGCACATCTTTGCTCAGTACGAACTGTAGGCCTTAAGCCCTGGAGTTTAGCTTCCGGAATTCCGCGCTACTTCACGTCGTCAACGCCGAGGAGTTCACATGCGCGGGCTGGATCACATGCCTCCGGCGGCTCAAAGACGTTCGTATCGTCGAAGGTCAATTGAACATCGTCATATACCATCTGAGCCCATCCATTGATCGACTGAAACCAGAATCCGTAGGGGAGTCCGGTATCGCGATCGAAACCATATCCGAATGGCCCCGGCATTGGGATGGCCATCAGCCACCAATCGATTGTGCGTCCGGAGACAACCGTTGTTTTGTGGAATGTCATCTGATCGATAAACGTGTTGATTGGTGGGCCGAATTTATCGAGAAACATGCAGCAGTTCGAGGATCCGTCTGCGTTAAAGGTGATCAGGTAGGCCTTATCTTCGACTCCCAGGAATCGACATGGGAAGTCGTCTCCACCGGGGAAAATTGGTACGCAAAAATCGAAATGTTCCTCTACGACTTTCCGTTGTTCCCAGTCGTAGTAGACGACGCCGCGGCCGGCACGCGCGCCCTCGGGAATAGCAGCAAAGGGTGGTCCGTCCGGAGGTGGCGACGAAACGGTCAGATCCAGATCTGCCGCGACTTCAAATAACGTCCACGTTGCCTTGAAACGAATGGGCAACTGCGGTGTCGATGATGTCTGGCGCTTGTTCGAGGCGGAGGTTCCGATCGGGCGTTCGGCCGGACGCGATGCCAATCGTGAGATCGGCTGATGACATTTCATGCACGACTGTAGTTCGACTGCCTTGTCTACTTGAGCCTGCGGCATCGGGACGGGGGCTGTTGATTGCTCGCCTGTGGCAACAGTCGCAGACAGCGTCACCGCAGAGATGAAAATTTTGATAATCCGCGAAATTCTTCTACTGGTCATGAGTGATTTCTCCGGTGGAGCAGTCCACAGTCGTAACGTATTATTGAACGTTTGTATCATCGTCGTCATTTAGCATCAACACGTGTTGTCGGAGACTGTCCGTACGTTTCTCGGCTAGAACCAGTCGTCTTATAGTTCGTGTCTGATCGTCGTCGACAGCAAAACGAGCCGCAATCTTGCGCGCTGTTGACAACGTGAGCTTGTTCGATTTGTGGAAGCAGACGTGCAAGGCCTGGTAAGTCATCACACGCCGGGTCTTCTCCGGAATTTCCGTTATGGGATCAGGCAGCGCATCTGTCAGTGCCAGGCTCGAGAAGTCGGTTTTCCTGATTTGGCCAATGATATCCGCTGGGACCCCGACTAATAATTGCTCTTCGAGCAGCCAGGCAATTCCGTCCGTGCTGATCTTGTTCGAAGATGCAACGGCGGTAAGGATTCCACTGATAAGCGTTTTGCTCAGTTCCGGATCGAATTCACCGTGAGCTTTGTATTTCATGCGCGCATAGGGCGTAAGTGTTGCCAATTTGTGTATCTCCATTACCTGGATCCCGAATCCTCGTGCCAGGTTTCGTTTCTCAAACCATGTTGTAACGACCGGGAGAGATGACTTCTTCCGGGTCCAGAATTCCCTTCAGCTCCCGTACAAGCTGCCAGTATTCGTCGTCCTCGTACACCATTTTGTCCATATTTTCGATATCAACCCGGTACGGCGGATAGCCGGCGTCGTTCACCCGTTGGATGAGTCGTGAGATAAACGAATGAGCCATCTTTGTTTCGGACTCATCGGTCAATCTGAAATTGATGCTGATCACGGCTTCGAGCGACGAATGGTTGATCGTATTCAAGGTCATTGCGTAGTCAAATTTGTATTCGAGCTTCACGGCATCGACGATGTCGATCAGGTGAAGGGCGGATTCACCGTCCATCGGAATAACGGGAACAGCAAACAGAATACCGGATTCTCCCAGGTCGGGTTGTTTCCAATGCGCTTCCTCGGTGCGGTGCGGCCAATAAATGCTGCGCAACGCTTCATCGGTGGGAATTCCCCGGGTCATTCCATAAAGCTCTTCATAGGCTGCCACCAACGCCAATTTTTTCCGCAGGCGCAGTAATGAACATATTTTTTTGATCGTCGCCAGTCGCTGTGCATCGATGTATTTAATTGTTCCCATCGACTTAAACCGCTTCTTGACCAGGCGTTTCTTCTCGCGAACGACCGATGCCGGACCAGAAAGACAGAATACGGCGCTCCATCCGTCGTTGGTCATGCCCCGTACGGTAGATTCGATTTCCGTGCGGGTCGGCGTGTAGCCACAGTATTCCTTTATTTTCTCATAGAGTATCGGCGAAAAGCTGATTTCGCCGCGGCGTTGGTCGCAGAGATGAACGACACAATCAATCGTGCCGTCCTGCCGCAAGTCCCGGAGGGCATCGATCAATTGACTGAGACACGGTTTCGGAACGGCGACGGAAACGGATGTATGATAGTCCGGCTTCAGCAACAGCTTGACTGTCATACTGGTGACAATGCCGAAATTCGATTGAACAAAGCTACCTGTTAAGTCGGGACCAATTCCGTACGGGAAGAGATTTTTTGTCCTTGACGCCTCAAAATGGGAGAATCCCGTGCGTACAGTTCGGCCGGATCCCAACACAATTTCAAGATTCACGAGATTGTCCGGACGCATGCCGTTATAGGAGGTACCACGTTCGAGCGTATTCCCCACAATACTTGATTCCCGAGCTGATCCCGTTACATCGACGTAAAACCGACTCCTGGCCTGTCTCAAATGTTCGGAAAGTTGATATTGCGTTACGCCGGGTTCGATGACGGCGTAACCGAATTTTTCATCAATAGAGATAATCCGGCTCATTCGCTTGAGGTCGACGATCACACAACCGTTTCTTGCCGGTAATCTGGATCCGAGTCCCCAATTGCATCCGCGGCTGATGGGATACAACGGCACGCGACATTCACGGGCAATATTGATTGTGGTTTCGACCTGTTGTCGGTTACCGGGCAAAACAACTGCGGGAATGTCACGCCGATATCCGGCTACATCGCGGGTTGCCGACGTCATCTGTTCGAAGATGTCCGGGCCCAATTCGACACCAATTCGTCGAATAAAGTCAGTGTGATTCCGATCCGCCACACTAGCAGCCGCAATAAACCGGATCCGCAGAACGTAGATATCGACGCGGCCGCGCACGTTGCCCCGAATCTGGGAGAGATTCGGGGATTTGCATCTGGTTGTCCGCAGACTCCGCATCGTGGCCACGGTACCGGTGCTCGTCGACGGTTAGTATGAAATGCTTACGAACCTGCTCCGCGTCTTTCGCAACCTGCTTGCGCGACGGGTGACGAAGTGTGACCATGAGCGGCATATTCTGCAGGTCTCGGGTAGGCGTCACAATCCGGCCAATCCCGCAATTCAAATGATGCCCGGTATACGACGGCAGCTCGGCGATGTTGTCCAAGCCATGGATGCCACGTACCATTCCCCGCTGCTCACAATGGCAAAAAACGACCTGACAATGACTGTGAAACCGGACATCGTGGATGTGTTGCACGGGAACGTCCGTAAAGGCGCCGATATTCTCTCGGAAATGATCAAAGTTGGAAGCGTCTCGGACTAAAACGGGGAGATCACCTCCGGCGATCCTTGCCCCGATTTCGATCAACGTAGCATCGCCGTTTTCCTCGACCTTGATCTCTGCATGAATCGAACCGTTTGTAAGTCCGAATGTGCGTGAAATGGCAATAACGCTGGCGATCGTCTCTTCGTCAAGAACCGACAAGTCCTCCAGGATGATGTCCTCGTAAAGGAAACTGGCATCCGGTGTGTTTCTTTTTCGATAGCTCCAGATATCGGTAACGGTTACGACGCCGTCGTGAGCGAATAAATTCACAACATACTCTTGCCCGCGAATATATGACTCGAGCAACGCGTATTCATTACGACACCCGAAGAGGTTGGTCTTGCCGAGTATGATTGCAAGTTTCTGTTCAACATCCGATCGCGTGTTGCATACGAAGACCTGATCGGTGCCGGCGCCGGCCGGCGCTTTGATCACACAGGGGAAGTGATTATCGTGAAGGAATCTGTGGATGTCCGCGTTGTTCCTGCATCGTGTGAAGTTCGGCGTTCTGAATTTTCGTTTTTTCAGCTCCTGTCTCATTAACCACTTGTTTCGAGAGCAGGTGATGGTCTCGACCGCGTTTCCCGGCAGATCAAGCTGTTGCGCCAGTTGGGCGGCAAGGACGACTCCGGGTTCGGAGCAGGGAATGACGCCAACAACGTTGAGTCGCCTTCGATTGACGTGGTCGATGATTCGATCTGTCTCAGTTGCGAAAAGAGCCGGGTGGCCGAGAGACACTCGATTGATCAGGTTGTTCGCGATCAAGATTCGTTCTGGAAGCGTATAAACCGCCAGTGTCTCGCACCCGACTGACCGCGCGTATTCGACAAATTGCTTTCCAGTTCGAATCGGGTCCACCAGAATAATTGTACGTTTGTTCATTTGCCACCCTCCCGTTTTATACAGATCGTCATCAGGATTTCGAAAAAATCACAGGACAGTCCAGTCTGCGGTCGTGAATGATAGTCAAAAAGCCTACCACTCGTGGTTGGAATCCGTTAATCCGCAATAACATCGGTCTGGAATGTGTCGAATGTGACGATCTCTCCGTCCCGCAGCGTAACTGTGTAGACGAAATCCATTTCACGCTTGCGACCAGTGGTCTTGATCGTAACGACTTTTGACCCTAAGATGACGACTCGATCGCCGTTCACGAAATACTCGCGCGGGTCGTAGCTATCGATCTCGACGATCTCCGAGAAGAGCCGAATCAACTTGTCCAATGCTTCGCGACCGCGAATTTTTCCTGAAAAAACGTCCGATCGCGGCCCGTGAATCACCCAAACGATGTCGTCAGATAGTCTTTCGGCCAGAGCACTAAAGTCGCCAACAGCGTATCTGCCCATTATTCCTTTCATTATTTCCAGATTCGATTCCGCCATGTAATAATTTCCCGTGATTTATGGTTATTCGGTTTGCATGATCCTGATCCATACTTGACTGACTGACTGATTCACAATCGGTAGGACTTGCGCCGAGCATATCTAGCCTGTCGGGCTAAGCCCGACAGGCTAGTAGTGTGTACGGTCAAGACCTGCTTAATACCGTGTGGCGAAGCCGATCGACGTTTTCTTCCATTTCAACCAGAACATGCAATGTCTCGGTTACATCCGCGGTTAACCCGAAATGCTCAGCAGCCTTCATCACGGCAGCGCGCTCGTCGTCGTGGTAAACGGCATCGGCTCGAGACATCTTGATGGCCTGATAGATCAGCGTGCGTTGCAGGTCCAGGGACGTTTCGCCGAGTTGCTTCAGAAGGTCGTCCAAATCCGCGTCGCGCCAATTAAAGCGTTTGATTTCAGCGATCACTTCATCTGTCGCACCATAGGAGATTTGTTCATCGATCAACCATTTCATTTCCTCATCGGACACTTCTCCGTCGGCACCAGCGATGGTTAGTAGTGCGCCGCAATGGTTGATCCAGTCCTGCGAGTCGATGGTGCCTTCGATGTGGTATTGGCGCTTGGCTGAATTTGAGATCTTGATTTCGCTCATTTCTCACTCCTTCGTTGTGTTTCTTGATTGTGAATTTGGGTTGATGATGATTAGCGTAGCTCCTGGATATAGTTTACTGCCGTAGTACATGATTTCGCCAGAATGCAATTTGAGTACTTTTCCCAGCGTCTATTGAGTAGAATTACTCAATGGAGATGCCATCTTAATCTGGTCGTTCAATGCGTTCTCCACACGTGCGTCGTGAGTACCACGGTTCGACGTCCTGCTGTTTATCGAACAAGTTCGGAGCGATGGGTCATGTCCCCCTACAGGATTGTTGTGATAGAAGACCAGAAGATGTTCCGTACGTTTCTGGCGAAAATGATCGAGGAAGATAAGGACTTGCAGCTCGTCGATGCGGCAGGGAATGGCACGCGCGGCTGGGAGATATGTGAGCAGCACAATCCGGATGTGGTCTTGCTTGACTTGCGATTGCCGGATGTCGACGGTATCGATCTCGGCAAACGAATTATCAAGGCTTTCCCTCGGATCGCAGTTCTTGCCTTAACGTCATCGATCGATTCCTATACCACGAATACGGTGTACGAAACCGGGTTTCACGGATATGTGGAGAAGGAGCAAAGTTTGGACGTGCTTCGCGATGCCATTATTGCCGTGGCGGAAGGCGCTCTGTATTTCACGCGTCTGGTTCATGAAAATCGATATAAGCTCCAGAACGATCCGCTTGCATTTTACAAGATCGTGAGTCCGCGGGAAATCGAGGTTTTGGCATGGGTCGCCGGAGGCTTAACCAGCCGCAAAATTGGGGAGAAAATGGGGCTGAGTCATCGTACGATAGAAAATCACAAATATCGGATTATGAAGAAGATCGGCGTGCCGAGTGTGCATGCTTTGGTGCAATACGCTTTGAAACATGGAATCGATCGCAAGATCGCGCCGAAACGGGAGCGCACGTCACTCGAATGAGAACGGCTCTGCCGGCTTGAACATATTGTTTCGCAATGGGTATACCGGCAATTTCGGCGCGACGTCACCGGAGCCGGTCAATATCACTCCGGTGAAGCGAATCGGAAGATAGGTCAATCCATCCAGATATATTCCCGGCTGGTCCTGAACATGTAGATGAAGGATCGGCTCAGACGTATGCCCCGATTTCCCGCAACGGGCCAGAAGTTGGCCCTGCACCACATGGTCGCCAACGTCAACCTTGATACTGTCATATTGCAAATGGGCCAACAGCACGAACCATTTGGACTGGACGTCGATTACGATCACATTCCCTGCCGGGCTTTCATAATCCAATTCACCACGTGGCATATCGGGCCGATCACGTACCACATCGCACACGACGCCGGCTACTGGTGATATCACCGGTTCCCCGAATGTGTGACCAAACGGGTTATTGCCGGTAATCACAGTGTCATGGCCACGACGGTTGTTCGCTACGAAAATCTTAACCGCATGACGCCGTGCAGATCTGGCGTAGCTGGTATTGAATAACGGGGAATTGCCGCCGTCCATGATATAGAACTGTTTGGGAATCGGCGGCCCGAGGATGACGCATTGGTCCAGTGCCGGCGGGTTATGGACGCGCTGAAAATCCACGATGAATACGACGTTCACAAGGATCCACAGAATGTTGGCCGGAACGTTTGTCTTGCGATATGGTACCGCCGCGCAGATCAGCAGCACGCCATTGCTTGCAAGGAGAATACCGAAGAATATCACATTCTCGAGCTCGGAATTCTGAAGGTACGTCCAGGATTTCCACATCAGATAGCTTGATAGAACGATAAGCAGCCACTGGTTTGCGATAACCAACCAATACTTGCGGTGGGACACAACTCCCGGTCGACGTAAGAACTCCGTCTCGATTTCACCACTCCTCCATGCTGTTGTGTGTACAATGATGGATACAATCGCCAATACCGGAACCATGTAGCGATACAACACCGTCAACGCACCGGCGGAGTATGTGTACCAGACAAGGCACATGGCGAAGCTTGCAAGGAATATGTGTGATCGTTTCATTTCTCTTTACTACTGGTGTTCATTTGTGATGCCGCAGGGAGATCGTACCGAATCGTCTTGGTCACATATAGTCCGACGCTCCGTGGTGTTGCAGACAATCGTGGGCTCCGGTATGTTCACGGGTAGCCTGAACGACATTGCGGTTCCCTCTCCTTCGGTGCTGGCAATTGTCAATGAGCTGTCGTGCTGGTCAAGCACATCCCTGCAAATCTGCAACCCGATTCCAGATCCAGGTTCCCCATCTGTACCGACGGTGCTGAGGGTACTCCACCCCTCCTCGATGTCCGCAATCCGGTCGGTTGACATTCCGGGACCCGTGTCCACAACTCGAAATTCAGCCGTGTTTTCCACGATTGACACACAGACCTGTACGTCATCCCCTCGGCTGCTGAACTTCAGTGCATTGTTGATAATGTTCCGAAGCACGGTTGCGATTCCCGTGTAATCGCAGACAACGAACGTCTGATCAGGAACGTCGAAATCAACGCGTATTGCTTTTTCTTCCGCCCGCAAGCGCAACGGTTCAAACGCCGCGTCAATGAGATCGTTGACCAGGTAAAGATCCATTTTCATCGATGCCGTTGCCGAACCGATACCGGCCCAGCACAATAGACTGTCGATCACATCACGGAGGTAGCGCGTACCTCGACCGACGTCGTCGGCGTACCCGACCATGTCGCTTCGTGACAATTTAGCCGGCGAACGCCTGATTAATTCCGACATCGCAGCAATGCTGTCAATGGGTACCCTGAGATCATGTCCAACGATTCGCAGTACACGGTCTTTCTGGTCATTGGCCTGCTGTAGATCTTGCGTTCGGTTCTTTACGGTGTGCTCCAATTCGGTGGCGTATTGTTCCTGTATCTGCGCCCGTTGCCGGGCTTCGAGCATGACTTTCTCCTGAGCCTCCAGCCTCTGCTGATTCACGAATAGAAAACGATCGACCAAACCGAACGTTAGAATGATCATTTCGAGCCCCGAAGCGTACAACCACTGTAACATGATCGATGAATCCGTGTTGCGACCGCCCAGGATGACAATGACAAATTTCCACGAAACAATCATGAGCAGAACAAAAGCGGGGATGAAATAACGTGCCTGGCGCACACGGTGTACGGCAGCGAGTAAACCGGCAACGAAAGCCAGGAATGAACTTGACACCCAGGTGAGAATCACAATCACAACGGAAAATCGGCCAATATTGATCAATGGCTCAACCAATACAAATGGTGCCGCGACCAGCATTACCGTTGCGACGCTGTCCAGCATTCGATCGAGCCTGGGCGCAAATGATGCAATCCCGAGAAACGCGTTCGCAAACAGAATCAGGGTCGCTGCCGTAATGACAAACATGGCCCGAATAATAAAGTCGTTGATGCCAAACGGAAGATACACGTGGATGGGCAGGAAAATGTTGTAAAGAAAAAGAAAATGCATATTGAAATTGACCGCCTGCAAACAACCGGCAGACGACAAATACAGCAGGTAACAGCGTAAGTCGTTGTAGCCGAACGCCAGATAAACACAAAGATTTGTGACAAACAAGCCAATCAAGAGACCAAAGTAAACGTACGCGGTCCTTTCTTCTTTTTGTTTATAGCGGTCGAAATCCCGGCGCGAATTCCAGATTCGTATGCCGGGATCTACGCGAAACCGGTCCAGCAGGAATAAGTAACACGTTTTTTTTTCTCCGGGTTCAAAGTGTACGGGAAATGCCGATATCCACGAATTTTCCTGTCGTTCTTTGGGCGACCGGCATTCCCCATGTTTGAAGTGCGAAAATGTCCCGTCACGTGACGGGACATACAGATCGGCAAGATCAATCGATCTGGATTTCACTTCAATAGTAAAGTTTCGAGCCTGGTCGGTGCGGTTTTCCAATGGTATTCGAATCCAGCAGCGGGCGTGATCAAACCCCGGCATCGTGATCGTGGCGTCGTCGTAGGACGTGAAGTGCCGACTGCCGTTGGGCTCCCGAACGTCGGAGAATGTTAACGGTTCGTTACCGCTATACATCTGCATTTCGTCATCGTCGGCTATCAGATGGTCGCCGCTTTGCAATGCAGGTTCGCCGAATAGTATGAGGCCGAGTGTCCCTGCCATCACGAATACCAGGAGGCACAGGATATAATGAAATTCGCGCCGTATCAGTTTGATCAAATTATGCAACAATGATATGTGTTTCCTCTGCTACGTGGCTCTCGTCGGCCATGATCACCGGCTGATGCGGGCTGTTGTCTACTGAGTCGAACGCCTTACGTCGTCAAGGTACAGCATGATTCCGAGTCGTATGTGCAAAACCCGTATTGTTGTTGCGGCGGTGTGCGTGACTACGCTTACTCCGGTTTCGCCGATCATGTACAACCTGCACGCCGACGACACGTATGAGTTCGGAACGATGACCGTTACAACTGTCGGCCGATCCGAGAAACTCAATCTCAAGAGTAACAGTACCGTCCTTACGCGATCCGTATTAGACGAATCCGATTATTGGAGTGTCGCGGATCTGGCGATGCGGATTCCAAATCTGAGTATTCAGACCAACAGCGGCAATTTTACGTTCATCGATATTCGCGGGGCCCCTCCTGCGGATACGAATCAGTCGAATGTCGCGGTCTATGTAGACGATGTCAATTATCTCGATGTCAAGAACATTGGCGACTTCCTGTATGATGTGGAGACAATCGAAGTATTACGAGGTCCGCAAAGTATAGGCTATGGTCGCCAGGCGACATTCGGCGTATTGGCCGTTCGGTCCCGGCAACCGGTCGATCGGCTGGAAGGCAGCATCGGCATGTCGTGGGGCGACCGCGGGCTTGGGCGGTACGACGCTGTGGCCAATCTGCCACTCATGCCAAAGGTCCTGTCGTTGAGAGTAGCCGGTGTCGTTTGGCGGCAGAACGGCGCCACGGAAAACGAAACTACGGGCAACACAACCGATGATATTGATCAGTGGAGTAGTCGGGCAACACTCCGATGGTTGCCGCTTGCGGGTACTGAGATCACCTTCAGTATAAATGGCGATGAAGTGCGCGGTCGCGGCCCGCCGTTTGTTCCAGATCCATTTTCGTCCGACCCGCGTACGATTCGTGTTGACTACGATAAATTCGTTTCGGAACTGAATACCATTCACCCATCTGTCAGGGTGCGATATGAGGCGGATCTGTTCGACGCGACGTTTATTTCGGCCTACGGCAAGGTCGATAGGGATTTCGATACCGAGCTGGACTTCACCTCCGCCGATTTGCTCCGGCGTCGGAATGCCGAAAATCAGGAGCAGTTTACGCACGAGCTGCGGCTGAATTCAAACGGCGACGAGAAGTCTCCCGGATGGTCGCTTGGCGTTTATGTTTTTCAAGAGGACCTTGACGAAGTCGATTTCCGTGAATTGCGTCCGGACCTCACTACCGCGCCGTTTTCGATATTCGATGTGATAGAGGAACACCGCGATAACGATGGCGTGGCGGTGTTCGGAAGCATATCGTATCCGTTGGCGGAGCGCCTTACCCTTACCACTGCCTTACGCCATGAATCTGAGAGGAAGTCTTTCGACTTTCAGACGTATGACATCCAGCCCGGGAGCCGCACGGACAAGACCGCAGGTTCACTGGACAACGATTTCGAAGCGTGGTTGCCGGCAGTATCACTTGCATACGAGTTTAACCCGTCGCAATCCGGATATGTCAGTATCAGCCGGGGGTTCCGCAGCGGCGGATTTAATGGTCGCGGCGGTGGCCCGGACGAACGAGAGTACGATGCTGAAAAAGCGTGGACATATGAAGCGGGAGTTGACTCCAGCTGGATGGAAGATCGCCTGCATGTATCCTTGACACTGTTCAACACAGATATTGACGACAGACAGGCATTTCAGGGGTTTGGAGGGGATCTGTTTATTCGGAATGTAGGAAAGAGTCGCACTCGCGGCATTGAATTGGATATGTCAGTCACGCCCTTGCGCAATCTCGAGTTCCTGTTGCGCTGGGGGTATTCCGACACAGAAAATATCGAATTCATTGATTCGGTCTCCGGAGCTGATTTCTCCGGTAACCGCATCGAAGGCGTTCCCAATTACAATTTCACTGCAGCAGTTCAATACCGATACCAACTCTCCAGGAACTGGTCGGGCATATTCCGTATTGAAAACCAGGGAGCAGGGAAGACGTATTTCGATGAGGCCAACACGCTGATCGAGGATGCCTTTCAAATATGGAATGTACGCACCGGCGTGAAAAACAGGCGGTGGGAAATCTATTTTTGGGTCAAGAATCTATTGGACGAAGAATACATCATACGGGTCTTCGACTTGCCGTTAAATCTCAACGGTGAGTTTGGTCCGCCACGCACCGTCGGCGCCAACGTACGAATCTCATTTTAGTCGGGCCCCTCAATGCAACAAGATTATCTGGTTTGTGGTTTGCGAACAACGTGGACAACGGCTAGTCTGTTATGTAATGAACGTTGAGAAATTAAAATACACGATCTGGGTAGCCGATACTGAGCGAGCCATTCGTTTTTACACAAACTGCTTTAATGCCAAAGTCCTAAACCAAAACCCGCTTATCACCGAATTCAGCATAGCTGAGGGTTTGATTTCCATTCATGGCGGAGGGGCTGGTAATCGAACATGGACCGGGCTGACCTTTCAAGTCACCGAAAGTCTGCGATTTCTTGGTGACTCGCGTAGAAGATACCTGTTTGATTCATAAATACTGAATCTCTACTATTCAAGTCCAGCCGATTACCATGGCTATCGCTTACGACAGCACCTGCTTCTTCAAACAAACAGGCTGTGGCTGCATAATCCCATAAACAACCACCGCCCTCCTGAACTTTCGGTCTTTTAACGAAACAAGCCGGTGCATGCTCCAAGACCCAACAGGCATTCAAAACTGCACCCCGACAATAGATCGTCTCATACGAGCCGTCAAAATTTGGCCTCCAATCCCAAACCGTCTCGTCACGAAAAATTCCCAAACCTTTAACCGCAGAATACAAGGTCTGGGTAAGCGGCTCATAGACCACTCCAAGACAGGGCCTACCCTTACGAGAAACCAATGCAATTGAAACAGAATAACCTGGTCGTTGTTCGACAAAAGATAAGGTGCCATCCAGCGGATCAATGCACCAAAAATAATCTTTTTCAAAACGACTCAAATCATCGTTACTTTCTTCAATCAATAGCCCCAGATCATACGCTTCACACGTTGGATGAATATGCTTCAAGATCATTTCCTGACTCATCAAATCTATTTCTGTCACGATCTGTGAGGCACGACTGGAGCCAGAGGGTTTATGGTTGATAGCAAGGTCACACCCGGTATGTTCTTGGATCATGTCGCCCGATTGCTTCGCTGCTTTAATTGCTACCTGGCACAATGCCTGAAGATCATTTACACCCAATTTCACAATGAGGCCACCACTTCACACGCAAGCCTTTCGCTATAGCTGTTAATTTTCCAGTGACCTGGGCTCCAGCCTTTGATGAAACGATGAAAGTCCGTCCAAGCTATCGGAAATAGAGAACGCCAATCTTTTTCTAATGCGCGCCAATTCACAGATTTGTTTTTTGCCTTTAAGGCGGCTCGTAGAATACCAAAATAATGATCTAACAGCTCCTCTTCCAGTCTTTCACAATCTTCTTCCTGCAAACAACTACCAATGAAATAAGCAAGATCCTTCATACCACAGCCCGCACCCACATATTGAAAATCGACAGCAGCAACTTTTTGACCGTTGCTTGAGAAACAAAAATTGGACAGTTTGGCATCGCCATGAACAAAGGTCTGAAAGGGACTATTCCGTAATTCCCGGTCAATTTTTGTCGCTGCTCTTTTCAAAGGCAAATCGTTTAGAGCTTCCAGTTCATCGGGCCGAGTGTCCAAATGCCAATATGTCCCATTTTTCCAGAGAGAAACAGGGGACTGCCCCATATACGTGGCATGAAAATGAGCCAGCCACCGCACACACACCTTTATTTCTTCAAGGGACGCCACGGTTCTTAACTCTCCAAATCCTGTGCGGCTTAGATCTTCTAATACGATCAATGTCTCATTATCATGAGAATCCGAAGCCAAGCATTCCGGCACATAACAGTCTTCATCACAATGAGCGCTCCAATCTCGATACCAGGCCGTTTCCACTTCATAGGACTTCATCTTTCTTTCATGAGAAATGTCTGTATTCCAACCGCGAGGATGGGCGTCTTTTTGAGGCAAACGTATGTGTTTAACAACAACAGTCTCAATGCTCGACTTCGAAAGCCGATACCGCATAATAGCCCCATACCCACTCCAAAGATCTTTGATTTTTTGAGCTTCAATGAGGTCCTCTGCACCCGTCGCTTGAAGCACAATTTCCTTAAAATAGTTATTCATCTCATTGTGACGGAAATCTTCAGGGGACTCCCTCGAGTAACACCTTGATTTCGAATTTTTGACCTGCTCTTGAAGGTAGCCTGGGTGGTTGCTCTGTATGACCCGACTTGGAAAGGGCTCGAATAGCGGTGCGACAAAACATGCGCATCTCTTTTATGAGCTACAATGTCTGAAAATTTGTTGAGACGTCCAAATATTCACCGATTTCTCAGCCATCGGCCCCGTACCACGTCAATTTTGACAATCTGTGGGCACAAGCCTTCTGTAAGGCGTGGCGCGCTTACTGAATGTCGGGCTTTATGCCTGTTTCAGGCAGCGTGACGACACCGCTGCTGTCGATGAGTTGAATATCTCCATATCTCAGGTTCGGCTCCACTCTTTCCGGCATACTTATGCAACACACTTACTCGATGCCGGCGTCAACACCTGCTTTTAAAACTAACGATTTGTTTACTTTTACACTAAGACATCACAATTATCGTTTCGAGAGAGATACGAATCGCAAACTCGGGAACAGGCATGGTTGCCTCCGGCGGGGTCTGATGGCCGCACGCGACAAGGCAAAGCGACAACGGCAAAACGATCACCTTATTCATGTCTTCCTCGGCAGAACGGTTCTCCGTTACGACGATGGAGGACGCACGAGTCTCTAGAATTCAGGAAACGGATCAGCATGGTGACCGCTTCAATTGCCTGTTTTTGTTGTTGGGTCAAAGAAATTTCGCGTACCCGCTACGTCGCCCTTTGCCAAGATATCACAATTATTTTGACAATCAGTGTGCGGACCCCATATTGCAAGTCCGGCGATCTACGATACGAGTCCTACTGGGCGGAAAATCCTTCCTGAACATGATGGATCGTGCACCGCTAAGCGCAAATTTGTTAGAATAATCATTTGTTGAAACAAAAGTCTTGACTTGCCGTCAGGGACGTACGAAGAGCGAAAAGGGAATTTCCCAAAGAAAGTTCAACATAAACCGAACGGAGGAAACACCATGGCAGAAGAAAAAGGACTCAAAAAGCCGGTAAAGCTAAAAAGTGAATTGGCAGCGTTTTTGGGAACCGCAGAACTTCCCAGGACAGAGATCACCAAAAAGCTTTGGGACTACATTAAGGCAAACAAACTTCAGACAAAGACTGAGGATGGGAAAGCTGAGGGCGCGGGGAAGTTCATTGTGGCAGATGCAAAATTGCTAGCCATCTTCAAGAATACGAAATCGACAAGTAAATCGGGCAAGGTCACAGATCTAACAGATCTTAAGCAAGGTAAAACGATAAATATGATGCAGATGGCCGCCGTGGTTGGTGCGAACGTAGAGTAAAGCGCCGCTCGCGTATTCAAATCGTTCATAATCTCCGAGACGAATTTGCGACCTTAGTAATCCGACCAAACGACGCTACTACCCGGACACAGTGCCAGCGAAATCCGTGTAGCAGCGTCGTTTTCGACTAAGAGATGTCATACGATAATTGATTACGCGAGACCATTGAGTGGCTGAAGAGCAATGAGGCCTAACGTTCAGAACATAACGCTCAGATCAGCCAACCAGAGTTCGATTTATGTTGAGCTCTACCGTCTGTAACGTTGAATGCCATCATCCTTGCACCGTTTAGCAGGGACGCGGCGTGTTGATAAAGGACGTTCAACGATACAGCTCTGTCCAACTCTGGTTAACGTTTGCCGGGGGATTATGCTTTCTTTTTTTCTTTGCGGCTTTGCGTCTC
>JAJFLQ010000043.1 GCA_021772615.1 Verrucomicrobiota bacterium | reverse complement strand
GGTTCGCTCTTCTGGGTTTTTTGCACGCCAGGGAATTTCACACGCTTGTTATTGCCCAAGCACGCTTATGCGCTAACGCCACGGAACGAACGCGAGTTCAATTCCTCTAACCATCTGGATTCCTGTGACACCGTTTACTCTTACCGAGGACGTCGTGCTGAGCGCAAACGGCCTCTGTTTGCGGGGCACGCTGAAATCCACTCTGAAAATACCTGGTGCGCTGGTGGTTATTTGCCACGGCAACCGCCGGGGCGGACGGAAACACAGGCTCTACAACGCATTGGCCGATCGGTTAATGGAAGAATTCGCCGTGTTATCCTTCGACTTTCACGGTTTCGGGGAGTCCCAGAAGCCGCACGGCGGGGAATTCCCGAGTTTCGATTTCAGATCGGATATCCAGGCAGCGGCCAGATATATGGCGGATCGCTACGGGCAGACACCTGCTGATGTCGTGTTAATCGGCCACTCAATGGGCTCCACACAGGTGCTGCGGACGGCTCGGGAACTGGACTCCAGGTTGGCGATTGCCATTGGTCTTATCGACTATCACCGTATCGTGACGGGCATTTGTGGTTGCCGGCGATACGCCAAAAAAATTAAGAGGAGCACGGGCGTGGCATTAAGCGCAGACCACCTTATCGATTTCCTGCAACCGCTAATGCTCGACACATTGTTAGCGGATTGCTTCCATGGACATACATGTTTCATCTACGGTAGCAAAGAGGCCCCGTTCCCGGTCCGGCGGCATATTGATCATTTGGCAGATAAATGTGCCAATAAGACGGATCTGTTCGTTGTGCCGCGCGCCGATCACATGTTTGGAACGGAGCGGACCAGGTTGCTCGCGGGATCCGCGAACGTCCGCGGAAAGAACGACGCCGTGACCAGACTGGCCGCTACTATTAAAGAAACCATCCTACAGAATAATAAGAAACGAGGCCACAATTGACGACTTCGACACAATTCGGCCGTTGAGAAATATCGTTACACCCCAAAACCAATGTCGCTTGCAGCTACACGTCAAGAGTCAGTACGCCAAACGTTGGTGGAAGCGGCAGCGTGTGCCGTTCTGACGTTTCGTCGCATTGCGGGCACGGCTCACAGAGCCGTGGCTACATCCGTAACGAAATGGATCTCGCGCAGAGACGCAAAGCCGCAAAAAAAAGGCACAATCCCCCAGCAAACGCCGGCGGTAGCAACCCGAAGGATTACCCAGGCAGCAGTGCCCCGTACACGCCAGATAATTTCTCGCAATACGTCTCGAAATTGTAAAGTCGCCGGGCAAACTCCTGGGCGCGGTGTCCCAATTCCTTGCGGAGAACAGCATCTGCGGCCAGTCGACTGATGCCCCCTGACAATCCAGATGCTGTGGGTTCTACCAGAACGGCAATGTCATCGTTCAAGACCATTGTATGCGCCTGCAACCGGGTCGCGATGATCGGTTTTCCTGAGTGCAGGTAGCTGTAAATCTTAAGTGGAACCGAGGTCCCCTCGCATCGGGGAGAAACAAGGATATCGGCGAGTTCCTCGAAAACCGTAACATCACCCATCGGAACCGAGCCAACAAAGATGACGTGCCTTTCCACGCCCAAGCGAACCGCCTGCATCCTGCACCCGTCCACCTGCTCGGGATTGCCACCGACAATGACGAAAGACACGTCCGGATGTTCTTCCGTAACCGCACGCGCGCTCTTGAGGAGCAGATTCAGACCTTGATTCTGCGATAGATTCCCGGTGTAAACGACGACCAATTTGTCTTGGAGCCCCAGCCGAGCGCGAACGTTATCAACCGTCTGACCTGACGAAAACCCGTCGAGATATTTGACCGGCAGATTTTCGATCATCATCAATTTCGTTTGCGGATTCAATTCGCGCACGTGGTTTTCAAGTTCGGGATCGATTGTGATAACCGCATCGCTGTGATCAACAGTCCATTTTTCGAAGCATTTGAACATGCCTATAGTCAACCGGTTGTCAGCGAAACCGTAAGCGGTCAACTGCCTCGGCAAACTCGAGTGCATGTCATAGAGATGCCGTGATCGAAAAACGCGTGCCAAAATTGCCGAAA
Source organism: Verrucomicrobiota bacterium (assembly GCA_021772615.1). Lineage (GTDB taxonomy): Bacteria > Verrucomicrobiota > Lentisphaeria > JABSQK01 > JAJFLO01 > JAJFLQ01. Next base: position 16,228 of record JAJFLQ010000043.1, on the reverse strand, counting down.
AGAATGCCGCTTCCTCGTGAGCATGAATGACGTCATAGCGTGTCTTTGCCAACATCGCGATCGCCTTACAAATCATCATAAGATCGAGCACAGCTTTGGGCCACGAAGGCCCGATAACAACGCGGTCAATGAAAGGAATGCGCGGTATACGGTGAATGGTCACCCCGGGCAACGAAATATCTTCACCAAGATGATACGTCAACAGGTCAACCGAATGCCCGTGATGCGACAAGCCCTTCAGCCGCTGGTAAACACTAATGGGCGTGCCTCGCGCCTGAAAAAATGGTTGCGGAGCGAGCATGAGTACGTTCATAAACACATTCTCTTTCATGTGATGACCAGACTACGCCAATCTGTAGACGGAAAATTCCCGGCACGATGCTATCGTATAGGTAGCACACGATCGTCGCTCAGACCAATCAATGTTCGCCCAGCAGTCGGCGGCCATGGCCGAATCGTAAAATCGAAAAAGGCTTTCGTCATGGATCGAGACCAGGCAGAGGAAGGATACGAGGACACTGGGGGGTCGCTAACGGACCTGGACCCGGGCATGGACCGGATCCGTAAATTCTGGAGTACCTACATACATGATATCGATGTCGCGACGCATCCTGTCGGCACAAAGGCATTCTTTGACCAGCTGAGCGAGTATCGCTTCCGAAAACTGCACTACCTCACCCCGATTGTGCTGGAAAACAAGCTCCAGGGAAAACGCGTTCTCGATGTTGGTTGCGGGATCGGCACCGAACTCGTTCAATTCGCCAGAAACGGAGCAGACGTTGCCGGTGTCGACCTTTGCTCACGATCGATAGAACTGGCAAAGGAAAATTTCAGAGTTAACGGCCTATCAGCCGATCTCCAGGTAATGAACGGTGAAGACCTCCAATTTGAGAGTGAACATTTCGATTTCGTCTATGCCCGCATGCCCCTCCAATACACGCAACGTCCAGAAAAGATGGTCGCCGAGATCCATCGTGTTCTACGCCGCGGGGGCAAAGCGACGCTAATCGTTTTTAACCGCTTTTCCTGGCTGAACCTGGTGTCAAAGCTTTCCGGCGAAAACCTTCTGCATGAAGACGCCCCGGTATTTAACCTGTACACGCCGGCAGAATTCCGTAGTCTATTGCACCGCTTCGGCGAGCTCGACATTGTCACGGATAAACTGCCAACAAGGACCCAGGCGTATCGCGGTATCATGGTATCGATATACAACACCATGTTTATCCCCTTAATCGATATGATTCCGAAGCGAATCGGACGCAAACTCGGCGCCCACATCATCGCAACCGTCACCAGGTGATACTGACACGACATGAATAACGTACCGCTATATCAGCGACGAGACATCGCAAGAAAATACGACAACGACCGCTTCGGTGGGGCTTTCGGCAACCATCTGGAGAACATAGAAATCGAGACCTACGGCTCGTTGATGGATTCGGACCATAGCCGTATTCTCGACGCTGGTGCGGGCACGGGAAAGCTTTCGGTCCGGCTGAGGCAAAAATCCCTGCCGGTAACGTCTATCGATGCCTCGCGGGAGATGCTCGACATTACGATTGCGAAAGGGAAAACGCTTGGCTTGACCGTCGACGCCGCCGTCTGTGACGTGCACGATATGTGTTTCACGGATGGTGCGTTTGATTGTGTTCTGGCCTCACGCATTTTGATGCATCTTAGAGATTGGCGCCGCGGCATCGGTGAACTATGTCGTGTATCAAATCGCCTCGTGATTATTGATTTTCCAGTGAGTCCCAGCTTTGGCGCCCTGGAATCCGTTTCGCGAAACCTCTGCCACCGCTTGCGTCAGGACGTGATCCCGTACAACGTCTTTCGATTCGGCGCCGTCCGCCAGGAATTCGAAAAGTCTGACTTCCAGATCGTAGACGTGCGTCGGGAGTGTTTTATGCCGATGGCATTCCATCGCCGTCTTAACAATCCCGAAAAATCGATAGCGATCGAAAAGTGGTTTGCTAAACTCCGCTTGATATCGCTCTTCGGTAGTCCGGTGACCACCAAAGCGGTAAAAAACCAACGGGAAGAATCAAGAAGGAAACCGATCCTGACGATCGGCGGACTCTCGTCGGCTCAGGCGGATTAGTGCCGGGAAGTGTCCTCCATTGCATTGCGATCAACACCGATGAGATTGTTCATGAACAAGGCAGGCTTCACAGATGCAATCCTGAGTTGAGGTGATCAGACAAATGCTATCAGCATGAACTGGTTGACCACACCCGCAGTTTATGGCGGATACATTGCAAATAAGATTGCATGCAATCGATATCGGAGAAATGTCGCACATGCAGCAATCCCACAATGGACTGAAACCCGTTTTTGGATAGCCACGATTACTTTACAGATAGCAGCCGGCACGAACTCGGATCATGACAGGAACTGTAAACCACGTCGACGTTCGCATCATGAAAGCGTTTATTGACCCGTTCACGATATCCTTTCCGAGGGTCGCGATTGACGGATAGTAGTCGTGCTGCCTTCGGCACAAATGACCGCTGGACTCGTCCATTGGCAGTGGAATATTCAACGACGTGAGAGATATACGGAAGGATGTGGGAATAGGTTGATTTCAAGCAACCTTTGTCAACAAAAAACGTTCTTGTAACGTCTGCAGGATATGAGTACTGCAGGGCATATAGCAGGTTATTGATGGTCGTCCGACCGGCGGTCCATTCGGTTCCGCCAACTGGGAGAAAGACAATGTTCATTAAAGGACATCGTCCGATTGTACGTTTACCTGTCAACGGCTGCGGCATAACGCGTGGCTCCCCACGCCGTCGCGGGCTTGTAGATACATAACTCGGGATCAATGTGACTCCCTACATCGTTACTGCTAATCATTCACATTCCGCCGGAGCCGTACGAAAAACACCCAAAAAGCACCTTCCAGGATGGCGCCAGCGACAAGATACGCGCTAAAACTTGTCGAACCGCCAAACGCATAACAACCAATGGCGGTGAAAATTAAGATGAGCGGCAGCAAACACTTAAGAAATATGGTCAGCAGCTACATGGGTCCGATTGGATCGTCGTCAGGTCGTAACGCAGCTCCGATTGCGTCCAGGCCGCCCGACTTGTCCGACTTGTCCGACTTGTCCGACTTGTCCGACCTGTCCGACCTGTCCGATTCGTCCGACCTGTCCGATTCGTCCGACCTGTCCGATTCGTCCGACCATAAATGGCTCCGGCCGCGAACGGAGCCGGCAACCGATGTTTCACCCGATGATTTTGGACAGCGTCCGGTAAACGTGTATGGTGCCATATGCGTGCACCACGTACAACCCTGTACTATTACGACCACACCGATATCTTTCGTCACCTGGCCGCGGAGGCTTCATGGTTCGATGCAACGGACACAGATACGCGTGTGATCTATGTCTGGCGCGCTGATAACGCGATCGTTATCGGCAAAAACCAGAATCCGTGGAAGGAATGCGACGTCGCCGCTCTGCGCGCCGACGGCGTACCCCTGGCTCGCCGCCTGTCCGGGGGCGGCACGGTGTTCCATGACCTTGGCAACCTGAATTTTGCGTTCATCGGCCGACGTGCGGATTGTGGATTCGACGAACAAATTGCCACGATAATGGCGTTTATCGAGAGCCTGGGCTGTAAACCGGCGCTGGGACCGCACCGTTCGATTTACGCCAACGGCAAAAAGTGTTCGGGAAATGCGCTCCGGCTCCGACGTGATATCACGTTGCATCACGGCACATTGCTGATCGCAAGTGATCTCAGGAAAATGAAGCGCTACCTCACCCCTGCCGTACCCGGCATTTCCGGACACAGCGTCCCGTCCAAACCCGCGGCGGTGGTGAATCTTGCCGATCTGGCGTCGGGTTTGACAATCGCCTCGGCAACAGACAGATTGATCGAACACATCGCCGATACCGTCCCCGGCATTCACCGTGTGGTCCGCGCGCCCTGCCCGCCGAATTCTGCGGCGTTCGACGCCAGGCACGAAACGTTACAGTCCTGGGACTGGGTGTACGGCCGCACGCCCGCGTTCGACGCGACATGGCGGCGACCGTTCGCTGGTGAAAATTATGAAATCAACCTTGGTGTGAGTCGCGGCATCATCGGCGATGCGCGAATCGAGGGCCGCGGATCACCCGTTGCGGGCCGTGCAATTGCAGCGCTACTGCGCGGCTGCCGGCTTGAAGCCACGGCCATACGCGAGCGGCTCCAGGAGCTGATCAAAACAGATTCAACGGAGCCTGCGACCATCGACATGATCAATCAGATCAGCAGTTTGAGGGGGTTATGAGAAGCATAACGACTGGTGTCGGGGATAAAGGTGAAACACGCCTTTTCTCCGGCGAGACTGTAGATAAACACTCGTCCCGCCCGGATACTTATGGGGACATCGACGAACTTGTGAGTGCACTGGGTCTTGCCCGGGTGCACTGTACACAGGCCGAGACGGCGTCGGCATTGCTGTACATTCAGCGGCACTTGTTCGTGATCGGATCCGAAGTCGCCACGATGCCGTCGGCACTCGAACGCCTGCCCCGGCGGATCGATCGCGAATTACTCGACGAACTGGACACAATGCGGTCCAGACTCGAGGCTGAAATCTCCCTTCCCAAAGGCTTTATCGTACCCGGTGGAAACGCAGCGTCGGCCCATCTTCATATGGCCCGTTCGGTAACGCGACGATGCGAACGCAAACTCGTCGGCCTGCATCGCCAGGGCCAGATTGCCAACGACTACATCCTGGTGTGGATGAACCGTCTGTCTGACTATTTGTTTTTGCTGGCGCTTGCCGAAGATCACGACACGATACTGGTGAAACAGCCGTAGCGCTTCCCCCCGCGCTGCAACTGCCGTTTCACCGCCGATTCGGTTTGCGCGACATTGTCGTAAATATGGATCTCGCCGGTTATATTGTCGAAAAACCATCGTTTATCCGATATGGATATGACCTCGAATTAAAACGGATTGTAAGGATACCCCAATATGCGAGCTCTGGTTACTGGAGGCGCCGGTTTTATCGGCAGCCATTTATGCGAACTCTTGATTGAACGCGGCTGGACAGTACAGATAATTGACGATCTTTCGACCGGTTCCAAGGACAATATTAGGGGACTGCTGCCGTCGAAATCGTTCCAATACGCGTTCGACAGCGTGCTCAACGAGATGGTGCTCGACAGGCTCGTATCGACGTGCGACGTGATTTTCCATCTCGCCGCTGCCGTGGGCGTCGAGCTGATCGTGAAGAGGCCGATACACACCATAAGAACCAATGTCGAGGGGACGGACTGCGTGCTCAAGGCCGCGCGGCGATATCATAAGGCGGTCGTCATCACGTCGACCTCCGAGGTTTACGGCAAGAGTACAAAAATACCCTTTCGCGAGGAAGACGACACCGTCAGCGGCCCGACAACGAAACATCGTTGGGCGTATGCATGTTCCAAGGCCATCGACGAATTTGCGGCATTCGCCCTGGCCAAAGAGACTGGCCAACCCGTTTACATCGTTCGTCTGTTTAACACTGTAGGCGTGCGCCAGAGCAGCCGCTATGGAATGGTGGTGCCCAGGTTCATCAAACAGGCGCTTCATGATGAGCCGATCACGGTATACGGCGACGGCGAGCAGTCACGCTGCTTTGCCAATGTCGCGGACGTTACTCGCGGCCTCGCCGATCTGATAAGTTCCGAAGCAGCAGCCGGCCAGGTCATCAACCTTGGCAACAACGAGGAAATTACCATCAACGCACTGGCCGAGCGCATACGACAGACCTTCAGCAGCAAGTCATCCATCGTTCATATCCCCTACGATCGCGCCTACGAAGAGGGATTTGAAGACATGCATCGCCGTGTACCGTCATTGGAAAAAGCAAAACGCCTGCTTGATTACGCGCCAACCATTGATCTTGACCAGACCATACGGGAAATTGGCGATTATCTCGTTAAGGTAGACGGTTAACTCCAGGAGCCTCACAATCGATAACAACCGCAACAACCGGGACGACGAACGAGAAACCATACCGGACGAACGTGATACCGATCTTATCGCCAGCCACGATATTGCCCGGCTGCGCCACCGCTGTCTCGGCCGCGTAGACCGGTACATGCTGATCGACAAGCTCGGGCAGGGCGGCTACGGCGCCGTGTATCTCGCTCGGGATACCGTCGCCGAAATCAACGTCGCGCTCAAGGCCCTGCCGCGTCAGGTCACGCACAACAAAGACGAGCTCGACGATATCCGCCAGAACTTTTCGCTTGTTTCACGCCTGCACCACCAGAACATAGCGAACCTCTTGCACCTCCATGAAATTCGCATGATCGACGAAACGGTTCGTCTCGAGTTCGGCGTCGCTCCGGGCAATTTCCTGACAGTCATGGAATACGTGAAGGGTAAGACGCTGCGATCCTATCAGAAGAATTATCCCGATCGCCGCCTGCCGGTCGAAGAGGCTATGGACATCTGCATGATCGTCGCCGAGGCGCTGGACTACGCGCACTCGAAAAAGATCATTCATCGTGATATCAAGTCGTCGAACATCATGTTGACCACGGATAAGGAGGTCAAGATTCTCGACTTCGGGATCGCCGCGGAGATACGGTCATCGCTTTCTCGCGTGACCGGAGACTCCAGCGATATTTGCGGCACGTACCGCTATATGTCTCCCGAACAATGGCTGGGGCGACGCCAGGACGCGAGAACCGACCAATACGCATTGGCGGTGCTCCTGTACGAGTTGATTAATGGCGATGTGCCGTTCGCGTCGATTTTCATGACAAACGACAGCCGGCTGATGCGGGAAACGGTGATGAATCAGGACCCCGAACCGCTGCAAATGCTCTCGAAGAAACAGAATAAGGCCCTGCTGCGCGCATTTTCAAAGACCGCCAATGACCGCTTTGATTCGTGCCTCGAATTCATGTCGACGCTGTCGGGCACCACAACGACTACCGGGCTCACGAGCACGATTCGTGTGCCGGATCCGCATCCGAACCGGCGGCTGATGCTGGCCGTACTCGGCATCGTGAGCATCGTGGTTCTGGCAGCGTACGGCATCCATCGCCATGCAGAAAACGAACGGCTGGCAACAGAAACCGAGTTGCGAATCAACCGCGTTGGCCCCATACGACGACAGGCAAAGATCCAATGGGAGACAACATCGAATCTGACGTCGGTACAAATCTTTGCGGACCGCCTGGAAGAGGTCCGGCTGAACATGGTGTTGGCCGACACGCTCTTTGATCAGGCCGAGTACACGCGTGCTCTGGAGACGTACCAGGACGTCATCAACCAATGTCTACGGCTGCACACTGCAGTTGAAGAGCACGATGATGCGATTGCAGTGAGAGCGGCGTGCGAAACACAGCGCGATGAAGCGGCGAAGGCGGATCACGCCGATCCGACAGCGGATATTTGGCTTGAGGCGGATGCCTTTCGCCAGGCAGCGGAACGCACGTTCAAGGCGGGGAACTACAACGAAGCGGAACACCTGTGGGCTACAGCTCGGGATCAGTTTGTCAAAATCGGAGATACGCCCGCCCGCCCCGTACCACCGGCGCCTGATCCGGCGCCAAAGGCGACAGCCACGCCCGTAACACTGACTATCACCGCTACTGCCGATGGCCGTGAGGTCAGTGGCGCCGTTGTCACAGTAGATGGAGCTGTCCAAAGTGGCGGCACCCCGCTGGCCATCGAAGCGGTGATCGGCAGCGAATACGAGATTGTCGTTGAGTACGCACCCGAGGGAATGAAGCCCTACAAACGTTACCATACGACTTACAAGGCCGACGGCGCCGGTCCGCATACCCTGCACGCCATGCTGACGGTTATCGACGGGCCGCAACTATCGCAGCCTTGGAAGATCGCCGATATGGATATGGAATTTGCTGCGATCCCGCCGGGATCCTTTCTCAGAGGATCGGATCACGGCGAGGCAAATGAACAACCGGTCCACGAAGTGGTACTGACGAAGCCGTTCTGGATGGGCGTGTTTGAGGTTACGCAGACACAGTACAAGCACTTGACGTCGAAGAATCCAAGCCACTTCGCGCACCCGTACAACCCCGTCGAGCGCGTCAGCTGGTACGACGCCACGGATTTCTGTCGGCGCCTGACCGCGCGCGAGGCACGAAAGGCGATGTTGCCGGAAAACTATGTCTACCGGCTGCCGACCGAGGCCGAATGGGAATATGGCTGCCGTGCAGGCACATCGACCCCGTTCGCGATTGGCAACAATCTGGATTCGACCCAGGCGAATTTCGACGGGTCCTACCCCTACGGCACCGGGAAACGGGGCGTGAACCGCCGGTCGACGATAACCGTTGGCAGCTTCAGGCCCAATACGTGGAACATCCACGATATGCACGGAAACATTTCAGAATGGTGCCTGGATTGGTACAGCGACTACATGCCGAATCTCCAGGTCGACCCTGTAGGTCCGGCGACAGGCGCAAATCGCGTTATTCGCGGTGGTAGCTGGAATCTCACTGCGAACGACTGCCGCTCTGCGTTGCGTATTGGCAACTCGCCCTCCTACGCGCACAACTTCGTCGGCTTCCGTATTGTACTCGGGCCGAGGCAGGAGACGCCGAGATAAGCCGTTGACATCTGTCGCGACACTTCTATAGTTGGCCCCAACGTCATTGAGCCTACGAATCTAATCATCGAACAAGAAACATACTGGATGGCTGATTGACTCAAGTGACTTAATCTATTGTGGTTTGTGGCATTTCCAGCGCCCTGCCAGCACGACGGGAACATTCCCGCTTGAGCGATGACTGTAAACTCCGACCAAAGGCTTAATTCAACAACATTGGTGTTGGAACAACCTGAGTCGAGCAGCCACCCAGTAATAATATTGAGTACTGACGTTTTCGCCCACCGACAACTACCGACAACTACCGACGCGATCACCTATGACAACCACGAACGGGAAATACAATCCCCCCGATATCGAGCCGAAATGGCAACGCTTCTGGCACGAGCACAATGTCTTCGCCGCTGAGGACGTGAGCGACAAGCCCAAGCTGTACGTCCTCGACATGTTTCCATATCCGAGCGGCGCGGGCCTCCACGTTGGCCATCCGGAAGGATATACGGCAACGGATATCGTGTGCCGCTACAAGCGCATGTGCGGTTACAATGTGCTGCATCCTATGGGCTGGGACGCTTTCGGCCTCCCGGCGGAACAATATGCGGTGGAAACCGGGACGCATCCTTCGATCACGACCCGGAAAAACATTGATAACTTCAGGCGCCAGATCAAAGCACTGGGATTCTCGTACGACTGGTCGCGTGAAGTCAACACCACCGATCCCGGGTATTACCGCTGGACGCAGTGGATATTCCTGCAGCTCTACCGCAAAGGCCTCGCCTATCTTGATGAGGTCCCGGTAAACTGGTGCCCTGCCCTGGGCACCGTACTGGCCAATGAAGAAGTCATTGAAGGCCGCAGCGAGCGCGGCGGACATCCCGTGGTCCGGCGCCCCATGAAACAATGGATGCTGCGCATCACCGAGTACGCAGAGCGTCTGCTCCAGGACCTCGACGATCTGGACTGGTCCGAGGGCATCAAGGAGATGCAACGCAACTGGATTGGCAAATCGACCGGCGCCAATGTCGACTTCCAGGTCCTGGGCCTCAGCGCCGTCATCCAGGTATATACCACACGGCCGGACACGCTTTTCGGCGCGACGTATATGGTGCTGGCACCGGAGCACCCGTTGGTGGACGCCGTCACCAGCGACGCTCAACGATCCGCGGTGGAAGCGTACAAAGAGGCCGCGGAAAAAAAATCCGACATGGATCGGGCAGAGCTCAACACCGAGAAAACCGGTGTATTTACCGGGGCAACCGCGATTAATCCAGTGAACCGAGAGGCCATTCCAGTATGGATAAGTGACTATGTGATGATGGGATACGGCACCGGCGCCATCATGGCCGTACCGGCTCACGACTCACGCGACTTCGCATTTGCCTGCACATTCGACCTGCCGATTCGCGCGATCCTTGAGCCCTCGACCGCCGACGCCGACGCCGAGGGCGTAACAGCCAGCGACGTCGTCGCCGGGACTGTGTGCTGGCCCGGCGACGGTACACTGATACATTCGGCAAATGACGACGGGCTCGACATTAACGGTTTGTCGGTTGCCGCGGCAAAACACGCGACGATTACGTGGCTCGAAGCACGTGAACTCGGCGCCGCCGCGACCAACTACAAATTGCGCGACTGGTTGTTCAGCCGGCAACGGTATTGGGGCGAACCGTTTCCCGTTGTGCATATGGATAACGGTGACATCATCCTGCTCGATGAAACAGAATTGCCGCTCGAACTCCCCGAAATCGATGACTTTAAGCCAACCGGCACTGGCGAGTCTCCGCTTGCCAAGGCGGGCGACTGGCTCGCATACACACATCCAGTGACCGGTGAAACCGGACGGCGCGAGACCCACACCATGCCGCAATGGGCGGGATCGTGCTGGTATTACCTGCGTTTTGTCGATCCCGTCAACGACCAACAGGCCTGGGCCCCGGAGAAGGAACGATACTGGATGCCGGTAGACTTATACGTCGGCGGCGCCGAGCACGCAGTGCTGCACCTGCTGTACGCCCGTTTCTGGCACAAAGTGCTGTACGATCTCGGCCTTGTGAGTACGACCGAACCGTTTGCGCGGCTCGTGAATCAAGGGATGATTCTGGGCATATCCTTCAAGGACGCGACAGGCGCGCTGGTGCCGACAGACCAGGTCGAGGAGCGCGACGGCGCATTCGTTCACCGCGACACGGGCGCAGCTGTCGCCGAGTTCCCAGCGAAAATGTCAAAGTCATTACGCAATGTGGTCAATCCCGACGATGTGATTGCCGAATACGGCGCCGACAGCTTCCGGTTGTATGAAATGTTTATGGGTCCGCTCGAGGCGGTGAAACCCTGGAATACAAAGGGTGTCGAAGGCGTCCGTCGTTTCCTGCAGCGAGCCTGGCGAATGATCATCGCTGCGGACGGCACGGTCACATCCGACCTGACGGAGCAACCACCCGACACCGGGTTGCTGAGGATTCTGCATGTCACCATACGCAAAGTCACCGCCGACCTCGACAGTCTGAATTTCAATACTGCAATCAGCCAGTTAATGATCTTTGTAAACGCCTTCACAAAGGCCGACAGCCGGAACCGCGAGGCGATTGAGATCTTCGTAAAATTGCTCGCACCGCTCGCACCGCATATCGCCGAAGAGCTATGGCAGCGGCTCGGTCATACCGGCGGCATCAGCTACGAGCCGTGGCCGACATACGACGAAGCGCTGACCCGCGAGACGGAGGTAGAGATCCTGGTGCAGGTGCGCGGCAAGCCGAAAGCCCGGATATTGATGGCGCCTGATGCGACGCCGGAGGAAATGGAACGCATCGCACTTGGCGAAGAAAAGGTGCGGGAAGCGATCGCGGACTGTGCGGTCCGAAAAGTCGTTTGTGTACCCGGCCGGCTGGTCAATATTGTGATCTAAGAAGCCCGGTGCGGGACGGAATGGCGGTACGTCAACTGCCGGCGTCGGGCGGCATCGGAAGCGCTTTTCCCACCTTCTTCAGCGAAGCGGCAGGCTTGGGCTTCTTCTTTTTCTCCGGGTCCGGCAATTTCTTCAACACCTTCAACTGCGGCTTGGCCGGCGCGGCGATGGTTTCCGGTTCGTCTTCATCGCTCTCTTCAAGGCCCATCAATTTGCGTTGATACTCTTCCAGCATCTCGCCCGGCAAATACACTACCCGGATCCCGGCTGTCTCCAGTCGTTTTTCCGGGGGATAGCTGAAATTGCGCCCGACACAGCTGACAGAGTCGATGTCATCGGCCCAGGACCCACCGCGGAGCACATGGGGATCGTCGGGATCATCAAAAGCGTCGAGACACCATTCCCACACATTGCCGACCATGCCAATGCAACCGAACGGGCTCTTGTTCTCCATGTAGGAAATCACGGGCACCGTGGTTTCAAACGATCGTGCGCCCTGAAAGCATGCGATCTCATTACACGGCTCGTTGTAGCCCCAGGGATAATACCGACCGTCGATACCGCGTGCCGCGTACTCCCACTCTTCTTCATTCGGAAGGCTGTAGTACTCGTCCGTCACCCGTCGCAACCAGCGGCAATACTCCTTGGCGTCGAGCCAACTTACATTGCTGACCGGACATTCCATTTCCGGCGAAACCGCCCACATTCGCTCCAGGTCCTCATCCGGATAATCCCAACCGCTATCCTCGAGAAACTCGATAAACTCCTTTACGCGAACCGGAAATTTACTGAAATACATCCCGGCCTTGACGAGGCCGTAACCGTTGTCCGGACCGTAAATGAAGGGACTTGGCGCGACATAGCAGAACGGTATTTTTCGTGAATCCCGAAGCTCGCGCCGTCGCTTGTCTTTGAATATCGGGTTGATCAATTCGCCGGATTCGAATACCTCCTGCAGAATAGACCACTTGGCGCTGATATAGTCTTCCTCGGACACCTTTCCGAGAATCTTTTTATTTTCCAGCTGAGCTAACTGGACATAAGGTGGCGGGGGCATTGTGTCTCCTGAATCAAAAGTGCACAAGGGTGCGTCGACAGTATTATCAAGGCAAAAAGGTATACTCTTTTTTCCAATTATCAATCGCGGCCACGGGCGAAATCGATACGAAATCACGGGCAGCATGCAGCCGCAACACCCCGCTCCTCCGACCTGTTGCAATCTCACGCGGCATAGACCACGTTACCGGTCGGCACAACGGCTTCTTCATGCCTGCACGGCGCCGGCACGGCTGTCGCTGCAATGGCACCGCATTTCCCGTGCCGCAATCGGGAACGTGGCCTGTAAACCGGCGTGTTCGCCACTTTTCATGACGCGACACCGGAGCGACATAAGACAACGTACGGCATATCACGACGAAGGATTGGAAATGACGGCGATATTCCCCCAGCGGCAGGAAACATGACGATGCGACGCGCAACTGTGGTACTCGCGGAGAAGCCCTCGGTCGCCCGGGAGTTGGCGGCGTACCTGCACGCTTCGAGCCGTCGTGACGGGTACTTCGAGGGCAGCGGTTATCGCGTGACCTGGGCTTATGGCCATCTCGTCGGGCTGCAAGACTTCAGCGATTACGACCCGGCAATGAAGCAATGGCGCCTTGAGCACCTGCCGTTCGTTCCGGATTCATTCCGCCTCAAGTTGACCGCCGACGGTATCGGGAAAAAACAATTTCGAGTGATTCGTACGCTGTTTCGTGAGGCGGAGTCGCTGATCTGCGCAACGGACGCCGGTCGCGAAGGTGAATTGATTTTTCGGTATATCACGGAAATGACCGGTGTAGGCGGCATCCCGGTGCGTCGCCTCTGGCTGCGCTCGCTTACGCCTTCGGCGATCGCCGAAGGATTTCGTACGCTGCGGCCCGGCCGCGATTTCGACCGGTTGTATCACGCAGCGCGGAGCCGTAGCGAAGCCGATTGGATTGTTGGTCTCAACGCCACGCGGAATTACACCATACGCTACGGCGAACGGCGACGCCTGTGGTCCGTCGGTCGCGTACAGACACCGGTGCTCGCTTTGATCGTGCGGCGCGACGATGACATACGCACCTTCACGCCCGAGCCTTTCTGGGATCTGCGCACGCGGTATCGCAACACGGAATTTAATCACGCCGGCAAGCGATTCACATCCGAGCAGGCGGCTACGGAACTGCTCGCGACCGTGCTCGACAAACCCTTCACAATCACCTCCGTACAGCGCAAACGCGAGAAACTGTATGCACCAGCGTTGTACGACCTGACTGACTTGCAACGGGATATGAACCGGCGTTTCGGAGCTTCCGCGGCCAACACCTTGAAGGCCGCCCAATCATTATACGAGAAAAAACTCATTACCTACCCACGTACCGACTCGCGTTATCTCGGATCGGATATGAAATCGACCATACCACGGATCCTGGCGGCACTCAAGCCAAAGCGACCGGATGCGATCGCAAAGCTGAACCTCCAGCGACTGCCGCATTCCTCCCGGGTTTTCAACGATCGGAAGGTCACGGACCACCACGCGATCATCCCTACCGAGAAAGCGGCGGACACCCTGTCCGGACTCGAGCAACATATCTACGATGCGGTCGTGACGCGCCTTATCGCCGTGTTTTACCCACCCTGCGAAAAGGATGTAACCCGTGTCGCCGGCAAGGCTGCGGATGTCGCATTCAAGGCGAAGGGCGCAACGATTGTCGCTCCAGGCTGGACGGCCCTATATCCGAAACGACAGAATCCTAAAGCGCGCGCTGCAGACACCGATCAGACAGAGCCGGTTCAGAAGTCGCTGCCGGTCTTCACGGTCGGTGAACAGGGACCGCATGCGCCGTTCATCAAGGAAGGCGTCACGCAGCCGCCAAAGCCGTATACGGAAAACACTCTGCTTGCGGCGATGGAAACGGCGGGCAGGCTGGTAGACGACGAGAACCTTCGTGACGCCTTGAAGGAACGTGGTCTGGGCACACCGGCGACACGGGCGGGAATCATCGAGATATTGATTACCCGCGCCTACATCGAACGCAACAAGAAACAATTGATCGCGACAGCAACCGGCCGCTATCTCATCGCACTGATACGAAACGACATCCTCAAGTCTGCCGAAATGACCGGTGACTGGGAACAAAAACTCAAGCGCATCGAAGTCGGCGACTTCGATGCGCCATCGTTCCGACGCGAGGTCGTTCAGTTTACCGAGCAGATATGCGGAGGCGCAGCCGGGGACAGCGTCGATCCGAAACAAATCGGAAGATGCCCACGATGCGACCGGCCGATGATCCAGGGCCGAAAGGGATACGGCTGTTCGGGGTGGAAGGACGGCTGCGACTACGTCTTATGGATGGATTTTCACGGTCATACGCTTACGACTGAAGAGGCACGGGAGTTGATGCAGATGAAACGGCTGCTGGCGCCCGTCACCGTACATCACAACGGCGTGGATGAGGTAGTGATGCTGTATCGCACCGACGGCGGCGAGATCATGGAGATACCGTGGCCGCTTCCGGAAAAACCGCGCAAGTCCGGAAGAAATCGCAATGCCGCGCGCAAATCCGGCGTGAGAAAAAAGACAGCTGCGGATGGCGATAGCATCGGTGCGTGCCCGGCATGCGGCAAGGCAGTCATCGAAACACCAAAAGCCTTTGGCTGCAGCGGCTGGAAAGACGGTTGCGGCTTCGTGATATGGCGGAAAATGGCCGGCAGGACGATCAGCAAAACCAACGCCAGGACGCTGTTGCGCAAGGGTGAAACAGCCACGATCAAGGGGTTCAAAAGCAAGAGCGGCAATCCGTTTCAGGCAAAGCTCAAGATTGTGGGCGCCGAGGTAAAAATGGACTTTGGCTGAATCAACTGCGCATCGACAGAATCGGTGCATTTTTAGCCGAATTTTCATTGAGGTCTATTTGGAAGGATCGCAGTCAAGCCGCAACATACTGCGGACACAGAGGACTGTGTCCCGCCAGCAAATACCGGTCGGTGACGATGCTCAATCCTTAGGTATACTGCATTGTGGTCAGGTTGTGTGGCCACGGCTCACACAGCCGTGGCTACATGTCCTGTTTGCATGACTGACTCCGGCTATTTCAAGGCCCCGTGTTCGTCTCGTATCAGTGCGACGAGGTCTTCGGCCGAGACCGCACGGCTGGATCCGGCGCCGTCAAGGAGGTGTGCGGCCAGGTCGCGCTTTTCATGGTGCAGCTTCACGATCTTCTCTTCGATAGTGCCCCGGGTCAACAAGCGATAGATCGTAACCGGATAGATCTGCCCGATTCGATGCGCGCGATCGGATGCCTGATCCTCGACCGCAGGATTCCACCATGGGTCCATGTGGATAACGTAATCCGCCGCAGTGAGGTTGAGGCCCACGCCGCCGGCCTTCAAGCTGATGAGGAAAAGCTCACCGGCGCCGGATTGAAACCGCTCGACTCGCCGGGCGCGTTCCGCCATCGGTGTGCCGCCGTCGAGATACTGGTATGCGATTTCCCGCTTGTCGAGTGTCCCACGTAGAATCGTGAGATAGTCTACGAACTGGCTGAAAACCAGGATCCGGTGACGATTCTCACGCAGTTCCTCGACGATGTCGAGGAATAGGGCCAGTTTGGAACTTTTCACTCGCGTGTCCGGTACGACCAGACGCGGATGGCAGCACGCGCGCCGTAACCGGGTAATCTCGGCAAGGATATGGATGTGGTTTGAAGCCGCTCGGCCCGGCAGCG
>JAJFLQ010000042.1 GCA_021772615.1 Verrucomicrobiota bacterium | reverse complement strand
TCGGTCGAGGATTTCAAGGCCGTACTCTTCGGCGTATTCAAGGAACGCGGCGAGATCGGCGTCGCTGCCGAACTGGAGTATGAACTCATCTTCGATCAGGTCACGGCGCTGATAGTCCGACTGTCGCTTTATGTTATTCGGCGCCGACCTGCCGCCACGGCCACTGATATGGCGAATGGCAGGCACGGACTGACGACTGAACCGGCGGTGATCTATCGACTTGTGTTCCGTTGTCGACGACCGGGGCGGCGCCACGTTGTTCGTGCGCTGCGCCCGTTGAATGCCAATCCACAGTGCGGCAACGCACAGCGGTATTATAAGATGTCGCGCTCTCGGGTCAATTCTCATCTGCTGGCGTTTCCTCTATCTTTTTCCAGAACGCTTCAGGACTCTGGCCTTTTTCGAAATCTTCAATTGTATTGGCAAGTACCGCGAGTTTCGGAAGATTCCTAACGAATTCGATATCGACAGCGTGTGTGGGGACGAGTAACCTCTCCAGGTCGGTGCATTCTGCGATCGGTGAGAGGTCGTGGAGGAAATAGCAACGCTCCAGAATAAGTTCGCGCAATGGTAACGCACGGACCGCTTCGATGTCGCTTATCGCGCCGCCGCTGACGCGCAGGCTGTACAACGGTACATCACGTAAATTATCCAACGTCTTAACCTTGGTGTCATGCAGCGCCAGTTTTGCCAGAAACTTCATGTCGCGAAGCCCGGTCAGTTTTCGTAGATTCCTTCCTCGCAGGGTGATCGACTTAAGTTTCATCCTCGAAAGCAGTGTCAAGTCGCCGTCGGCCGCGGCGTCCAGGGCGACATGGTCCAGGTTCAGATCGAGCAAGGCGTTGACGCGTTTCAACTGATTGTGTTTGATCCCGAGCACGCGGATCGGGAACGACCGCAGCACGTCAAGGTTGCGCGTCGGCGTATCTGAAATATAGAGGGACTCGATTGGCGCGCCTTTCAGGACCTGCAGATCGTAGACCCCGGTGTTTGAAATATTGACATACTTCAACGGCATGTTTGAGAGTGGGGTGAGATCAGCCACACGTGTGCCCGCCGCGCTGAAGGAAGACAACGGCATTCCTTTCAGGTCAGTCAGGTGCCGTACTCCGGTGTGGTCAATGTTCAGCGCAGTTAGTGGTAGATCGTGCAGTGGTGATATCTCTTTCAGTTTTGGGTTGTTTTCAAGATTCAACGAGAATGCCTTCCCGGTCAAGTCATAACGGTACTTCAACGTGGAAATCTCTGGATTGAGACGCTGGATGTCTTTGATCGCTGTCATTAACAACTTTCGACTGATATGTTGACGTTCGGTTCGTTCAAAAAGGTATTTTCGCAGATTTTCTTCGGCCAGGTTCTTGGCGTCGACGATTTTGAACATAAACACGGTGACGATCGTGATGATCACAAATACCGCGGCGCAAAACGATATGACCTCCTTCTTGTGTCTGCGTATCATCAACATGAGCAATTTCACCATGCCGGCGTCCTCCGCAGTTGTCGCAAAGCCACCGATAAATTTTTCGACGTCGTCCTGCAATTCCTGAACGGTCTGGTAGCGTTCCAGGGGGCTTGATGACAACGCCTTCATGGCGATGGCAGACACCGCTTCAGGGATACGGTTGTTGGGACAGTGCGGAAAGGTATGTTGTTCATTAAGTGACGCCGGCGGATCGATTTTTCCGAGGACAATCTTTCGCACCAGTGCCTTCATATACATGCCGGTTACCGACGGCTGCAGCGTCAGAATATTGTAGAGAATGCCACCGAGCGCGTAGACATCGCTGCGCACGTCGATATCCGCGGTCTTGCCAAGTGCCTGCTCCGGCGGCATGAAGCCGGGTGTGCCCATAATCTGACCGTCCAGTGTTCGCATTGACTCCGACACGGTGTCGTCGGCCAGAATGGAATCGATTCTGGTGTCCAGTGCGGTCAGGTCCGTAGCGGTCGTAGACGACTCAAACGATCGAAAAGAGGCGCTGTTCTCTGGCTGAACATTAATGAGCTTGGCCAGCCCCCAGTCCATCAGCAGCACTTCGCCGAAGTCGCCGATCATGATATTTTCGGGCTTCAGGTCGCGATGCACCACGCCTTTCGAGTGGGCGTAGGCGACGGCATCACAGACGCGTAGAAAGATGTGCAGCAGGCGTATCAGGGGGAAGCGTGCAATGGCCTCTTCGTCGCCGGCCTGAATGTCTTCGATAATGTCGACGAGAGTCACGCCGCGGACGAGCTTCATGGTATAGAAGACGCGGCCGGCCTCATCGACGCTGAGTTCGTACACCGGCACGATGCTGGGATGTTCCAGCTGCGCGGTAATCTGGCCTTCGACGATGAAACGGAGAATCTGGTCGCTTGACGCTTCGACGCTTTCGGTCATGACCTTCATCGCCACGTGTCGACGGCAGTTCAGATCCTTCACGCTAAGTATCACGCCCATGCCGCCGCGCGCGAGCATGTCGCCGATGGAGTATTTCTGCGAATCATCGCTGGTAGCGATGGATTTGGTGGCAGCGGCAAAGCCTTCGTCCAGCGTGATCCCGGACGGAAGTCCCTGGTTTTCCATGAACTGCGATATAGAAAGCAGGCCCCGCTCAACTTTTGTCGTAATCTGCCGCAGGTCCCTGGTGCCTGATGACTTTGACACGCTGGTTTTCTTGCGACTATCGCTACGATGGTCTTGGGGTTCCATGGGGTCTGCTATAACCATGAGACCATGGCGTACCGGACCGCTTTCCGTACCCAAAGATCTCGGATTAATCTCAGTTCAGCCTGCGCACCATGGCGAAAAAGCGGTCTTCGTAGTCGTCGAACAGGCCGAGCTTCTGCAACTTGTTGCCAAGCGCTTCGAGTCGGCTGCCGTCGCTGGCGGCTGCGGTAAAGTCCGCCTCCAACTGTCGTCGTATATCGGCGCGCGCACCAGAGCCTGCCGAAGCGTGTGCGAGTTCCTGAAAATTGGGCCCGGATGACGTCTGGATATAGTCCACAAGAAATTTCAGGAGAGAGACTTCCCACAACTCATCAGCGCCGACGACAACCGCCGCGAATTGGTCGTCGGCCTCGCGGACCTGGTCTGTGACACGTTGTACGACGTCGTCTACCGACCCGTTGATCAATTCTTCGGTAACCGTTTCTTTTCTGAAATGAAGGCCGTATCTTAAAATGCGGATGATCTCGCCGTGTTCCAGCAGCCACTCAGCGTATTCCGTTGCCTTATCGCCAAAGCCATCAAGCAGCTGTGACGCTACCATAGACGGTGTCAGGATCTGTGGTCGCTCCGAATACACCGATCCGGCGCGAACCCGGACCTTGTTGGCGTGGTCAAGCAATTCACTTACCAAGTGGTAGCGTATGGTTGTGGTGCCGAACGACTCGATCGTCTGATCAGGCGAATACACGACTCGCGTGGCATTTACGGCGTACCAGATATCTTCCTTTTTGCCCATCGCCTAGTCTGTGCTCCCATGACACGTTCAAGCCGGTTGCAGTTGCCGGGTCAATATTGCAATTCGAAACCCGGTTGTGTTCCGTATTCAATTACCAAATGTAACGATGCTTTCTATTGGCCCTGAGCAATATTATCATGCGGTAAATAAAATACCAGCATCTTCTGGAAGCCAATGAAACGTACCCCCAAGCTGTTCGCGATACCGGTTGCTCTACGTCGATTTCTGCCGCACCCCGTTCCCGCCCATCTTAAACTGGGTGTGAAAGGGGAGCGTCTGGCCACTCGTCTTCTCCGCGCGTTGGATATCGAGATCCTGCATCGGAATTTCCGAGGACCGCATGGTGAGATCGATATCGTCGCGAGGGACGGCATCGTTCTTTGCTTTGTCGAGGTCAAGACCAGACGGTCGTCCGTATTTTCGCGGCCTGTCGACGCTGTCGACGACACCAAAAAACGTCGTATTGTCACTACTGCGGACCGCTATCTGCGGCGCATCGGGCATCCACGCGCGACGTACCGTTTCGATATCGTAGAGATCACCGTTGACAACGACCGGCCTGTCGACGTGCGGTACTGGCCCAACGAATTCTCACGCGGCGATTGGAGGCAGCCGGAGTATTAGGTGGTGCGAGAGGGGGGACTCGAACCCCCACGCCTT
The DNA here is from genome assembly GCA_021772615.1 of Verrucomicrobiota bacterium. Lineage (GTDB taxonomy): Bacteria > Verrucomicrobiota > Lentisphaeria > JABSQK01 > JAJFLO01 > JAJFLQ01. The sequence goes on along the minus strand of JAJFLQ010000042.1, from coordinate 10,249 downwards.
GCGGCACAAGAACCTAAATCTTGCGTGTATGCCAATTTCACCACTCTCGCATGTCACGGCGGCATCGTTGGTGCGGATCTTCCACCGTTTCCGGCGTTGTCGTCCATACCGTGTACTATTGAAGATCCAAGTAACCCGCTCTATGTTCTAATTCTATTCTGTTATACAACGTATGGGGTTGGAATGCAATGATCAAAATGAGTCAATTGGAGATGATATGGGTACGACAATGAATGAAAGTGAATCTGGCGCCAAGAGCAGCGCTAGCCTGTTCTTCAAGACGGAGAATGCCTGGCCTACGCTGCCGGATGCTGAGCGCGATAGCGTGTTTGCGTTTTGCGAAGATTATCGACGTTTCCTTTCGAAGGTAAAAACAGAACGCGAGGCGCATAGCGAGGGCGTGGCTCTGGCGGAAGCCCATGGCTTTTTATCCCTGGACGACGCTATTGCGACCGGCACGCGCTTGAAACCCGGCGACAAGGTCTACGCCGGCGTCGCCGACAAGACGTTGCTGCTGGCGGTTATTGGTCATGAGGATATCGAGCAGGGGATGCGCATTGTAGGTGGCCATACGGATTCGCCGCGGCTGGACCTTAAACCTCGTCCGCTCTACGAGGACAGTGGCCTGGTACTGATCGATACGCATTATTACGGTGGGATCAAGAAGTACCAGTGGGTGACTATTCCACTGGCTCTGCACGGCGTGATTACGCGCAAGGGCGGCGAACGCATCAATGTGTGTATTGGCGAATCTCCGGAAGATCCGGTGTTTGTCATAACTGACTTACTGCCGCATCTGGGAAAAAACCAGGGTGAAAAAAAGCTTAACGAGGGCATCACCGGCGAGGAATTGAATGCACTTTTCGGCAGTATTCCCGCGGCTGATACGGACGAGAAAGAGAAGGTAAAGCTGAACATCCTGCGCCTGCTGCACGAACGCTACGGCATTGATGAGTGCGATTTCACCAGTGCAGAACTTGAACTTGTTCCCGCCGGCGCTGCCCGCGATCTGGGATTCGATCGCTCGATGTTGCTTGGTTACGGGCATGACGACCGCGTCAGCGCTTACACTGGTATACGCGCCCTGCTGGACCTGCCGGACATCCCGAAAACAACGGCCATGTGCATTCTCACGGACAAAGAGGAAATCGGCTCAGTCGGGGCAACCGGGATGTACTCGTTCTTGTTTGAGAACGTCGCCGCGGAGATCGTGAATCTCTGCCGCAGCGATTACTCGGATCTCATCCTTCGTCGCTGTCTCAAGCATTCGAAGATGTTATCCGCAGACGTCAATGCCCTACACGACCCGGACTTCGCCGATGTCAGCTCGCCGCACAACAACATGGCGCAGATGAATTGCGGTCTTGTTGTCACGAAATACGTCGGCTCCAAGGGAAAAAGCGGCTCGAACGATGCCCGCTCCGAGTACATTGCGGAACTGCGCGAAATATTCGACACCGCCGGCGTGTCTTGGCAAACCGGTGAGATCGGAAAGGTCGATCAGGGCGGCGGCGGCACGATTGCATTCATGCTCGCGCGATACGGTATGGATGTGGTCGATTGCGGTGTCGGCGTGCTCAGTATGCATGCCCCCTGGGAGGTCGTGGGCAAACTCGATGTGTACATGGCGTACAAGGGATATCAGGCATTCTACCGCGCATGATCGACATTCACTCCCATATTCTTCCAAAGATCGACGATGGCGCCGAGACTTGGGAGATGTCGCTGGCGATGGCCCGTATTGCGGTCGAGGATGGTATTAAAACCATGGCAGCTACGCCCCACATGCTCAACGGGGTGTACAACGTGTCGCGCGACCAGATCCTGACACAAGTCGAGGAATTGCGCCGTCGCCTGAAAGAGGAGAACATCGACCTCGAGATCGTCGCCGGCGCCGATACCCATGTCACCCAGGATTTCATGACGCACCTCAACGACGGTACGCTGCTTACCATCAATGACGCCGGCAAATACATTCTGGTTGAGTTTCCCCAGAGCATCCTCGAACAGGCGACATATGATATGCTTTTTGAGATTCAACTGGCCGGTGTCATACCGGTAATCACCCATCCGGAGCGGTACTTCGACATCCAGCGGAATTATCGTATTGCCTACAAATGGGCGGAGAGCGGAAATATCATCCAGGTTACCGCCGCGAGCCTTGTTGGCGAGTTGGGCGAAGCCGCACAAACGTCGGCCATGCGCCTGCTAAAGGAGGGCATTGTCCATGTCGTCGCCAGTGACGCGCATTCCACCGAATGGCGCCGTCCGGTAATGTCCTCGGCCCGCCGACTGGTGGCCGACGTCTTGTCCGAGGACCATGCCGAGCTGATCTTTCTGGAACGTCCGCGCTGCATTGTTGCCGGCGACTACGTCGAGGTTCCGAGTCCCGAGGACGTCAAACCATCCGGGAAACCGTCGTGGTATCGCAAACTTCAGGAACGATGGTTCTAACCGTGCGTTGTGCCCCCGCATGATGGCGACTTGCTACCGTTCACGAGCATATGTGAACACAGTAATCATATCGCGGTTGCAGCATACATCACGGACGAAAAGATCGATTCCGACAGTCTGCCAGGGCGCTTTGATCGGTCTCGCCGTTGGCGACGCGCTTGGCCCGACACTGGAATTTCGTGAGCCGGGCAGTTTCGAGCCGGTCATGGATGTGGTCGGTCACGGCCCTTTCGGCGTAAACGCCAGTGAATGGACCGACGATACATTCATGGGACCGGGCTTCCCCGGCTTAAATAGCCACCGACGGCTAGCAGCCTGTCGGACTTTTCCATCGCTGAGCGGCGCCTTGGCGATGAAATCGTCGCGACATGCTACTTTTGGTTATAACTTCCAACAGAATCATGTTCATAGCTTGCAATCCCGTAATTGTCTGGGAATCTGTTACTTGTACTGTTTTTCCCAGTTAGTGAGCTGAAGCTCATCGAAAACCTCCGTCCCGCTCAGCGAAACGGTACTCAGGCACCGTAACGCGGCAAACAATTCTCTAAACTAAAAAAAGTCGCCGGAAACTTTTTGTGTCGCGCGTCGTCAGGATCGGACAGACCCTGTCGCGACAACGACAAGATCGAACTTTTTCGAGCACGGCAATGCCGTTGAATTCCGACTCTGTGGAACTAACCTACTCGAAACGAAAATGTGCAGTTTAATCTCTTGCAGAAGTAGAAACCAGCCATCATGGTGATCGGTACCACAGCCCCGATATACCACCAGGGATGCTGCTGAATATGGCCGTTGATTTTTAGACCAATTACACCGGCGGCCTTGGTCCACGCTCTCCGACAGACATTTTGGGGGACGGTATCAACCTCGAATAGCAATAAAATTTGAGGGTATTGATCTGCAATCAAAGATTTGATTTTCTGCGGATTCTTAGCGATACTGCTTTCCAACAACGTTAACGCGGCCTCGAATTCGCCTCTTGCCCCAGCGTTTGATTCATTCATTTCCGTACCTCTCAGGTGTTTGATGTGTTAGACTTTTCTCTACCCGCGATGTCATGCAGCCCGTCAAGCACGAATCGTACTGACACATTTAAGAAAATCGCGGAATTGAACTGCATGAAGCTGAGCAAGATGCGGCTATGTGATTTAGAACCTGTTAATCAGCAATTGTTCTATCAAATAGTCAAATTGGTTTCTGTGCACACAGAATGCGATCTCGTTCCGCGTAATCGCGTTCGATTCGGACAGACTGCCATCCCGCCTGCTCGAATACCGTGTGTGCCGTCGGGCCCTGGGAGGCGCCAATCTCGCATACCAGCCAACCACCGGGCCGAAGGGGCGTCACGGCAGCCGTAGCAAGGTCGCGGACCATGTCCGCGCCGTCGCTGTCCGGCGATGCTGTGGCCGGGACCAGCGCGGTTAAGGGCTCAAAATCGCGCACGTTGGGTGGTAGCGACCGGTACTCACTGGGAGAAACATAAGGCGGATTGGCTGTGATCAATGCGAATGCGCCGGGGGCCAGCGGCGCCGTCAAGTGGCCCTGACAGAAAAGGACGTTTTTCACTGCAAGTCGGCGTTGATTTCGACGTGCCCACTCGAGTGCGGCCGCGGACGTGTCGGTGCCAATAATACAGGGACAGGGACGAAGCTCGCCGGCAATGGCGATGGCGATGGCGCCGGATCCGGTGCAGACATCGGCGATGGCGCCGGGCGGCTCGTACAGCGACAGAGCTATGTCGACGAGGCGTTCGGTTTCCGGGCGAGGTATCAGCGTGCCCGGCCCAATCACCAATTCGGTATTGTAAAAGTCGCATTGCCCCACGATATATTGGATCGGCTCGCTATTCAGGCGACGGGCAACGGCGGTGTCGAGTTGTGTCGCGAGTTCAGGTGAGATAACGCGATCGTCTTGTCGCCAGATGTCTGAATACGACACATTGAGTATATGCGCGATCAGCCATCGCGCTTCGGTGGAAGGATTCTCCATTGCGTTCGCAGAAAATCGTGCTTCAATGTCGCGTCTGGCAGCGGCAACGGTGTTTCCGGGTGCAACATAAGAAGATTGCATGCTCTCGCTGTCGGATACATGTGGCATGAGGTAATTATTCCGAGATCAACTCGAACGCAAGTGTTGATGTAGTCTACTCTATCGAGCGAACGGCTTGAGTACCGTCCTGGTGGACGGAAGGTTTAATCCAGGCTTTAGCCATGAACATCAGGTTCATGAGCTAAAGCTCATGAAAGCATTTCAAAATACATCCTGGTGGAGTGAACCGAGTGTGACTACGCTTTCACAGCGTTCGCGGCACGCATCTGAAGCCTTGGAACTTTCCGTCGAGCTCGGGTCCAGTCGATCCTGCGCCTGCCAGTGAGGCTTGAAAAGGTTTGGCCGTGTCCCGCGTTCGAAACAGGTTGGCAACGATGCAGCTACGCCGAAAATGCCCCCTTGAGGTGGAGACCCCACGCACCACCGCCGGGGGTGGCTGATGACTCGGTAAACAATCTCGTGGAGAATTCGTCTGCAGCTTTTTTTGTGTTGCATACGGTGTTTCCGCCGTACGGGATAGCCACCGGGGTTACGGCTGCTTGTACATCGCGGTTACGGAAATACTGATACCCCCGCGCGGCTTGAATTGACCGTCTACCTCGATCTGTCTCGGTGAACACGCAGAGATCACATCTTCGAGTATACGATTCACCGCTTCCTCGTGGAAGGTATTGAAGTTTCTGTATGAGAAGAGATAGAGTTTCAGTGCTTTACTCTCGATACATGTCCGATCGGGAACATAGCGAATGCGAATCTCGCCGAAGTCGGGCTGCCCGGTGACCGGACAGCAGGCCGTAAATTCCGGGCAGGTAAACGTGATCCAATAGTCTCGTTTCGCGTAGCGGTTTTCGAAGGTTTCAAGTGTTTCCGCTTGCGGTTGGACCGGCACCGTGGTAGTGCTGCGCTTCAGGTGTGTCAGTCCGGCGATGTACGTTTCTTCATCTACAGATTGTGCAGGTTTTAGCGGCATTCAGACGTGACCTCGTTTGCTTCCGTTCGGATCGCACCACATTCGGCGCAGATTGCCGGCGGTGCGGAGATATGTGTTGAGATCGTCGAATTCGCTTGCCACCAATGAGTTGCGAACACTTTCGAGTTCTTTTTGAAGCGTATCGACCGCTGCTAGTATGTGATCACGATTGAATGTTGTGATCTCGGTCCACATATCCGGGTCGCTCATGGCAATCCTCGTCGTATCACGGAAGCCGCCCGCGGCAGCCATAGTTTTTCCTTCGATGTCACCATTGTTCAACACGGTTTTCGTGAGCATCGCTGCGGCATAGTGCAGGACGTGGCTGCTGTAGGCTACAGCGGCGTCATGCCGATCTGCCGCGATCTCGATCGGGCACGCGCCAATATCACGCCAGAATGTTTGCACCATATCCACTGCCATGGGTTCGTCGTCTTCCGTAGGCGTGAGAAACACGATGGCATTTTCATAGAGATCCGGGCGGCTGTGCTCGAACCCCGACTTTTCCGTCCCTGCCATTGGATGGCCGCCGACAAAATATACGCCCCGTTCGAGAAGCGGGGGCCGTACGGCCTCAACTATCGGGCCCTTCACGCTGCCAATATCGGTGACAATACTGCCAGGCCGGAAATGCTCGACGTTCATGCGTACAAAATCGATTGTCGCCGACAACGGCAGGCATATAAACGTTATGTCGACGACAGGAAGGATATCTGCGGCGTCGGTACTGGCGGCATCCAGCAATTCCAGATCCATTGCGATCTCGATCGTCGATTCGTTGCGGGCCACCGCATAAACCGAGGTGCAACCGATCGCATTGATCCGTTTAATCAATGAGCCGCCGAGTTGACCGAGCCCGACAACTGCAATTCTTGACGTATTAATTATCGATGACATGAAAGTTGACAGTAATGCTGATTCGATCCAGATATCATTTCGGACTTAGACGTGAAGCCGAAATGATCTCTGTGAATGGGTATAATTTCGAGGCACAAGCATATCTCGGACCGCTGTGCGATGCAAGCATACGCTGTGCGAAATTTGGTTCCGACCGTACGTGCGGCGGTGTGTGGCGTCGCCGGCTGCGGGTCTCGGCAAGCCGATCTCATGGTGACGAGCCGGGGGTGGTCGTGTCGGCCGGGCCTTTGGCTACCATCTCGCGTATGACGATGCCGGGAATGATGGCAAGAAAGAGATAACAAAAATAATAGCGGTATACACCAACGCACCAGCCAAGCGTGAGCGGTTGTGGTTCGCGCCACTCCCACAGACCCAGCAAGATACTGAAACGCTCAATCGCCGGGGCTGAGAGGCACAGGAGTGAGGTAAAACACACTCCGAGGGCAATCCGCCACGTGGTACCGAAACGGCATTTTCCCAACACGTGTGTGATTAGCTGAAAGACGCCGATCGCGAATAAAATCCCGGAAAACACGATGCAGACCGGAAGCCGGCGGCCGGGGAACCATAGCAAGTACCGATCGTTGTAGTGCACTGTATCGGTGATAAACGCATTGTGGTATTCTCCGGCTATGATCAGCACCGAGGCGCCAACCACGACCGCGATTCGGGCAGTGTCGCGGCTCCGAAAGACACGGACTATTGCTATCGGGCAGATTGTTGCTATAGCTAGTTCAATGATACGGAAGAGCGCGATCAGCGGGCCCGACGTCACGATGAATCGGCAGTAATCGGTTGTGACGTAAGGGCTTCAAGAAAGTGATAGACCCTTTCTGTAGACGCGATACTCACCCGTTCGTCGGGAGAATGCGGATCGCGAATATTGGGACCGAATGACAACAATTCACCTGACTTCAGTTTTCCGCCGATAATGCCGGTTTCCAGGCCGGCGTGTATGCCACAGACCGTCGGTTCGCTCCCGGAAATATCGCGATATATCCGTTTGCTGCGGCGCAAAAGCTCTGAGTCGGGATTGGGCGACCAGCCTGGATATCGCGCACCGGCCTCGAATGTGCCGTCATATCGTTGCGCTGCTGCCCGAATCGTTTCGGACAGCTTCGAAAGGGCCGGTGTTGCTGACGAACGTCCGTGAATAAGTATATGAACCCCATCGCGATCGGTGTTCGCCACGCCGATGCTGGACGAGGTCTGGACGATCTCAGGGAAATGCGGATCCATCGCTATTACGCCGTTGGGAACGGTGATCAGGAAGGACAGCGCCTGTGCAGATAAGACGACGTTCGGAGCCCGGGCGACGCCTTCTACTGCAATACGAATGTCCGGCTCCGACGATTGCATGTCGTCGGCGATGCCGGCAGCCGCACCCGTGGCTGCAGCCGCATCGCAGCCGGACACGACCATACGGCACTCCCTGGGAATCGCGTTCTTTTTATTACCGCCGTCAATACTGTGGAGTACGAGTTTCGGCTGGCGATCCCGCAATTGCTTTGCGATTTGCGCGGCGATGCGAATGGCATTCCCTCGGTTCTCGTGGATATTCACACCGGAGTGTCCGCCGCGCAACCCTGTGACTGCGATCGCGGTCGCTTGTCCCTCCGATGTTCCCGCACGAACCGGAAATGTTGTGAGGAGGTCGGCGCCGCCGGCGCAGCCGATGATAAACATGGTGTCCTCTTCCCCGTCTAGGTTCAGCAACATGCGGCCGTTGACGATGTCCGGATCGAAGTCCATGGCGCCCGTTAGTCCAGTTTCCTCGTCGATGGTGAAAAGCAATTCCAGGGGTATGCGATCTACTGCACCGTTGTCGGCTAACGCCAGCATCAACGCGATTGCCATGCCATTGTCGGCGCCGAGCGTTGTCCCTTCTGCGGTCACCCAATCGCCGTCGACCCGCAGCTGTAACGGGTCTTTCATAAAGTCATGCCGAACATTCCCGTTCTTCTCACACACCATATCCATATGTGCCTGCAACACCAGCGTGGCCGTATCTGCGCCACGTCCGCTACCGGGCACAGTGCAGCAAATGTTGCCGACATTGTCGCGGGCAACAGTCCAGCCACGCGTTTCGGCGTGCGAGACGAGATAGTCACGAATTCGCTCTTCATGCTTCGAGGGGCGCGGGATTGCGCTTATCGCGCTGAAATAGCGCCAGATTGCACCGTGTTCAGCGCTATGGAGTGTTTTCATTGTTGTGCGGTTCATGATCGATCCCGAGGTAATATGTCCGTAATGACGACGATACGCACCGTCAATCACCGTGTATGTTCGTGGTTGGTCGCCGGCCGTGCACCATTGGCACGAACCGGACCGGCAATGACCGTTCCTGCCGCATAACTCCGTCCTTCTTGACCCATAACTGCAGCGATTGCCTGTGCACGCCAACCGGCAACACCATACGGCCGTTCTCTGCCAGTTGCGCGACCAGTTTGTCCGGCACGGTCGTTGGTGCGCATGCTGCAATGATCGCCTGGTATGGGCCACATTCCGGCCACCCTGCATAGCCGTCGTCGACCTTAAACTGTACATGCTGAACGCCTAATTCCGCCAGCAGTTTCTGCGCGTGCTCTGCGAGCTGCGGAATTATTTCTATGGTGAAAACATAGGCTTCCAAGGCCGCAAGCACGGCCGTCTGGTAGCCGCAACCGGTGCCGATTTCGAGTACGCGATCTGCCGGCACGATGCCGAGAAGTTCCGTCATATAAGCCACAATGTAGGGTTGCGAGATGGTCTGGCCAAAACCGATTATGCAGGGGTGATCGCCGTAGGGGTCTCGCGAACCCAGTGAAGCAGAGGGGATAAATCGATCTCGAGGTATCGATTCCATCGCCTTAAGGACGCGTTCATCGCGTATGCCGTACCCACGCAGCGCGTGGATCATTCGCACTTGGTCCGCCTGCCAGTCAATTTTGGCCACGTCGTTCCCGTCATCCTCGGATACAGGCTTCATTTCGTCTTGATACCTTGCCAATGTTTTCCAGCGGTATCCTTAGCGTGATTAATCGTATTGCAATTGGCGAAAATATCAAGACTGTAACGCCCGCCGTCGCCGAGGCCGCCAGGCGGCGACACGCGTACGGAATAAATCGCGCCACCGACATTTACGTGCTCTGTTCGTGCGCTACATTACCGACCCCAACATTCATTTTCCCGAGGCCATATCATGTCCGACACATCGCAATACTACTATGTAACCACTCCGATTTACTACGTCAACGATAAACCACACATCGGCCATGCGTATACCACGATTCTTGCAGACGTACTGGCGCGGTACCACCGTTTGCGGGGCGTACGTACGCGCTTCCTGACGGGGACCGACGAGCACGGTCAGAAGGTAGCACGTGCCGCCGAGAGAAACGGCTTCGAGCCGCTGGATCACTGCACGGCGACGATGCAGCGTTTTCTCGATTTGTGGCAGAAACTCGCAATAACCAATGATGACTTTATACGAACCACAGAGGCACGACACAAGGACGTTGTTCGCCGTGTGCTCCAGGATCTCTATGATCGGGACGAGATTTACAAGGCCGACTACGAGGGATCGTACTGCACACCGTGCGAGCGATTTTACACCGACAAGGACCTGCAGGACGGTGCCTGCCCGGAGTGCGGGCGTACCGTTGAGCAGATCACGGAGTCTAATTATTTCTTCAAGATGAGCAGCCGTCAGGACTGGCTCATTCGCTATATCGAGGAGCACCCGGATTTTGTCCAGCCCGCGCATCGTCGCAACGAGACGCTCGGGTTTCTTCGCAAGCCGCTCGGCGACCTCTGCATATCCCGGCCAAAATCACGGTTGTCCTGGGGGATCGAACTGCCGTTCGATTCGGATTACGTCTGCTACGTGTGGTTCGA
>JAJFLQ010000041.1 GCA_021772615.1 Verrucomicrobiota bacterium | reverse complement strand
GTAGCCACGGCTCTGTGAGCCGTGCCACGCAACGCGAAGCAACGTAAAGTACGACACGTCTCACAGAGACGTGGCTACACGCTGCCGCTTCCACCAGCGTTTGGCGTACAGACTTTTGACGTGTAGCTGCAAGCGACGTTGGTTGCGACATGTTCAAAAATGGGGCGTTCAACCTTACAGCTCTGTCGAACTCTGTTGAATATGCGAGTGACCGGTTGTCCTTTCCCGGATGTAGACAACCTCGGATGCTAGACGGTGAATGGCAACCAGTCGCACTTACCCGCAGTTTATATGGCAGGTGCTCTACAAAGATGACTGCATGCACGCGCTAAGGCCCGGTCAGGTGCGCCGGCACCCTTCCTGGGGCAGTGACACGCACGATAGCGCAATCATTCGGCTCCGCTTACGGAGTATACCGGATCGCGGGGACGCGCGCCCTCCAAAAACGTATTGCAGATACCCCCAACGTACCGCAAGTCCTTCGTCGCCCGTATCAGTATCAATCCATCGGTGGCGGCGCATCGATGCCGAACCAACAATTCATTGTGTTCAACTCGTCGTATCCGGCTGATTTCAGGTAGAGGAACAACTGCATCCGGTAGGCGGCAACGAACTTAAGGGGAAAATTGACCAGCGCCGGACCGAGGAGCACCTCCTGCTTGGTAGGCAGGATCGTTTTACGCCTTCGTAACTCGGACTCGTCGATGCCGCCGATCTGTTCTTTTATCCACGCTGCCTGCCTATCCATTTCATGGCAGAAATCGTCGATCGCGACCGTCTTCGCTGCCTCGAGGTCTGACGCCAGGTGAGACCAGTCGCCGTCGAGGAGTCCTTTCGCCGGCGTGCGGATGCAGACGGTAAGATACTGCAATAGCTCAAGGAGTGATCGCTGACCCTCTGTAGGCCGGTAGACCAGGCATGTAGGATCGGTCATCTTGCCATACAGATGCTTGCAGATGTCGGTTTCCAATTGGATTGAATCGATAAACTGTTGTTTCGTAAACATCGCTGCCTCCTCTGTTGGTGATGTTCTGATACGACCCTATTTGGCTTACTATACCATTCTCGTGCGGATTTGTAATAAATTTGTATCGCTAACCTGCCTGTTTATGTTAAGTCGCATTTGAATGCCCACGGAGGCCTCGAGCCTGCTGTTATGGATTAACCCGTTGACCAATGCCGTTATGACACCTGCCGTGAACGTCAAAATAGTCTCCTTTGTTCTTCCTGCACGCAATGAGCAGGAGTCGATCGTTCCGCTGTATAGGAGGATCGTAGAGGTGATGAATACGACAGACTACGAGGTCGAGTGGGTATTCGTAGATGACGGCAGCGACGACGGATCTTTCGCCGCAATGCAGGCGTTGCACGAAGAAGACAAGCGAGTCAAGGTCATCCAGTTTCGGCGGAATTTTGGTAAAGCGGCGGCATACAGCGCGGGATTCCGGCACGCGTCGGGAGATATCATTGTCACCATGGACACGGACCTTCAGGATGACCCAGGCGAGATCCCGCTCTTTATCGCAAAGATCGAGCAGGGCTTCGATCTGGTTGTCGGCTGGAAGCACCGTGGCAAGGGCTCGTTCGACAAGACCTTCCCGTCGAAGGTGTTTAACAAGGTTGTAGCACTGGTGACAGGCATACCGCTGCATGATTTTAATTGTCCATTCAAGGCGTATCGTCGAGCCGTGCTCGAGGAGATTGATATTCATGGCGAACTTCATCGATATATACCCGTTCTTGCCTGGTCAAAAGGCTTTACCCTGGCGGAGATCAAGATCAAAAATCTGCCGCGCATGTACGGCACGTCCAAGTACGGCATAGAGCGGTATTTGCGCGGCATGCTCGACCTCATGACGGTGGTTTTCGTGACACGATTTGCAAAGCGTCCGTTACATCTCCTTGGCCTTGGCGGCGTGCTGACGTGCCTGTCCGGATTTTCGGTTCTACTGGTTCTTACCATTGGACATGTTCTGTACGTGGCCGGAATTGTTCTGGATTCATCATGGAATATACATGACCGGCCCGCGCTCAGCCTCGGGATATTGCTAATGATTGTGGGCACACAGTTTTTTTCGATGGGGCTGTTGGGCGAACTCATCGTAAATTCCGTTACCAATCCGGATCGAGAGACTGGCTATTCCATAAGACGCATCGTCGAGTAGCCCGGGCGTGATTCACAGGCGGATTTAAATGGCAGAAGAATGAAGATAGCTCTGGTTGGACTGACCTATCCGTTTCGTGGTGGTATAGCGCACTACACAACGCTGCTGTACCGCGCTCTTGCCGAGCGCCATGAGGTGCATTTTTTTGCGTTGTCCAGACAATATCCGGAATTTCTTTTTCCCGGCACAACGCAAATAGACGATTCGGGACGGCCATTCGAAGCACCACACGATCCCTGTATCGATTCCATCAATCCATTGTCGTGGTGGCTGACGTCGCGAAAGATCCGCCGTATCGACGCGGATTTTATACTGTTCTCGTGGTGGCATCCATTCTTCGCACCGTCTTTTGGCGGCATTGCCCGGATGGCCAGGTGGTCGAGAGGCGTACCAGCCTGTTTTCTCTGTCACAACGTAGTCCCGCACGATACCACATTCGTCGATCGTCTCCTGCTTCGATTCGCATTCCGGTCTTGCGATCATTTCATCGTGCACAGTGCTGCCGACCGCGATCGCCTGGCGGCATTCCGGCCGCGAACGTCGATACACGTCCATCCGCACCCGACCTACGAGGCCTTCGCTCATGGCGAAAATCCATCGACCGACGACATGCGGGCTGTATTGAAGCTGCAGGACCGAAAAGTGATCCTGTTCTTTGGATTCGTGAGGCCCTACAAAGGGTTGCATGTACTACTTGACGCCGTATCGTTGTTGCCGGATGACGCAGGTTACCACCTGATCATCGTCGGTGAGTTCTATGACGATCGCGCGCAATACCAGGATGCGCTTGATCATCTCGTACGCCGAAACGCGCTGACGCTGGTCGATAGTTATGTGCCGAATGAGGACGTAGGCGGCTATTTCAAGGCAGCCGACATCGTGGCCGTACCCTATCTCTCGGCAACACAAAGCGGCATCATTCAAATTGCCTATGGCTTCGCGAAACCGGTTGTGGCAACGGCTGTGGGCGGACTGCCTGAAGTCGTAGACGATGGCGAAACCGGGTTTATTGTGCCGCCGGCGGATGCTGCTGCGATGGCCACTGGCATAGCCGAGTTTTTCAATCACCGTGATCCCGCGGTGTTTGCCACGAACATCGCGCGCAAGCGGCGTATGTTCAGTTGGGAATCGATGGTAGAGACGATAACGGAGGTTGGTCTGGAGATCGGCGCCCGGAGCGGCGCCGATAGGCCTGCAGCCAGCCGACATAGGTGAAAAAAATTATGGTGTCCATACACAAATTTACATTCAATGCGTTCGAAGAGAACACGTACATCCTCTGGGACGAGACGAAGGAATGTGCTATCATCGATCCGGGCTGCCAGTCGCCTGACGAGCAGAACGAGATGTCGTCATTCATTGCCGGTCGAGACCTGAAGCCCGTGCGCCTGCTGAATACGCACTGCCATCTCGATCACATTTTCGGCAATCGGTTCATAGCTGATCGTTATGGTATCGACCTTGCGATTCACCGCGACGATCACATCATTCTAATGTCAGCCGGTGAAGTCAGCTTGTTTTACGGCTTTGACTACGACCCCTCGCCCGAACCTGCTCACTTTCTGGATGAGAGCGACTGCGTTACGTTTGGCGCCTCCACCCTGGACATTCTGCATGCTCCCGGTCACGCGCCGGGACATATCGTTTTTGTCGATCGACGGCAGAAATTTGTCATAGGCGGAGACGTGTTGTTTCAGGGCGGCATTGGCCGAACCGATCTCCCGGGCGGTAATTACGAACAGTTGATCGCGAGTATTCGCTCGAAGCTGTTTACCCTGCCCGATGACTTCCAGGTACATCCCGGGCACGGACCATCCACGAACATCGCGTTCGAAAAAACGAACAACCCGTTTTTGCAGTAGTAAAATCGTGTCAGGATTCAATCACCGGAATGTCGACCACCTCGGTTTCCGGGATGGTGCCGAGTTTATGCATCACGATTGCCCGGCGTTTTTCTGTGCCTGCGACTCGAACCTCGATTGAATCAGGATCGACCGGTGCGCGCACCCGCGCTTCATCGGGGGCAGATCGCGCTAGCGGAAAGCGAATAAGCAGGGTATACAGCACTTTGAGCATGTGCCGTGGGGTCAGCAGGACATTGTTCAGCCACTGGTTCGCCAATGGACAGGCGCAGTGGCCGTCCGCAATATAGCGACGAGATTGCGTCGCGCGTTCCGAGTGCAGTACGGCCTTCATGTCGTAATCGCTGTCTCGAACCTGCCCCAGCGGCTGCTCCCCGCCGAGCACGCAGCAAGGCCACACCGTACCGTCATAATTGAGATGAATGTTTGATAGCCCGCCGTAGCACGCGGTAACCTGCCGCCGCTGTTTCAGAATCTTCACAGCCAGCTCGTAATACACCACCCGCACGGCCTCTGTCGTACGTGTCAGAAATGCCTTGTTTTTGATGTTGCGGACGATCTTATTCGAAAACCGGCGTGTCAGCTCCTCGTAGACCTCCGGGGCCGGGGTGATCGGATCGCCACGATTGTGAAACTCCGCTCGCTGCTCCGCAATTTCATGACGATACGATTCGATACCGCGATCGTGCACCCAGTTCTCGATGTCGTCGAGGTGGTGAAGGTTGAAATTTGATATGACGGTGCCGAGGTCAACGTGAAGCCGCGGATTCTCGGCACGGATTGCCAGGAGTACATCGATCGTCTTCTGGAGCTGCTCAAAATTTCCCTTCATCCCCCGTACATAGTCGTGCATGGCGCCGATTCCGTCGATCGATGGCTTTATTGAGATCGGTACCGATGGCGGCAACAATGCATCCATGTGCCCAAGAATATTCCGTGTGGTCTTGTCGATAAACCGCGGCGCCAGCGCGTTGGTAGGGATGTGAATGAGATGGGGTTTCAGATGAACGCACGCCAGACGAATGATTTCGGCCAGGTCCTTGCGCATAAACGGTTCGCCGCCGGAGATGTTGAAGAAATACACCTTGCCGAGCGATTCGAAAACTCGGGCGATCTCGTCGAGATTCAGATTTCGGCGCGCGATCTTCGGGTTTGCCAGATACACATTCCCGATATTACACGTCTTGCACCGGCTCTGGCAGGCAGCCGTTACCGAGAAGGTCAAGGTGATTGGTCGAGGTGGTCGTATCCAGTTACGGCGGGCCAATTCGTAGAGCAACGCCTTTGGGGCAATATCCGTGATATAATCTCGAAGTTTCATGGTGCAAATAATGGTGTGGTTCGTGCGGCGGCATCGGCCGCCGGTCGTTCAGCCTCAGGTTGGTGCGGTGCGCCGTTCTGTGTTTCCCTGAGCTCACCTTCTACACTCCAACCGATGACAAGTTAAACGCCAGCACCTCAGCCTCGAAAATCGTCGTTGCCACAGGTTAGTGACCGACACTTGAATCCCGTTGTGTCTCCGCTATCGTCGCCCTCGTTGCGTCGGCACCGCTGTCACGATGCACAGCCATCTATCCTACTACGGAAGTCTCTTCCTATCAAGGAAATTGAAATCATCCAATCGACAACTACTGTTAGTTGTTTTGGCTACAACGGCTGATTTCGGCTGAGATCCGTCCGTGCCACAGGCTACAGGTAACACGCCACGCAGATACGTAGACAATGAAAATCACAGAGATCTTCAGTAAAAAGCAGCAGACCTTTTCTTTCGAGTTTTTCCCACCCAAGACGGACCAGGGACTCGTGAACCTGCTGAATACCATTGCCGAATTGCGAGAATGCGTGCCTGACTTCGTATCGGTCACTTACGGCGCGATGGGCACGACGCGGGACAAAACCATCGCGATCACCGGCAGAATTCAGAATGAACTGGGTATTACTGCGATGTCGCATCTCACATGTGTGGGTTCGACCGCTGCGGATATCGACGCTATTCTCGAAAGGCTGCAACAATTCGGTGTCGAGAACATCATGGCACTTCGTGGCGATCCGCCTGGCGGCAACGAGACATTTAAGCCGACACCGGGCGGCTTCCAATACGGAACGGATCTTATTCGCAGAATTAAGGATTTTGGCGGCTTTTGTATCGGCGGCGCCGGATATCCCGAAGGGCACGTCGAGGCGAAGAGTTACGATCTGGACCTCGATTTTCTAAAAATGAAGATGGATCTGGGAGCCGATTTTATTGTGACGCAGCTATTTCTGAGTAACGATCACTACTACCGGTTTCGTGACGCCGCGAAAGGTAAAGGTGTGACGCTGCGGTTGATACCGGGTATAATGCCGGTGACGAATCATCAACAAATTACGAAATTTGCGAAGCTGTGCGGCTGCACGATACCGGATGACCTGATTACGCGACTCGACGCGGTAAGCGGCAACGCCGACGATGTTCGCAGGATCGGCATTGAGCACGCGGCCGCACAGTGCAGGGATCTCCTACGGAATGGTGCACCGGGCATTCATTTCTATACCTTGAATAAATCCTCGGCTACGCGCGAGATCTACGCAATGCTATAGGTGTTCGTTAAAACCAGAGAAACGCCATATTATTGAAGTGCACCAGCAATGCGACCAGTAGATTCGTGAAAGCATGTGTGAGGATACAGACCCAGAATGATTGGGTTTTCCAGTACAGCCAGGTCGTCATGGCGAAATAGAGAACCGCAGAGATGTACTCCGGCGGGCTATGGCCCAGGGCGAATATCGCCGTCGCCGCGATAATGCTGAATCGGGAAAGCGGCAGCGTACTTAACTTGGCGGGTGCGTGATCGAGGGGCGCCATGATCCTGTCAACAAACGACAACTTGCCGGTCTTCGTACCCGCTTCGTAGAAATAGGATAAGACGTAAGCGCGGCAAAACAGCTCTTCGAATATCGCGACGAGAACGACGGAATTGACAATTCGCAGGGCGCTATAGAGATTCGCCGCCTCGATATCCGCAAGGCCGGTACTGGGCGGTGAACCGAACCCGGCGTCCAGGCAGAGTTTTAGAGGGTATACCCACAGGCAGCACAGAAATGGCGCATGCAAAGCGGAGTACCACACGTCTCGCGCCCGAAACACACCAAACGTGTAATACTTCCTGAAACAGATCAGACAGCCGGATACCGCTAGTAGCTTTAGCAACTGTATCGTTGTCGGTCCCAACGCTGTACCCGACAACAGGTCCATACCGACGTAGCAGGCGTAGGGTAGAAAAAACGGTATAAACTGTGCGCTATAGGACTTCGTGCTACGCAGCAGGCCTTCGTGTGAATTATTTGGTTTTACCATATGATTCAGTCGTTGTCTCTCGTTAGTAGACGCGATTTGAGGCGGAGGCGGGATTTGCGAATCTGCCTGTCGGACTATACTGTGTTCGTCTCCAACAATCCGTGTCTTCCCGGTGTTCCTTTCGGAGCGACCGCCAGGCTGCTGAACCGGATCAGGAGCAAAACAAAACCTGTAACAATACCCAATATTTTGGAGAATGGAACATGACACACAAAAATTCGTTAGGTACGCGCGACCGATTCGAAACCGGGAATGGATCCGCTTACCTCTATAGTCTTCGTCGGCTCGAATCACAGGTATCGTCTGTCATTGGCCGATTGCCGTTTTCGATTAAGGTCCTGCTCGAAGCGGTTCTTCGAGAAGTAGACGGATACGTTGTTACCGAAGACGACGTTTCCAAACTCGCCGCCTGGTCGGAATCCTCGCGCAGTCAACAGGAGATACCCTTCAAGCCGGCGCGGGTAATACTTCAGGACTTTACCGGGGTGCCTTCTGTGGTTGATCTTGCTGCGATGCGTTCAGCCATGCAGGCAATGGGCGGCAATCCGCAGAAAATCAATCCAGTCGTACCGGTGAATCTTGTGATCGACCATTCGGTGCAAGTCGATCACTTCGGCCAGGCTATGGCGCTGGAACGAAATGCCGAAATGGAGTTCAAACGCAACCGGGAACGGTATGAGTTCCTGCGTTGGGGGCAACAGGCGTTCGACAATTTCAGCGTCGTGCCACCGGCCAGCGGCATCGTCCATCAGGTAAATCTGGAATATATCGCTCGCGGCGTGTGGACGCGACCTGAGGACGATCTCGATGTGGTGTATCCCGACAGCCTTGTTGGAACGGACAGTCACACCACCATGATCAACGGGCTCGGGATTGTTGGTTGGGGTGTCGGCGGTATCGAAGCCGAAGCCGTGATGCTCGGCCAGCCGGTCTATATGCTGATTCCGGAAGTAGTCGGCTTCCGTCTATCCGGTCGTCTGCGTGAAGGCGTCACCGCTACGGATCTGACATTGACAGTAACGCAAAAGCTTCGCGCCCACGGTGTGGTCGGGAAATTCGTGGAGTTTTTCGGCCCGGGGCTGGCGCAAATGTCGCTGCCGGATCGCGCTACGATTGCCAATATGGCGCCGGAATACGGGGCAACAATGGGATTTTTCCCTGTAGACGACGAGGTCCTGAATTATCTGCGGCGGACCGGGCGGCCCGATGACCTTGTCGAGCTCGTCGAGCGGTATTCAAAGGAGCAGGGGCTCTTCAGGACAGCGGATACGCCCGACCCCGAGTTCACCGAGACGTTGGGTCTGGATCTGGCCGAAGTCGAGCCGTGCCTGGCAGGGCCGAAACGCCCGCAGGACCGAATTTCCGTCACATCATTGAAATCATCCTTCCGTGACGGGCTCACTGCAGCGGTAGGCCCGCGGGGATTCGGGCTCGACGCGGACCGCGTTGCGAACACGGCCACGATACGCCCAAACGGCCATCCAGCTGCGGACATCGGGCACGGCAGCGTGGTGTTGGCGGCCATCACATCCTGTACGAATACCAGCAATCCGTCGGTGATGATCGGCGCCGGTATGCTTGCCCGGAACGCGGTGAAACGCGGATTGACTGTGCCTGGCCACATCAAAACCAGCATGGCTCCGGGCTCAAAGGTCGTAACACAATATTTGGAAGAAGCAGGGTTGATACGCTATCTCGAAACCTTGAATTTTCATACGGTCGGATACGGTTGCACCACGTGTATCGGCAACAGCGGGCCGCTGCCGGAAGAAGTGGTCGAGGCGATTACCAGCGGCGATCTCATCGTTGCGGGCGTCTTGAGCGGAAACCGTAATTTCGAGGGGAGAATTCATCCGTACATCAAAGCGAATTTTCTCGCTTCGCCGCCGTTGGTGATTGCATACGCCCTCGCGGGTACGGTGTGCATCGACTTTGAAACCGAACCATTGGGTTGCGATGCAGATGGTAAACCCGTATTTCTCAGGGAAATCTGGCCGGATCAGGCGGAAATCGCCAAGGTATATCTGGAGGCGCTCAAACCGTCGACGTTCCTGAAGCAATACACCGGAATTGAGAACAGCAACGAAGATTGGAACAAGATACCGGTTAGCGGAGGCGCGCTGTACCCGTGGAACGCGTCGTCAACGTATATACAAGAACCGCCTTTTTTCCAGAACCTTGCCCGCGAAGCCACGCCGATCACGGCCATTACAGGTGCGCGCGTGCTGGTAAAGGTACGGGATTCGGTTACAACCGATCATATCTCCCCGGCCGGCAGTATACCCGCGGACATGCCGGCCGGCACCTATCTGCGGACCCACGGTGTCGAGCAAAAGGACTTCAATTCGTTCGGTTCCAGACGCGGCAACGATCGGGTGATGACGCGCGGAACCTTTGGGAATATCCGACTGCGAAATCAACTCGCGCCGGGCACGGAAGGCGGATGGACTACCTACCTACCCAGCGGCGAGGTCATGTCTATTTTCGACGCGAGCGCGAAATACATTGATTCCGGCACTCCATTGATCGTGCTGGCGGGAAAAGAGTACGGTACCGGTTCCAGCCGCGACTGGGCTGCAAAAGGAACACTTTTACTTGGCGTCCGTGCGGTCCTGGCGGAAAGCTTCGAGCGCATTCACCGCAGTAACCTCGTGGGCATGGGCGTATTGCCGCTGCAGTTCAAGAATGGCGACAGTGCGGCATCATTGGGACTTGCCGGAGACGAAACCTACACCATTCGGATTGACGAATCGCTGCAACCGCGCCAGGATATCATTGTGGACATTGCCGGTGCCGATAAGGCCGTGAAATCGGTTACGGTAATGTGCAGGATCGATACGAATGTAGAGGTCGACTATTATCGAAACGGCGGTATTCTGCAGACGGTATTGCGCAGTTTTCTGAAAAACGATTGATCAAGGGGAATGCGCGCCTTGGCGATCTCTTGCCGTAAACCGTTCACAGACCTTAAACCTAGTGCGATCATGGATGCACCGGCAAAGCGACTCTTGGTTATGGACGATGATACCAACATCGTCGATATGGTAGTAAGCTTGTTCACACCGGACGGCTACGTCGTTGATACGGCTCTTGACGGGGCGGCGGGACTGCAATTGTATGAAAAAGAATCGTACGACGTTGTGATCACCGATATCTTCATGCCGGCAATGGATGGTCTCGAAATCATTCGCAAGCTGAAAAGAAATTACGCCGACGTGAAGATTATCGCAATGTCAGGTGGCGGTCTGTTTCCAGAGAATGAAATGTATCCTGTTGCCAAAGGTTTGGGAGCGGATGTTTACTTAAAGAAGCCTTTCACTTATACCATGTTACGCGATGCGATTGCGTCCCTGACGTGATCATTACCACAGGCGCGGCGATCACAACCGGACAATCATGAAGAAAAAAAGTACAGACGCAATCTGGCAGGAAATCCGATCGGAAGCGCTCGCTGACGCCGAAACCGAACCCTTGCTGGCGAGTTTTCTGCATGCGACAATACTCAACCACAATTCACTCGAGAATGCGCTTGGGTTCAGCCTGGCGAATAAGCTGGCGAGCGCAACGCTGCAGCCAATCACGTTGATGGAGCTGATATGCCTGGCGCTCAGCGGCAGTGCATCGGTTCGCGCGGCGATCCGGGCAGACCTGAAAGCTGTGCGCGACCGCGACCCGGCATGCCGTGGTTACTCGACGCCGCTATTGTACTTCAAGGGATTTCACGCGTTGCAGTCGTATCGTGTCGCAAACTGGCTCTGGGAACACGGCCGTCAGACTCTGGCGATCGCCATACAGAACCGCGTATCGGAGGTATTCGCGGTCGACATCCATCCCGCGGCGCGAATCGGCAAAGGCATTCTTCTGGACCACGCCACCGGCATCGTAATCGGCGAGACCGCGGTGGTCGGGAACAACGTCTCGATTCTTCACCAGGTGACCCTCGGGGGAACCGGAAAGGAGCGCGGCGACCGCCATCCCAAAATCGGCAACGGCGTGTTGATCAGTGCCAATGCAACAATCCTGGGCAACGTTCGGATTGGTGAAGGTGCGAAAATCGGTGCGGGAAGCGTTGTGCTTACCGATATCCCCCCGCACTGCACCGCCGTCGGTGTGCCGGCAAAGCGCTGCGGACAACCCCATACAAGATCGCCGGCATTGGACATGAATCACGGTGTGAATGATGGTGCGGACGGATCCGACGCATTCCTCGACACTGGTCACTATATTTAACCTGTTGCCGTTCGAGGGTTTTTCGATGTCAGCGCGCTACTCGAATCCGCGTCGTGCGATCGTCGCGATACTACTGGCGGTCGCGTCGTTCAAATCTCCAGCAGCGGACGCACCCGCGTTGATGCATGCAAAGACGTGGGATGGCGAAGCCGATATCGCCGGCTGGTGGATGAGCGAAAAGATGGATGGCGTCAGGGCCTACTGGACCGGATCCACGTTGCTCACGCGTCTCGGCAATCCTATCCCGGCGCCACCGTGGTTCGTGAAAGAACTTCCACCGATGCCGTTGGACGGCGAGCTTTGGATTGACCGCGGCCGTTTCTCACGCGTCATGAGCATCGTGCGAACCGCAACGCCCGATAACCGCTGGCGTGAAATCCAATATGTCATTTTCGATCTTCCGCATGATTACGAGGATTTTGAGGCGCGCATTCGCAGGGGACGCGAGTGGTTTGCCAGGAATCCGTCGGCCTTTGTGCGCATTATCGAACATGACGTGTGCCGTGACGCAGCGCATGTACGGGAACGTCTTGATAAAATTGAAGCCCACGGCGGCGAAGGATTGATGCTCTGCAATCCGCGTTCTACATATGTTCGCAAACGCAGCAGCGACCTTCTGAAAGTAAAATCGTTTGAAGATGCGGAAGCCGTCGTGATTGGTCATCAGCCCGGTACGGGCAAACACGAGGGCCGAATGGGATCCATTCGCGTTCGGCTCCCGTCGGGTATCGAATTCGCAATTGGCACGGGTTTCAGCGACGTCGAGCGCGACAGCCCACCGCCGGCAGGCGCCGTTATCACGTTCAAATATTACGGCTATACAGCCGCCGGGATTCCGCGATTTGCGTCCTTCCTCAGGGTTCGGGAAGAGTGGTGATGTATTATTCCTTATCGGCGGCGTCGCGGCGAAACGATTTTACCGATAATCCGTGTTCCTTAATCTTCGTATAGAAATTCTTCTTGTGCAGACCGGATAACTCCAACACGGTCTTCAGGCTGCCCTGCGCGATCGACAGCAATTGCGAAAAGTATTCCTGGTCAAACTCCCGGAGCGCTTTGGCCTTGGCATCGCGATAGGTATCGATGGTTATGCCCTCAAGCGGGCCGATTTCACGAATTACATCGGCGTAAGCAATCTCGCGGTCGCGGCATCGCTGCGTGAGCACGTTCAGCACCTGCATCAGCTCGCGTACATTTCCGGGCCACGTGTGACGCGACATCGCCTGAATGCCGTGCTGCGAGATGCGGCAGGTACGGTTGAGTTTGTTACCGATCAATTCAAGAAAATGCCATACCAACGATGGAATATCCTCGGGATGCTCGCGCAGCGGCTCGGTTTCGATCACAAAACCGGCAATACGATAATAGAGATCTTTTCGGAACCAACCGTCTTCAATGCCTGCGCGAAGGTCTTTATTTGTTGCACAGATCAAGCGGACATCCGCCGATTTTCCTGCCGGATTCCCGATACTCGTGTATTGACCGGTGTCCAGAAATCGGAGCAATTTTACCTGGGTCTCCATCGGCAGGTCGCCAACTTCGTCAAGGAACAACGTGCCGCCGTCGGCAGCGCCAATAAAGCCCTTGCTCGACTGCGCCGCACCGGTGAAAGCGC
Source organism: Verrucomicrobiota bacterium (assembly GCA_021772615.1). Lineage (GTDB taxonomy): Bacteria > Verrucomicrobiota > Lentisphaeria > JABSQK01 > JAJFLO01 > JAJFLQ01. Next base: position 9,111 of record JAJFLQ010000041.1, on the reverse strand, counting down.
CCTTGGCGTGACCGAAAAGCTCATTATTCGCGAGGGTATCAAAAATAGCACAGTTCACCGGTGTGAACGACGCCTTTTCACGCTGGCTGTGGCGGTGGATTTCTGCGGCAATGACTTCTTTGCCAGTGCCGGTCTCGCCAATAATCAGAACCGGGACGTTGCTGCCGGCAAAGGTCTGAATTTCGGATCGCAGATAGCGGCAGAATTTTGATATGCCGATGACACCGCTGTCTGACGAGCCTCCGGCTGCATCAGCGTTGATCGCATGTTTCAGTCGCGCATGGTAGAGCGCCGCATGTGCCGTGAAAATGAGCTGCGCTTCATGGAACGGCTTGAACAGGAAATATATGATCCCGAGTTTGCGGCATTCGTCAATGATGTGCCGATCGGGCAGCCCCGTCATGATAACGATTTCGCACGTGTGATTCTTTTGCTGGATACTGCGCGCCAGTTCAAGCCCCGACACATCCGGCATATTGTGATCGACGATGACGAGGTCAAACGACTGTTTGGCCAGCAGTGTCAGTGTTTCTCTGGCATTCGCTGCGGTCGCTGTGCGATAATTTTCGTCGTTGAGCTGGCGCGCGGTGAGATCGCGTACTCCCGGCTCATCGTCAACGATAAGAATAGGGCCCTCTCGCGTCATACGGGGTTCCGTCCAGTGTTATCGGCGGTGGCGCCGGCTGTGAGAACGCTCTCAAGCGTGCACCGCACCAGCGGCAATTCCAGGATTGAAAAAGGTGAGTCGCAACGGCGACTGCACAAATCATCCTCGTCATGTAACATGATCACGGACATATCCGGGTGCGCCTTCGCAACTTCTCCGGCAAACGTATCGGGGTCGGTATCGCCGATGTCCCGGTCGACGATAACGGCGTCGATGATTTCGGCGAGTTGCCGGATTTCTTTACGGGCGACCCTGGCACGATCCATTGTGAAACCAATATGTCCAAGCGACTCAAGAGCAGTATAGAGCTCGTCGGTAATTGCAGGGCGTGCCGAAACGATTGCGACAACGCGGCCGGTACCTGTTTGCGCCGCGCCCGCGGCGGCAGCAGCGCCTCTGTCAGTCGCAGTGCACGGCATCGCTGCAGCTTCCGTCAACCCCGATGGCGTGTTCCGTGCTTCCGGCATCGCATTCGCAAAATACGTAACATACTCGACATGGCGGCCTGATGTACGGACTGCGATAAAGGAACCAGTCTGGTTTATCAGCTTGTATACAGGCGCCAGATCCGGCTGAATCTCCGGTTGTTTTGTTGCGGGGTAAAAGTGGCGGGATGCGCTGCTGTCCGTGCCGACAGCCGCCGTCGCATCCAGAGAAAGGCGAAGTGCCGCGTAGCTGTGTGCATTCATATTCCGAAATTCTCTTCGATACGCCGGACCAGGATCACATGTGCTGGTTTCTATCGTAAACGTATCATCCGGCACCAGTCGACATGCGATGACGGCGGCAAGATTTACAATGATCTGCTTGCAGACTACAGGGTCGACCAGGACCCAATTCGACGAATGCTCCGTCTTTACCTCGACTATCGTACGTTCCTGAAGCACCGGCTTCAGTATTGCGCCGGCCTCACGGACGATACCGTTGATATCGACGACTTCCGCGTGGTACGTATGAGGAACCCGAAACGTCAACAGCTGCCTCACCAGGTCGGCGCCGTGCTTCCCGGCTCGAAAGATTTCGGAGATCTCGTCGTGGGCAGGTGAACGCGGATCGAATTTGTCCAGGAGTACGGCTGAGTATCCGTTGATAATTGTAAGCACATTGTTGAAGTCATGAGACACGCGGGCGGCAAGCGTACCAATGCCCTCCACCTTACGCGACTGGTCGAGTTGTCGCCTCAACGTTGCTTCAGCAAGCCTCATTTGCCGCAATGACAGCTCCCGCCATAGCGACGTCGCCAGTCGCCCGACCCAAGCCCTGTCCTCGCCATGCTGATCGCCTTGCCGTGGTTCCGCACCGTGACCGGAAAAGTGTACCTCGATCGCACCTGCGTCGGTGGGAAAATTCGCTGAGATAACGTGTTCGCCCACATGAAACACGGGCGATTGATACACACGCGGCGTGACTGCGACGCGAGCACCGGAAAAATGCCGACCGGAAAATAACGACTGTACCAGATCCAGACAATCCCGAACCGGTCGCAATGGATCGGCGTCTGCGGTAACCGACCAGGCACGCTCGAGCGTATCCAGCGCATTGTGCCGGCATGTCAGTGGACCGAAGTCAGTACGCTCCGTGATAATTTCGACTTTTTCCATAGCTTCAAATTGCATAACGCGTTCGAAAAACAATATTCGATAAGAAAAGGTGTCGCGGTAAGCCGACACGTAACAATAGAGTAATATCCGTCCGTAATCAACCGCCGCGCCGCGAGCCGCAATGTAACGCCAGGCGCCGGAGCGAATTGAAGCGACCCCAGCCATGTATTTTCATGCAAAAGTAATTCTGTCATTGATCGGGGTGTTGATCCTTACCAGCATCCTGTATCTCTTCCGGGCCCATTTGCCCGAATTTCCCCGACTCAGCACGCACGACACAGAAGCCGTTGCGTCACCGTCCGTCGACGCGGAAGACACCGACAGCGAGCAGACGGCTGCGGCCGACGATTCCGCGGAGGTGCGCGCTCCGTCACGGGCGTTCAAGAATAAGCTCGCCAAAGCCGAGGCACTGTTCGAGCAGGGAAAACTGATGAATGCACGAAAAATTGCAGAGAACATCCTGATGGATCCAAAGGTACAGGTGTATTCCGCGGAGTGGCGGCAGACAGCGACATTTATTAGTCGCGTCAACACCATATTTCTATTCACCGATGCGCCGTGTGAAGACAAGGCTTCATACACGGTCGAGAGCGGCGACAACCTGATTCGTATCGCCAATCGCTTCCACTCCACAGTGAGCTTAATTCAGAAAAGCAACAAACTCGATGAGACGAATCCCACAATTTATCCCAATCAGGTTTTCCGCATCTACCAGGGGGACTGGCGAATCACTGTTTCAAAACAGCATTTCGTGCTCCTTCTTCACGACGGAGACCGCCTGGTAAAGTTTTACGACGTCGGCATCGGTCGCCAGGATCGCACGCCGGTCGGTGAATTTCGCATCGATCTCAAGGAGTATGAACCCGATTGGTGGCAGCCGGGTCAGCTCGTGGAATTCGGGGATCCTGCGAACGTGCTGGGTACGCGCTGGATGGCTCTTGCTCCCATAGAGGACACCGACAAAGCGCTAAAAGGATACGGTATTCACGGTACGTGGATACCGGAAAGCATCGGCACGGCAGCCAGCCAGGGGTGCATACGTATGGTGAACGCTGATGTCGAGGAACTGTATGACATTGTGCCCGTCGGTGTTCGGGTCGAAATACACGAGTAGCATCGTTGGTTGTCATGGCTCTGCCGAAACAAAAAGCGGCATACAGCACCAGCGTCTCCTGTCCGGCGGCGTTCCGGCACGGGTTGTGCATCGTGTTCGCGTTGCTGCACGCGTTTCCTGTCGGAGCGCGGTCGCACGACGTCGTGCGTCGCCACATCGATCACATCTTCGCTGCACCAGCGTTCAGTGATGCGACCTGGGCATGTCTGATTCGCACAATTGACGGCAGCACGGTTTACGGTTTCAATACCTATCATTCCCTGATTCCTGCATCCAACCAGAAGATTCTCACCGCAGCGGCGGCGCTGCTACAGTCGGGGCCGGATTACCGTAGCCGTACCCTGGTTATCCCTGGCGGCAGGATTGAAGACGGCGTGCTACGCGGCAATCTCATCATGTCCGGCCACGGGGCGATACACTTCACGGCCCGTTTTCCTGCCGACCAGGATACCGCGGCGCGAACTGCCGTCCTCGACAGCCAGATGCGGGCCTTTGCGCGGCAGTTGCGGCGGTGTGGCATATATGAGATCGAAGGCGATATCATAGCTCGGACCGCGGACTGGGGAATGGCCGGTGGAAATCCGCACTATCCAGCGGCCGTCGCATTGACATTTCACGAAAACACGATCGACATAACTGTCGAGAATGGCGTGATGTCTACCTGTCCGGAGGCACACGAATCGTTTGAAATAGTCACGGGAGCACATGCTGACGACCAGAAACGTATGCCAACCACGGGCCACGGGCGCGATCTGATTTCCGTAAACACGGCCAGGAACAGTCGCGACTTCTGGCGTCTCACCGAGGCGTCCGCCACCGAATACTACCGCACCCGCCTGCGCACCGGTCTGGTCGCTCACGGCATAACGGTTCGCTGTGCGGATAGTCTGGCGGCTGACCGACCGCTACAGAATCCTATCTTCCACCTCGAATCCCCTCCCCTCGCCGACTTGTTGCGTGACATGGGGCGATACAGCGACAACCTTCGAGCCGAGCTGATTTTTCTCAACCTTGGCTATATCGGCACGGGCGCCGCCACATACCCCCATGCGGTCGAAACCATGAAGGCTGTATTCCAGCGCCACAATCTTACTGCAGCCACCAGTCTTGTCGCCGACGGTTCTGGTCTCAGTCGCGAGAATCGCATTGCCGTGCACACCGTAGCAGACGTGCTGTCTCATATGTTGAATACCCCCTATCGCAGCGCTTTTCTCGCGATGTTTCCCGTGGCAGGCCAGTCCGGCACGTTGCGTGACAAAATGATTGCCGCACCGCTTGCTCACCGGATCATGGCCAAGACCGGGACGCTCCGCGATGTGAAAGCGTTATCTGGATACATACTGGATACGGCGGGGGAGCCGAAGCTGGTATTCTCGATTATCTGCAACGGCGCAGGCAATCACGCGGAAGCGTGGCAGGCAATCGAGTCGGTACTGACTGCGGTGATCGCAGCCGACGGCAACTTCGAATGAACACGGGAAAATTCCGTCTTTTATCGTCGTTCCATGTTGCCATATCACTTTCCAACTCTATAGTATCGGCTTTTTTCCCGGATGTGACCACTGACTACGAGATCACGGTTGCTCCGCCGGCACGGACCAATCCGGTCGGGCGATCCGTAAATGCGTAAGATTCTGTTGCAATTTACCAAACGCGGTCTATTCTGTATCACTTTTAAATACGTACAATCTGGAGGACCGAATTGAGTAGACTGACCATACAAGATTTGATGGATGCCGGCGTACATTACGGGCACCAGACGAAACGGTGGAATCCCAAAATGAAGCCGTACATATTCGGCGCGCGCAACGGCATTTACATCCTTGATCTTACCAAGACGATGTTTCAGCTTGAGAAGGCTTGTCGCTTTTTGTTTGAGCTGGCGATGGATGGTGGTGAAGTGTTATTCGTCGGTACCAAGCGGCAGGCTCAGGAAACGATCCGGACTGCGGCGGAGTCCGTAGACATGCATTATGTCAGTCAGCGGTGGCTCGGCGGCACGTTGACCAACAACCAGACGATTCGCAAAAGAATTTCCACCATGAAGGAAATTCAGGAAACCGAGCGTACCGGCGAACTGGACAGCCGTCCGAAGAAAGAAGTGGCTTCAATCCGGCGCACGCTCAACAAGCTTCAGCGTGATTTGTCGGGCATTGTCGACATGCGTCGGATGCCGCAGGCATTGATCGTCGTGGATGTCCAGTACGAGGATATCGCTGTCCGTGAAGCCAAACGGTTGAATATCCCGGTTGTCGGTATTGTCGATACCAACTGCAATCCTGACGGCGTCGATTATGTCATTCCTGCAAACGACGATGCACATCGCGCAATCAAAGTGATCGTGGCGGCGATCTGCAGCACGATCAAGGTGGCGCGCGAGCAATACGAGAAGAATCAGGAAGAAGAACGTCTGGCAAAAGAACAGGCGGCGAAGGATGCTGCAGCAGCTGCAGAGGCGGAAAAGGCGGCTGCGGCCGAGGAGTCCGACGGCGATGATGCTGCGAGCGCGAGCGCCAAAGCGACTGATAAACAGGTAGCGCAGAAAGAGGCGCCGGTCGAAAATGGCTGACATATCAGCGAAAATGGTTAAAGACCTGCGCGAAAAAACCGGCGCGGGAATGATGGACTGCAAAAAGGCCCTGACCGCTAGCGGCGGCGATATTGACGGCGCTGTCGAGCAGTTGCGCAAGTCGGGGCTGGCGAAGGCGGCGAAGAAGGCGGGTCGCGAAACTACCGAGGGCAAAATCGAATCGCTGGTATCTGCTGATGCAGCCGTGATGGTCGAAGTATTATGCGAGACAGATTTTGTTGCCAAGAATGACAGCTTTGTCGACTTTTGCCGCGACGTCGCCGCCGACATTGCAGCGAATGTTGCCGATACCGGCGATGTATCTGCAGCCGTCGCCGTGCGCAATAAGGTTAAAATTGGTGAGCTTGTCGCCAAGGTCGGAGAAAACATACAGATTCGACGCGCCGTCCGCTGGGCACCCGAAGGCGAGTGCGGAACATACATTCATATGGGTGGAAAGATCGGCGTTGTCGTCGACGTGATCGGCGGCAAAGATGCCGAGTACCTGTCCAGTTTGTGTATGCATATCGCGGCGTTCAATCCGGCTTTCCTTTCGCCGGATCAGGTTCCGGCCGATGTCGTCGAGAAAGAGAAGGAGATCGCTGCGGCGCAACCGGAATTGAAAAACAAGCCTCCTGAGATTCTCGAGAAAATCCTTGTCGGAAAGATAAATAAGTGGTATTCGGAAAACTGCCTCTTGAAACAGATTTGGATACGGGACGATAAGATCCGTGTCGAGAAGGTGAAACCCGGCGCGAAAATCCGCCGTTATCTTCGCTGGCAAGTCGGCGAAGAGATATAATGAAACAAGCCATCCATTCATTTGGATGGCTTTTTTTTTACACAGGGTCAATAATGAGCGATATAATCTACAAGCGTATTCTTATTAAGTTCAGCGGTGAATCGTTAAAAGGCCCCAGGTCTTTCGGCGTCGATCCCGGCACCACCGTCCAGCTGGCAGAACATATCAAGGAGCTTGTCGCGCTGCGGTTAGAGATTGCGCTCGTTGTTGGCGGCGGCAATATTTTTCGTGGTATATCTGCGAGCCGCAAGGGAATGGATCGCGTTACCGCGGACAACATGGGGATGCTCGCCACGGTGATGAACGCGCTTGCCCTTCAGGATGCTCTCGAAGCGATCGGCGTTCCTACACGCGTTCAAACCGCTATCGAGATGCGCCAGATTGCAGAGCCTTATATTCGGCGTCGCGCAATCCGGCATCTGGAAAAAGGCCGCGTGGTTATATTCGCTGCCGGTACCGGAAGTCCGTATTTTACGACAGATTCAACCGCTGCACTGCGTGCCAGTGAGATCAGTGCCGACGTCATCCTCAAGGCCACCAAGGTCGACGGGGTATACTCCGCGGATCCGAACGTCGAGGCTGGTGCAACCCGATACGCGACCCTGCGGTTTCAGGAAGCGCTCGAAAAGCGCCTGAAGGTTATGGATTCGACTGCGTTTTCCATGTGCATGGACAACGGGATTCCGATCATCGTCTATAACTTCAATGACCATCAGAATCTTATCCGCATCCTGCAGGGCGATACGATAGCATCGACGATTGTGACCAACTAATTCCGGTTTCCTGCCGTACCGGTGTCCTGATGCCGTAATGTTCGTCGACATTCCGCGTGTTGGGCCATACATACGGGATTCGCACCTATACGAATTCCGCAGTCGGCGTATCGCGTCGGCATGTCAGCGCGATCAATCTCCAGGGAATATGTCAGCTCGTTGCGGGACACATAATCCGAATAAGTAATTGCCCACATTCCACTAGCGTGCCCGCTAGTATGTGATTCCAATGCCGCAACCAGCGATATGTTGTGGTGTCGCCGAGCGCGAGCCGCAATACCACACTCGCTGGTCGTGGTGCGTTTTGGCGTAGCGGCCGGCACTATCAAAATAGCGTAATCAGAAAACGTCTAGCAAGGGCACCCGTGGCCGGACCCCAAAAACCATCCATTGCTCGCCGACTTTGTTTTACTATTGTAGCGGTCGCACTTGTTGTGATGATTGTAGAAGCGACGTCGCTTCTACTCATCGTCGCGGTTGCCAATACCTCACCGTCAGGTATAAGAAAGGAGTTATTGTCCGCAAAGCGGTCGGTCGCTGATGCCAGCGCCGTACCGGATTCGACCAATGCTGTATGGATCAACAGCAAAATCCTGCATCCGTACATAGGCTTTGTATTCGATACCGATAACGAAAAAGTCAATCGTTTTGGTTTTCACGGCGACCCTCCACTAATTGATCCGGCACCAGACGATTATGTGATTGCGATTACCGGCGGATCGGTTGCGATGGGATTTTTCCAGACGGCGCGAGACTTACTGGTAAGTGAATTGCAGAAGTATCCTCCCTTCGCCGACCGGAGAATTCACGTTATTTCTCTGTCAGAAGACGGCATGAAACAACCACAGCAGCTTATGGCGTTGAATTTTTTCCTTGCGCTTGGATATCGATTTGACTGCGTTATTAACCTTGACGGCTTCAATGATGCGGTATTGCCGCACGTCGACAATGCCACTCATGGCGTGTTCCCGCTTTACCCGAGAAGTTGGAAATGGCACGCGAATAACACGGTCGATGCACGAACATTGCGGCGACTGATTCGGGTTGCTCGACTACAGTCTGTTCGTATCGCAGCTCGTGCGGTCGTGTCACATTTTCCGCTGTACTACAGTCCCTCATTACTGTTGAGTTGGCGTGTCATTGATCGCCGCGTCAAAGCCCGAGAGCACGCGATCAAAGGGGCCATCGGCGATGACATGACCGCGGACACGCTCACCTCCGCTCAGCGCGGCCCCGCTTTCGACCGCCACAGTCTCGAAGACGTCGTCGTTGATTCAGTAGCGCTTTGGCAGCAATCGTCGCAGCTGATGGCGGATGCATGCCGATCCCGCGGTGTCGACTATTTTCATTTTCTTCAACCCAATCAATATGTTCGCGACAGCAAAGTCTTCTCTGAGTGGGAGATCGAAAACGCGATCGGAGAGCCGGACTATATGTATCGTGCTCTGAGGTGGACCCCATGTCAAGGACAGCAATCCGGAAAAAATAAGGTGTAACCAGATGAGGCTCGAAGAGGGCCCCACCCCAAGGCGTTTTTTCTTGGGGCGGGCTGAGAGCCGGTGCCCAAAGGACGGGGATAGGCCGG
>JAJFLQ010000005.1 GCA_021772615.1 Verrucomicrobiota bacterium | reverse complement strand
TTGAGGCCCTCAGGCGATTGTGCGTAAGCGCTTTGATTTGGTCGACGGTCGAGCACAGTCCGACCAGTTGATTCGGGGATATCCGTCAGTTCGGGTACGGTGTGTGTTCATTTTGTGACCGATGCGCCAGTAACTCGGCTCCCGCGTAGGGGACCTGTCCGGCGAACTGAGACGCAGGACCGCAGGCAGGAATGCCCGCGTTACTTTGGACTTCCAGGTAAATCGAAAGCACACGGTCACACAATGAACACGCACCCACTGAGTACTGACCAATTTTTCGTCCGTGTTTCGTCAGTGGCCCGTAGTGCGTAGTGACAACTAGACAATGGCAGAAAAAAGGGGATACGCTTGATTTTTGATGATTGTATCTCTATTTATCCTTCATGAAATACAAGAAAAGGAAGGTAACGAATAAACTCAACACCCTGGTTGAGCATTTTTCGGTTGTTGTTGTTTCCGGCGCCCGACAGGTCGGAAAGAGTACGTTGCTCAACCATCAGTATTAGGATTGGGACAATGTTGTCTTCGATCCCGTGATCGACATTGGAAATGCACGATCGGATCCTGAACTCTTCCTGAGCAATCATCCGGCCCCACTGATACTCGACGAGATTCAATACTGCCCTGAAGTTGTTCCGTGCATCAAAAGACTCGTCGACAAAAACAGGAAACCAGGTCGGTATATCCTTACCGGTTCCAGACAGTGGTCCGTCCTGAAATCGATCAGCGAATCGCTCGCGGGGCGCGCCGTATTTCTTGACCTGGAAGGCTTTTCTCTTTCCGAAATAACAGAGTCAACCGGCACGACTTCATGGTTGGAACAATATCTGGATCAACCATTCGAATTCGTCAACGGAAACCATCGAAGACTGGGATTAGAGAAGACACCGTACCAGTTAATATGGCGTGGCTGGCTTCCCGAGATGGACCGACTTCCCGAAGATCTTGCCGAAGATTTTTTCTCGGCCTACGTCCGAACCTATGTGGAGCGAGATGTTCGATTGCTGCTCGAGGCCGATGATTGGCAACAATTCGGCAGGTTCGTGCAGCTCACTGCCGCGCTCAGCGCGCAGGAAATTAACTGCAGCCAATTAGGGCGGGAAGTTGGAATAACACCGCAAACCGGGAAGCGATGGCTGGCGGCATTAAAGGCAACCTTTCAGTGGTTTGAAACACCAGCTTTTCGAGGCAATACGATAAAGAAGATATCGTCCAAACCCAAAGGGTATTTTGCCGATACCGGACTGGCGTGCCACTTGAACCGGATCTCTTCTCCTCGGGCTCTGGAAGGACATCCGATGGTCGACGCCTTATTCGAAACCGCGGTTGCCGCGGAAATCCGCAAGATCATGGCGACATTATCACGAAAAGCTTCAATCTATCACTGGCGAATTCACAGTGGCGGCGAAGTCGACTTCCTGCTGGAGAGGGATGACGTTCTTTATCCGCTAGAGGTTAAACTGAAAAGTCGACCAACGCGTCGGGACGCCAGAGGGTTTCAGGCCCTGCGCCGGCACTATCCTCAGCGGAACATTGCCCCCGGATTGAGATCATCGCGCCGGCAGAGAAATTTACACAGGTGACGAAGCACGACTACATTACCCCATGGGATCTGATTTAATCCCCACGTGCGGGATTCACCGCATTGAATGGCGATCCGGCGCTATTTCTTTCGCCATGGCGTTATCATCTCCTCCAATACATTTTGCATACTCTCCGGCTCACAGGAGAGATGCGCAACTGGTACACACTATCGCGTGTTCTATCGACCCACTGCTACACCACGTTGCTGTTGCCGAGCGCCGACGGCACACTGTACCGCATCCGAAAGCCGGGGCAGCCGGAAATCGCACAGCGTGAGATCTACAGGCACTTCGAAGGAATCGAGGCAAGAGCGCAAACCAGTCGTTCCAAAATCCCCGAAAAATGACGAAATTGCAGTGACCCAATGAGACCTGTTATTGCGTTTCGCTGCAATACCTTATGGCACAAAGCCGGAAAGTCGGGTTAGGTGCGGGTATAGCTCTTGATGAATATTCATTATGGGCTATATTAAATTTCATGTGGAAGATTGAGTATACTGATGAATTCGGCGAGTGGTGGGAGAGTCTTTCAGCAGGCGAGCAGGTTTCTCTCGATGCAAGCATTCGCCTCTTAGAATTACTCGGCCCGCGACTTTCACGGCCGCACGCAGACACCATGAAAGGCTCACGGCACAAAAATATGAAAGAATTGCGAACACAATGTGAGGGACGACCATTGCGGTCGTTTTTCTCTTTTGATCCCCGGCGTATGGCAATTCTACTAATCGGCGGTGATAAGACCGGCGATAATCGATTTTACGAACGTATGTTGCCGGAGGCGGATAAACTATACGATAATCATTTACAGGAACTAAGCGAGGAGGGTTTGATCTAATGGCACGTCATTCATACACAAAACTCCGCGAGCGAATGTCCGCGGAACAACAAGCAATGGCAAAAGCAGACGCCCAGGGGCTGACGGCAGACATGCTTCTATCGGAGATACGGCGCGAAGTCGGTCTTACCCAGGAGGATCTGGCCAAAGCCATGGGCATCGCACAACCAACTCTTTCGAAGCACGAATCTCAGTCTGACATGCAGATCAGTACATTGCAACGCTTGGTTCATGCACTTGGAGGAGAGTTAGAAATAGTGGCTCATCTTCCTCGCGGTGATATTCGAATCTGTCAGTTCTCACCAGATAATTCCAAGGTAGCTTTGTGACCAAACTGCTTCGATAATTTTGCTGCTTATTCCTCTTTTTGGACTCGGTATTCTTGGCCGCAAATGTATCCGCTTCGTCCGTTTCGCAGTGTTACAACGTTGATGGAGGCATTGTAACTTTAGGGCAACCGACGTACTGAATTACGACGCAACCCTCGACTCCGGCCAATTGATTTCGCCTATCGCACTGCCACTGACGAGCCGATCGGCATCAAGCTCGCCCAACAATTTTTCAGTCACACTATCCGAATATATCTCCTACCAGAATTCCTTCTGTTCCTCATCCTATGTTTACGATGACAGGGTGGACTCAGCTTTAAACACGTTTTCTCTTGCCCCACAGAGTGTAGCGGCCGACGCTGCGGCAGAAGGCACTAAGCCAGGTGAGAGATTTGTCAGGGTCGGAGCAAAACCAGAAAACCTCAAATTGACTTTTGAAAATCCTGGAGGAACTCAATCTGGCACATGTGCGTTCCCAGAATCGACACTTAATGAAATCGGCGTAAATCCTGCTAGACTTTGGTTCACCTGGTGGCTTGATGTGGCACGTTGTGTCGCGACATTGAAACTCGCTTGGAAAATGCTTGCATTACAGCTAACATGATGTCATTGACGCATGCACTATAGAGGCAAATTATGAAGCACCTGACATGGCGACGAATACCTGATGCCGTTGAAGAGAAGCTGCGGCAGAAGGCGGCACGCGAACATCAAAGCTTGAACCGTACCGCAATTGACGCATTGGCCAAAGGTCTTGGCGTTGAGCGTCAAGAGGTATGCAGTCGCACAGTGAATTGACAAACGTGATCGAAGGGGCTGATCTCGTTGGCGCCATAGGATGGGAGCCATTCAGATCTATCGATTTTATTTGTGCCAGTATTCCATTCCTATCTGTTCTTAGCGGCTCTGCGCCTCCGCGCGAGGTCAAACACGCAACGATTGGCGCTTCTACACGGTTGGAGGGATTCTCGCGCAGAGACGCTGAGCCGCAGAGAACTGCCCGCTACGGAGTAAAATTATCTATGCGTTTTCTTTTCGCGGCGTGGCGGCTTTGCGCGACAGCTTTTTTCTCTCCTGAACGGCCGAATTTACCTCGCGCAAAGTCGCGAAGACGCCAAGGGTCACATTCGCTTGGACTATCTTTTCTCCGCGGCTCTGCGCCTCTGCGCGAGGTAAAACACGCTACGATTGGCGCTTCTACACGGCTGGAGGGGAGGCAGCCAGGCTGGTTCTCTAGGCTAAACTTCTTCGCTTAAAGTTTTATATCTTTCCATATTCCAACATATTAAAGAATACATGCCGTTCCCGTACTGCCTACATTTATAGTCGAACCTTTAGTAGATCCAAGGCACGTTGTTGAGACTG